>CAZLJT010000018.1:0-23370 GCA_964559905.1 uncultured Aquiflexum sp.
TTCTTGCCATCTATCTACGATAAGTCCGACAAGGAAAACCTTACTGATAAAGAACTGGACGAACTCCTGCAGTTTATTCCTGATTGAAAAAGTCCCTTCTATTATTTCCAAATGGCAATTGGAATAATATCCTTGGTTTACCAATAAGCAAATTCATTTAGACCTTTAAAGCCTGAATACCTGCTCCGCCAGATGATTTTTTGCCCTCAAATACCTACAACCCTAAGGTTTCTCTCTATAATTTTTTAAACACAAAATCTTAATACACAATCCTGCTTTGGTTTAGAAAATTAATCCTCCATTCCCTTGCAAATCCAAGCATTCGGTTTTTAATTTGTACTATCCTTTCACTTTTTACCAAGCGTTGGGATTTATACAGAAGAGGTAAGAGACAGGCTCGATGACCCTCTGGCAACCATTCGATTCGTTGAAAAGGTGCCAATTCCTGCCAAATGGGTATGTTCCCTTTTGGAACTATAAATTCCAGACATGATGAAGGAGATCAAAAAAAATCCAAATTTCAAAGTCCTAAGCAAAAGTAAACGCACACCATATAGGTGTTGGTGTCCTTGCTGCTCGATGTGCTGAAATATAGCATTACTTTTTCCCTATTTAACCTATCGGTTTCATTAAATTAAATGTTCAAGTAACCCATAACCTATAAACAACATCAATTATGTCAACTTATCGATTTGAAACCTTACAGCTGCATGCCGGACAGGCGCCTGACCCTACAACCAATTCAAGGGCTGTTCCCATTTATCAGACCACTTCCTATGTATTCAATTCAGCAGACCACGGAGCAAACTTATTTGCACTAAAAGAATTCGGAAACATCTACACCCGTATTATGAACCCGACCACGGATGTGTTCGAGCAGAGAATGGCCGCTTTGGAAGGTGGAGTAGCCGCTTTGGCTACAGCATCAGGACAAGCAGCCCAGTTTTTGGCCCTGAACAATATCCTCCAAGCAGGTGAAAACTTTGTTTCCACATCCTTTTTGTATGGTGGCACCTATAATCAATTCAAAGTCGCATTTAAAAGGATAGGTATCGAAGCCAGATTTGCCAAAGGAAATCAGGCCAGTGATTTTGAAAGCCTTATAGATGACAAAACAAAAGCCATTTACCTGGAAACTATCGGAAATCCAGAATTCAATATTCCTGATTTTGAATCCCTTGCTGCTTTGGCAAAAAAGCATGACCTGCCTTTGATTGTAGACAATACATTTGGTGCAGGTGGCTATCTATTCCAACCCCTAAAACATGGTGCCAATATTGTAACTGCTTCTGCTACCAAATGGATCGGTGGACATGGCACTTCAATCGGTGGTATCATCGTGGATGGCGGAAATTACAACTGGGGAAACGGAAAGTTTCCGCAATTCACCGAACCATCCGAAGGATATCATGGATTGAAATTCTGGGAAATTTTTGGGGACAACAATCCCTTGGGTCTGCCCAATATTGCGTTTGCCATCAGGGCGAGAGTTGAAGGATTAAGGGATTTTGGACCAGCCTTGAGTCCATTCAATTCCTTCCTTTTATTACAAGGTTTGGAAACACTCTCTCTACGTGTACAGAGAACTGTAGACAATGCTTTATCAATCGCCGAATGGTTGGAAAAACACCCAAAGGTAAAAAAAGTGAATTACCCGGGTTTAAAATCTTCCCCGTACCATTCATTGGCTTTAAAATATCTTCCCAATGGTTTTGGGGGAGTCTTGAGTTTTGAACTGAAGGGCAGTAAGGAAAGCACTTCCCATTTTATCAATAATCTAAAATTGATTTCACACTTGGCGAATGTTGGCGATGCCAAAACTTTGATCATTCAACCTTCTGCTACCACCCACCAACAATTGAGTGAAGCCGAACAGATTGCAGCGGGCGTCACCCCTACTCTATTAAGGATTTCTTTGGGAATCGAACACATAGAAGATATCAAAGCAGATTTGCAGCAAGCTTTTGAAAGTATTGCCTGATGCTTATAATTAAAAAGACCAAAAACCTGTCAGATCTTCGAGACCTGACAGGTTTTATGACATAGTTTAGTAAAATGAATTTAGAAAGTAATTACCTGATTATAGATATGGTGCAGGAAACCTACAGGCATGAAAGCGTATTTGAACTGGAATCCGGAGAGTCACTCCCCGGATTTGATATTGCCTTTACCACCCAAGGACATTTAACAACTTCAAAAGACAATGTGGTTTGGGTAATCCATGCGCTTACCGGAGATGCCAATGTGCAGGAATGGTGGAATGGAATCGTGGGTGAAGATAAGTTTTATGATCCCACCAAATACTTTATTGTTTGTGCCAATTTATTGGGTTCCTGTTATGGTTCTACAAACCCGCTCTCTGTTAATCCTCACACAGGTAAACCTTTCTACTACAATTTCCCCAACCTCAGTACCAGAGACCTTGCAGCCTCTTTAGACAAGCTGCGCGAACATTTGGGGATTTCCCAGATCAATACGGTAATTGGTGGTTCACTTGGTGGACAAGTTGCATTGGAATGGGCACACCTGCTTCAAAATAAAGTCAAAAACACCATTATTCTTGCTTCAAATCCCAAAACTTCCCCTTGGACCATTGGATTCAATGAAACACAGCGCATGGCCATCGAAGCAGACAGCACTTGGGGACAAACCCATCCCGATGCCGGAAAAAAGGGATTGGAAGCAGCTAGAGCCATTGCCATGCTGTCTTACAGACATCCTGAAGATTTTGCCTTGAAACAGTCTGACCAAGAAGAGAAACTGGACAATTTCCGAATTTCATCCTATCTCAGATATCAGGGACAAAAATTGGCCAATCGCTTCAATGCATTTTCTTATTGGGTGCTGAGCAAGGCCATGGATAGCCATGATATTGGGAGAGGAAGAGGCGGAATGGAAAAGGCCCTTTCAGAAATACCTTCCAAAGTATTGGCTATTGGAGTGGACCGGGATCTTTTATTTTTAAAGGAAGAATCCCAATTTATTGCCAAACATGTTCAAAGAGGTTCCTATCATGAAATCCACTCATCATACGGCCATGATGCCTTCCTGATTGAATACGGGCAATTGCAATATATTTTGCAAGGGTTTTATTTAGAGGGTAATGGATAGTAGATGCGAGATGCGAGATGTGAGATTCTAGAGCAAAGAATCAAGAAACAAAATGCAAGAGCCGGGATAAAAGATTCGAACCGCATAATGATGCATTGTGATTATAATTCCTACAATATTTACAAAGACTTCTCCTTGTCATGTCGATCCAGAAAGCTGTTCGGGAGAGACATCAATTGCTGCGCAGAACACAAGAAAAAAAGCTTGCTCCGAGTATTGGAATGCCAAGAATCAAGAAAGCTAACCCACTGACCGCTTAACCTACACATCAATATCCACAAATATCCAATATCCATAAATACCCGAGATATGGAATCGAATCCGAAAGCTATATAATTGAGTCAAAAATTCATCAACCTCCTACCTCAATCAACCTAAACTTTAAAAAATCCTCTGAGAGTTCAGGGTTATCAGGGTGATCTGTGGAAACCCAAATTCCTTCCTGATTCCCAAAAATGTAAGTTCCGTTAAATTGGTTTTCCTCTAGTTCCAACTCCCCTATTTTATTAAATTCCGAATCCAAAAAAACCAAACCCCACTTGGACGCAATATGGGTCTCAGGGCTAAACTGATCTTTTGGTATATCTTCAAACTTTGCCACCCTCACAATAAGATCCAAATCTGCCAGATAAATCAATGAGGTATAGATATCAGTATAGCTTACCATTCTCATGATTTCAGGCATATCTTCAAACATATTAGGGCTGGACGACAATGGCGGGTCATGAGGAAATTTAGAATGTGCCGCTGGGGATGAAATGATTTCTCCATCCTTAAAGTGGTAAATATTCCTGAAATTCATATTTATCATGGGAGACCCGTTTGGATCTTTACTTAGAAGTGGAAATATGGATTTGTTGAGATTAGTGCCTACAAACTCCTTAGGAAAGTAGCTCATTGGAAGAAATTCTTTCTCATTCAAATTGTATTTCACAAGATTGGGCATTTTAGTCAATTCCTCAGGGCTTATTGTAGTCCATTCAAAAACCATCGGGAATGCAGCGAAATAAAAATCATTTCCATTTTTGATAAAAATATTCGAAAACAAACTTATACCATCCTCCTCGAGTGATCTTGTATCCAAAGAAAGCTTTTCCTGAAGGTTTCCTTTACCATCATACTTTAAGATCGTGTTGGCACCCGTGGAGAAATATAGCTCGTCCGGATTTTCTGCATAAAACGCCAGAACATTTCCCCCAAGTCCATTAGGGCCTTCCATTTCAAAATCCAAATGTTTTTCCAACTGATCATTTTCCAAAGAATAAATCAAAAGCCAATTGGTCTTATAATCAAAAAAATAGAGAAAGGAGTTTTCATCCTGAAAAGATTGCATATTGAAATGGCCTATTTCGGAAGGCAGTTCAAATGATTTGATTTTGTCGCTCACAGCAAAGGTCTTTTTAGAATCAATGGATTCTTTTGCTTCCTCTTTGCAGCAGGTCAAAACCAATAAGGACAAAAACAAAAGAGCGGAAAGGTGAAGTTTATATCTCATATTTTTTTTCAAACTACAATATAAGGGGATTGATTTAAATTAATAATCTCGTTTCACCAATTGTTGCCGTTTAAGTCATAAAATCAAAACATTAAAAAAGTATAAAGCAATACCCCACATTCAGATTGAAGGAAGGATTGTTTTTTTGTAATTTTTACAATGAATTATACCCAAATCAAAGAAACCTGCCTTTATATCTCTGATCTTGATTTAGCGGAAAACTTTTACGGAGAAATTTTAGAAATGCCTATCATCTCTAAAGTTGAAAATCGTCATATTTTTTTCAGATGTGGTTCATCAGTTTTGTTATGTTTTATCCCTGAGGTTACCAAAGAAGAAGAAAATCTCCCCCCTCATTATGCCATTGGCAAACAGCACGTGGCCTTTGAAGTGAGCAAAAAGGAATACCTCAAAACTAAATCCGTTTTGTTGGAAAAAGGTATCATCATTACCCATGAACAAGAGTGGCGTAATCAACAGACAAGCTTTTATTTTGAAGATCCTTTTGGGCATGTACTGGAAATTGTGCCCGTAGGGATTTGGGGTTGATTATTTTATTAACTGATTTGTGATAAATGATAAATTAAAAATCATAAGTCTTAAATCTAAAATCAATTTACTCTGCCTTCGTCCACTCCACTGTCCTTCCAATTAAGGAAATGCCCACATACCCTCTGACTTCAAGGGTTTTATTGTCTTTTTTCTTAATAATACAGGAATAGGTTTTTCCGTTTTTCGGGTCATAAATAGTTCCCTCTTCCCATGTACCTCCATTATATTCGAAATTCTCAAGAAGTTTCATCCCAATGATAGGTCTTTGACGTTTTGAAACATCTGAGTTATTCAAATCTACCTTCGGCTTTCCGGCATCATCTTTTGGATCCTTAAGCCAAATGATTTTTCCGGAAAATTTATCCCCTTCTTTAAATATCTCCACTTGGGCATCTTTTTCGGTATTGTACCACTTTCCTACAATAGCATCAGCATCTTGGGAAAAGGCTGTAAGGGAAATTCCTGAAAAAAACAGGAAAGTGAAAATCAAATAATACCTGTTCATAGTCAATTTGGTTTTAATTTGTCCATTAATTAAAATGAAATTATTTGTTTAATAAACGAAAATTGGCTCAAATGTTTGACGAAATATATAATACAATGGTTTTTAGGCGAATTACATTTAAAAAAAGATGGGGACTTTGAAAAATATGTATGGATATCAGTTGCGATGGGGAGGACTCAGCCTACAGCTTCTTCCTGAAAAAGCCATATATCTTGATGCCTACAGGTCAATCTTGATTGCAGACCCTCATTTTGGTAAAGCAGCTCATTTTAGAAAAGCAGGAATTCCTGTTTCCGAGAAATTACATATAGGAGATTTAATGACCATTCAAGTACTGATTCAAAAATACAATCCAGAGCATCTGTACTTTTTGGGGGATTTGTTCCACAGTGATTGGAACATAGCATGGAACGACCTTGAGACTTTTGCTGAATACCATCCTGAAACCAACTTTCATCTTATCAAAGGTAATCATGACATACTACCCAAGGAGGTTTACCGTTCTGACATTTGGCAGGTCCACACAGAAAGATTAGACTTAGGTCAGATGATTTTATCTCATGAACCATTGGCAAATATCCCTACAGAAAAGATCAACCTATGCGGCCACATACATCCCGGCATCTCGTTATATGGTACGGCAAAGCAAAAACTCACCCTGCCCTGCTTCTTTGTATCCACCAATCAGATCATCCTGCCGGCATTCGGAAGATTCACGGGATTGTATAGGATGAAATGCGGTAAAAATGATAAAGCCTATGTAATTGCAGAGAAAAAAGTTATTCCTGTCAATTTCCATGATTAAGATTGGTTTAATAAGCCAAGCTGTTTAATTTTGACCCAATTTAAAACAACAACATGAGGATAAGTCCGAGAAAAAAAACAAAACTGGGAAGGTTCAAATTCATCTCAGTCCTTTTCAGTACCACTTTATCTTTATTTATTTTGGGACTTTTTGGAGTAATCGTGATCCAAGCCAAAACTTTGACAAGTATCATCAGAGAAAATATAGAAATACAGATATTTTTAAACAAAAACCTTTCTGAATCTGAAAAGACTAAAATCGGAGCATTTTTGGAATCCAAACCCTATATTCTAGAAAAAGACAATGAAAAAGCCATTTCCTTTATCTCTCAGGAAGAAGCTGCCCAATCTTTTCTGGAAAGCACAGGGGAAGATTTCGCAAGATTTTTAGATGATAATCCACTTAGAGACAGTTATACAATATCTATTGCAGAAGAATTTCAGACCAGTGAATTGATAGAGGAGATCGTAAAGGAAATCAATTCTCTGGAAGGTGTCTTTGAAGTGACGTATATGGCTGACTTGGTTGAGTCAATCAATCAGAATCTGTTTAAAGTAGCTATTGTAATGGGTGGGTTTATTTTGATCTTGGTATTTACTGTAATCATGCTGATTAACAACACCATCAGATTAGCGCTTTTCTCACAAAGGTTTCTGATTCGAAGTATGCAGTTAGTTGGAGCCACAAGAGGATTTATAAGAAGACCTTTTTTGGGAAGAGCCTTTGTATTCGGCATTTTGGCCGGATTGATAGCATCTGTTTTATTATTCGGTATCATCGAATATACAAAAGCCAATATTGATGGCTTTGCTTTACTTCAGGATTACAATTTATTATACGGTCTTTTTGGTTCATTGCTTCTTATTGGGGTTCTACTCTCTGTTTTAAGTACCCTGCAAGCCGTCAACAAATATTTAAACATGTCATTGGACGAATTATATTGAATATGAACAACCCGCATTTTGCTTTCACAAAAACGAATTATATCCTCATGCTGATCGGAATAGGCATCATTATACTTGGCTTTACTATTATTGGCCTCGACAGCGCGCCTCATGGTTTTGGATTTCTTGGGTTGACTTTGGGCCCTATAGTTACCTTAGCAGGATTCCTTTTTCAATTTTATGCGATTTTTTACCGATCTGAAAAGAAATAATCTTTTATGGAAATTATTGACGCCATCATCTTGGGGATTGTCCAAGGGCTTACTGAATTTTTACCTGTTTCTTCCAGTGGTCATTTGGAAATAGGGTCTGCTATTCTTGGTGATGACAAAATCCCTGAGGAAAGTCTGATGTTTACAATCGTTCTTCATTTTGCAACCGCTTTGGCAACTCTTGTTGTCTTCAGAAAAGATATAGTTGAAATTATTGAAGGATTAATCAAATTTCAATGGAATGAGGAAACCCAGTTTACAGTAAAAATCATTCTTTCTATGATCCCAGCTGTCATTGTCGGTTTATTCTTTGAAGAAGAATTAGAACAGTTTTTCGGAGGAAAAATCACTTTTGTTGGATTCATGCTTTTGGTAACTGCCATCTTATTATTTTTGGCAGACCGTGCCAAAAACACAGGAAAACCGGTAGGATTTAGAAATTCGGTTCTGATTGGTCTTTCTCAGGCTGTTGCTATGCTGCCTGGAATTTCCAGATCTGGTGCTACAATTTCCACCTCTGTCCTATTGGGAATAGACAAAAACAAAGCGGCGAGATTTTCTTTCCTTATGGTAGTCCCATTGATTATTGGGAAGATCGCCAAAGACATCCTCGATGGAGCTTTGACTTATAATGAAGCTAGTTTTGGATACCTATCAGCGGGATTTGTAGCTGCCTTTATTTCCGGTTTTTTCGCCTGCACTTGGATGATACAACTGGTAAGGAAAAGTAAATTGACCTATTTTGCTATCTATTGTACCATTGTGGGACTGATAGCCATCTTTGCAGGAATATACTCATAGTATGCAAGAGGAACCTTACGGAGAAGTATTTCTAATCAACAAACCTTATCAATGGACTTCTTTTGATGTAGTTAAAAAAGTCAGAAATGCACTTAAAATTAAAAAAGTAGGGCATGCAGGGACTTTGGACCCCTTAGCTACAGGCCTTTTGATAGTTTGTGCCGGAAAGAAGACCAAATCCATCGAGTCCTTTATGGCTCAGGAAAAGGAATACACAGGGACATTTGTATTGGGAAAAACAACCGAAAGTTTTGACCTTGAAAAGGAAGTAATTGATGTCGCAGACCCCACAAATATTACCCTTGAGCAAGTAAAATCGGCCGCAGCTAAGTTGACCGGAAATATTCTACAAGTTCCTCCCATGCACTCAGCTATCAAAATCGATGGAAAAAGAGTTTATGAGTCGGCAAGAAAAGGCTTGGAAGTAAAAATGGAAGCAAGACCCGTAACCGTATCAGCGTTCGAGGTTACCGGATTTGAAAATCCCGAAGTACATTTTAGGATTGTCTGTTCCAAAGGCACCTACATCCGTAGCTTGGCAAGAGATTTGGGAGAAATACTGAAAGTCGGTGCTTACATGTCCGCCTTGACCCGTACAAGGATCGGGGAATTCAAATTAGATGAGGCTTACGAATTATTGGATTTGATCAAAATAATCAAAGATAGGCAGAATGAAAATCTATGAAGGCATAGAGCATTTTGGAAAGCTAGTCAATCCGGTGGTCACAAGTGGAACTTTTGATGGTGTACATCTTGGACACCAAAAAATATTGAACAGAATCCGACAAATTGCAGATGAAATCAATGGTGAAACCGTCTTGGTTACTTTTTGGCCTCATCCAAGATTGATCCTTCACCCTGAAGAACATAATCTGCGCTTGCTGACAACTTTTGAAGAAAAGACAAAGCTCTTGAAAGGAATGGGGATAGACCATTTGCTTACAATTCCATTTACAAAAGAGTTTTCAGAATTGACTTCTGAACAGTTTATCCAAAATATCCTGATAGATAAAATTCAAACCCGTAAATTAGTCATAGGATATGACCATAGGTTTGGCAAAAACAGGGAAGGGAGTTTTGACTATCTTAAGGCAAATATTGACAAGTATAGTTTTGAATTGGAAGAAATATCGCGGGAGGATGTAGACAATGTGGGGGTTTCCAGTACCAAAATAAGAAAAGCACTGGAAGAGGGAAATGTTTCCATTGCCAATGAATATCTGGGGAGAGATTATGACCTGAACGGTATCATAATCAAAGGGCAACAGCTTGGTAGATCGATAGGATTTCCAACAGCCAATGTCCATATTACCCATGATTATAAATTGATTCCCCGTGACGGGGCTTACGCCGTAATGGTTTTGATCGAAGGAAATACTTTTGAAGGGATGCTGAACATAGGTAACCGGCCTACCGTAAACGGCACTACTCAGACTATTGAAGTGCATCTTTTCGATTTCAACGATGATTTATATGACAAAAGAATATGTGTCTACCTCAAATCTTACTTAAGGCCTGAAATCAGGTTTTCAGGTTTGGATTCACTACAGGATCAGTTGGAAAAAGATAAAGCTGAAGCGAAGCGCATATTAGCCCAATTATAACTTAAACAAACTTACCTATGATCAACAAAACCATTGCCAATGCCACAGAAGCAGTCAGGGATGTGATTTCGGATTCCGTATTGATGTTTGGGGGATTCGGACTAAGTGGGATCCCGGAAAACGCTATAAAAGCACTTTTGAATAAAGATCTAAAAGGCTTGACCTGCATTTCCAATAACGCCGGTGTAGATGATTTTGGGATAGGTCTAATGTTGAAAAAGCATATGGTAAAGAAAATGATTTCAAGCTATGTGGGAGAAAATGCGGAATTTGAAAGACAATTACTCAGCGGGGAATTGGAAGTTGAATTATTACCTCAGGGAACCCTTGCAGAAAGAATCCGGGCAGGAGGAGCTGGTATACCGGCTTTTTACACTCCTGCAGGAGTAGGAACAGAAGTGGCCGATGGGAAGGAGTTAAGAGAATTTGATGGAAAACTTTATTTATTGGAAAGATGGCTCAAGGCTGATTTTTCATTTGTTAAAGCATGGAAAGGTGATACTGCTGGAAACCTTATTTTTAAGGGAACTGCCCGTAATTTTAATCCTATGATGGCTGCAGCAGGAAAAATCACTGTCGCCGAAGTAGAGGAACTTGTTCCGGCCGGTGAGCTTGACCCCAATCAGATCCATACACCGGGAATTTATGTACAGAGAATTTTTCAGGGTGAAGGATATGAAAAGAGGATAGAGCAGAAGACGGTGAGAAAAGTATGAATGTAGAGTTTAGAGACAAGAGCCAAGAAAAAAGAAACAAGACACAAGACAAAAAGTCTGCCTCGAGTATCAGGGATTTTCAGAGGTGAGAAATTAGATGCGAGATATTAGACATTTGAAATCAGAACCAATAATATAAACATTAGCAGATTATCATAAGAAGGCAAAGACTAAAAAAAAGGACCTGTCCTTGTCATGTCGATCCCGACAGCTGTACGGGAGAGACATTTATTACGACAGGAAAATTTTAAGAATCAAGACAACTGAACAACAAAAACATAACCTCTCATGCTGGATAAAACCCAAATAGCCCAAAGAATTGCTAAAGAAGTCAAAAATGGACAGTACATCAACTTGGGAATAGGTATTCCCACTTTGGTAGCCAATTATATTCCTGACCATCTTGAAGTAGTATTGCAATCTGAAAATGGACTATTGGGCATCGGTCCATTTCCAACAGAAGACAAAATAGATCCGGATTTGATCAATGCAGGAAAGCAAACCATTACCATGGCAAAAGGTTCAGCCCTTTTCAGTTCTGCAGAATCTTTTGCAATGATTCGGGGCGGACATGTCCACCTTACCATCCTTGGGGCAATGGAAGTGTCTGAAAACGGTGATATCGCCAATTGGAAAATCCCAGGAAAAATGGTAAAGGGAATGGGCGGCGCAATGGACTTGGTAGCTTCGGCAGAAAACATAATAGTAGCCATGCAACATTGCAGTAAAGATGGTCAATCCAAACTTTTAAAAGAATGCTCTCTCCCTATTACTGGAATCAGGTGTGTGAAAAAAATTGTGACTGATTTGGCAGTCTTGGATATTCTTCCAGAAGGTGGGTTCAAGTTGTTAGAAAGGGCTCCCGGAGTAAGTGTAGAGGAAATCAGGGATAAAACAGAAGGGAGACTGGTAATTCACGGAGAAATCCCTGAAATGGATTTCAGTTGAAATTGCTTAGATGTAATTGATCATCAATCCTGTCAGAGCCTATCAGAAGAAAAACAAAAACACCAGACTTGAAAAGTTTAATATTTAGGGAACTTAATCAATTGCTGATTGATTCTCCTTACTAGTTTTGAATCGAATTTAGAAAGCCAAAAAATGAAAAAATCGGAAATTAAATTTTCAGTTGACCTTGATGACAAGAACTTACCCAAAAGTATTCAATGGGATGCATCGGACAAAGAAGAGGATGGTCTTGAAACAACCAAAAGTATAAGCCTTAACGTTTGGGACAATTTGAATCAAAGTACATTAAGGATTGATTTATGGACTGAGGATATGTCAGTGGCTGAAATGAAAAGGTTCTACATTGACATTTTGGGGGGTATGGGTCAGACGATTCTCAACAGCACAGGGGATGAATTCATGGCTGAAGAAATGAAAGATCTCTGTGACCGTCTTGTCAAGCATGTCAATGAAGAAAATAAAAAAACATTAAATTAATTAAATAGCCAGTCTCTGATTGCGTAATTATATATTAAAAATCGAATAAATCGTAAAATTAAATTTGGATAAATGGTGTCTTAGCGTGTTGTAACATGTTTAAGTAATTATGAAACAAAGACACCAAGGCTCGATAAATCTAAAATTGAGTTGAATATTTTGAATTGGACTTGAACTTTGAAAAGGAAATTATCACAAGTTCTCTATTCAATTTTATTATTATTTGCATTTCATCTTTAGTTCTTTGGCTAGAAAATTATTTTTTGCATTTGTTTTTATTTTTTTTTGATATTTTCCTTTAATTATCAGAGGGTTTACAAAATCTCATTTTGAAAAAATAATTCTTCATAAAAATTTATTTTCATGAATTTTATTGATAATTGGTATTTTACTATAAATTTCAGCCATAATAAATATTTAATATTTGTTAAAATAGAAATTAACAACTAACCCAATATACCTTATGCAAAAATTTACAAAAAGTTTATGTCAGGCAGTATTCCTGCTAATTGCATTGGTTTCATTGAGTGCTTCTGGAGTTTTCGCTCAGACGACAACTATCTCAGGGCAGGTAACTGAAGCCATCACCAAGGAAACTCTGGTAGGTGTCAATATTGTCGTAAAAGGAAAGGTAGTCGGTACCATTTCTGACTTGGATGGCAATTTCACCCTACGCGTCAATCAGGACCCTCCCCTTACCCTGATTTTCTCCATGGTAGGATTTACAAGTCAAGAGGTCGAAATAACAGATTCAAATGTCTCCAATCTTCAGATTGTTCTAAAAGAATCCACAATTTTAGGCCAAGAAATTGTTGTTTCTGCTTCTCGGGTAGAGGAGAGTGTGCTGCAATCTCCTGTAACTATTGAAAGAATGGATATCATTTCAATCAGAGAGGCTCCTCAAGCGAATTTTTATGATGCTTTGAATAATATGAAAGGAGTAGAAATGAGTACCCAATCACTTACTTTCAAATCTTTCAATACCAGAGGCTTCAATGCAAATGGTAACGTTAGAACTGTTCAACTCATAGATGGAATGGATAATCAGGCACCAGGATTGAATTTCTCTGTAGGAAATATTGCGGGTATTTCTGAATTGGATTTGGAATATCTGGAATTACTTCCCGGAGCATCCTCTGCATTATATGGACCAAATGCCATCAATGGTATATTATTAATGAACAGTAAAAACCCCTTTCAATACCAAGGCTTTTCTGCTCAACTCAAAACAGGTGTAATGGATGAAGGGCAAAGATCCAATCCTACAACTGGATTTTATGATTTTGCCGCAAGATATGCAACTTCATTCAGCAACAAAGTAGCCTTAAAAGTCAATGTAAATTACTTAAGGGCAGATGATTGGCAGGCCAACGACTTTAGGGATCAATCTTTATTGAACGGTTCGACTATTGAAACCGGAACCAGGACAAATAACCCTGGATTCAATGGAGTGAACTCTTACGGGGACGAAACAAATGTGAATATGAGGAGTGTCGCCAATTCATTAATTTCAGGAGGATTTCTTCCTCAAGCTGCCTTAGGTCTGGTACCAGATACTTTTGTGTCCAGAACTGGGTATAATGAAAGGGATCTGGCCGATTATAATACTGAATCTCTGAAATTAAATGCCGCTTTACATTGGAGAATCAACGACAGAGTTGAAGCAATTCTTCAGGGCAATTATGGTGCTGGTACAACTGTTTACACCGGAGCAGACAGATATTCTATTACAGGATTCAATATCGGACAATATAAAGCTGAATTAAGAGGAGCCAACTGGTTTTTGAGGGGATATACTACCCAGGAAAGGTCAGGAGACTCTTATGCAGTAGGTATTGCTGCCCAAGGTATCAACGAAGCTTGGAAAACAAGTCAACAATGGTTTGGTCAATATGTAGGAGCTTTTGTAACAGCACGTTCTCAAGGTGCAGATGAAAATTCCGCACATGCAGCAGCAAGAGGTGTCGCTGATCAAGGACGATATGAACCAGGGACATCTCAATTTAATCAAGCTTTGGCTGATGTTAGATCCAGACCTATTCCTGGAAATTCTCAGGGGGTGGGCGCAAAATTCGTGGACAAAACCAACCTTTACCACTTGGAAGGTTCATACACTTTTAAGGATATCAAATTTGCTGATTTTGTGGTGGGTGCCAATTACAGGAATTATCAGTTGAATTCAGAAGGAACCTTATTTGCGTTGACTGATGATGGCGAAGAGTTTAATATCATGGAATATGGTGGTTACGCTCAAGGCAGCAAGAAGTTAATTGACGATAAATTGAAATTGACTGCTTCAGTCCGTTATGATAAAAACGAAAATTTTGAAGGGCAATGGTCTCCAAGGGTTTCTGCAGTTTATACAGCTAACAAAGTCCATAATTTCAGACTATCATACCAGACCGGTTTTAGAATTCCGACTACCCAGGATCAATATATAGACCTTTTAACTCCTCAGGCAAGATTGATCGGAGGTTTACCTTTATTTAGAGAGCGGTATAATTTCAACGGAAATCCCCCTTACTCCTTAGCCACCGTGTCTAACTTTGGTGCCGGAGTTGCGGGTCTTCTTCAGCCAACCGTAAATCCAGCTGTTTTACAGGGTGCAATTGCAGCAGCTACTGCTATAGTAACTCAGCAAGTACAAGCAGGTCAAATCCCTCCCGCTCAGGCACCTGCCGCAATTGCTGCCTTAGTTCCTCAGCTTGTTCCAGTGGTAGCTGCTGAAGCCAACTTGGACAAATTAGAGCCTTTTGAATTCTCAAAATTCCAACCTGAGATAGTCAAGTCATATGAGTTTGGTTATAAAGGTCTACTTTTCAACAATAAGTTATTAGTAGATGGTTATTACTACTTCAATAGATTTGAGAATTTCATTGGTGGTCAAATACTTGTACAAGACGCTTCTGCAGCAGGCGAAGCAGGACCAAACGCAATCACAGGCCTCAACCTTATCGGTGTAGGTCCTGGAGGAAGGAATATATTTTCAATGCCTGTCAATAGAAAGGAAGTTATTAATACTTATGGCTGGGCTTTAGGATTGGATTATCAGTTGCCAAAAGGTTACACTCTTGGGGGAAATGTTTCCTACAATAACTTGGGCAATATTGATGAATTGGATGGTTTCCAACCAGCCTTCAATACACCCGAATATAGAACCAACCTTACCTTTGCCAACAGAAACATCAATAATAAGAACATTGGTTTTGCTTTGGCATGGAGATGGCAGGATGAGTTTGTATGGCAGTCTTCTTTTGTGGCTCCTGCTGTTTCTACCAGAAGTCTATCTGTTATGCCTGCATTCAGTACCTTGGATGCACAGGTCAGTTACAAGGTAAAAAGCATCAAATCCATCATCAAAGTAGGGGGATCCAACCTTTTCAACAGCGGTGGATACCGTCAAGCTTGGGGGAACCCGACTGTAGGAACCATGTATTTTGTTTCCATTACATTTGATGAATTCATAAATTAATTAACCACTGATTAACTAAAAAAACCACCTTCGAGGTGGTTTTTTTATTTTAAGACATTCATCAAACTGATTGGTATAATCACAGTAATACAATTTTTAACAAAATCTAAAGAATAATCCTACGCATCATGAAATGAAGCTTGCTTCTGACTTCAGTCTTCTAACCATTTGCTTGGTGAAGTGAAGCTAATCTGGTTTTAAAAAATAAAATCCTAATAAGATTTCAGTTCAACACACTTTTTCTTGTAACAAACATCACCGATTTGTCGGGATTAATTATTGAATTTTGTAGATGATTTCGGGTCATGGATTACCATGTTTTCGAATTTTGTTATCTTTAAGTAGAATTCAATCAATGAAAAATAGTATAGCAGGAAAATTAAAAGGGTACCTCCCCATATTGGAATGGTTGCCCAATTACAAGAAAGATTATCTTCAAGGAGACCTTTCAGCAGGTCTTACAGTTGGAATCATGTTGATACCCCAAGGAATGGCCTATGCCATGTTGGCTGGTCTCGAGCCTATCCATGGATTGTATGCAGTAACCATCCCTTTGCTTTTATATGCCATCTTCGGGAGTTCGAGACAATTGGCAGTAGGCCCTGTGGCAATGGTTTCTTTATTGACAGCCGCAGGTATAGCTAGCTTGAATGCCTCTTCCCCCGAACAATACCTGTTTTATGCCTTAACCCTTGCATTTTTGGTTGGGCTTATACAGTTTGGAATGGGCGCATTACGTTTGGGTTTTGTAGTCAATTTTTTATCGCACCCCGTCATTAATGGCTTTACCTCTGCAGCTGCAATAATTATTGGATTAAGTCAGATAAAACATCTCTTTAGAATCAACCTTCCTAATTCTGAGCATATTCAGGAAATGGCCGTAGCTATCTACCAAAATATTGGTGATATTCATTGGATCACTTTCGCGATAGGTGCCATCGGTATTGTAATTATCAAATACGGCAAAAAAATTCATAAAAGTTTTCCTGCACCATTAGTCGCTGTCATTATTGGAATAGCTTTGGTATCTGGTTTTGACCTTACCAGTCAAGGAGTAAAAATCGTAGGTGATGTTCCCAGCGGACTACCATCATTTTCAAGTCCATCTTTTGACTTGGAAACTTGGAACACCTTATTTCCAATAGCTCTAACCATTTCTTTGGTTGGCTTTGCGGAAAGTTTTGCTGTGGCTAAGACCATTCAAGCAAAACACAAAAACTACAGACTGGACGCAAACCAGGAATTGATTGCTCTTGGTATAGCTAACTTTGGTGCTGCTTTTTTCAAGGGTTATCCAGTGACAGGAGGTTTTTCAAGAACTGCTGTCAATAACGATGCCGGCGCAAAAACCACCATGGCTTCAATTTTCAGTGCAATTCTAATTGTCCTCACCCTGCTATTCTTCACTGGTTTATTTTATAACCTTCCCAGTGCGATTTTAGCTGCGGTAGTTCTGGTGGCTGTTTCTGGCCTGATTGATTATAAAGAGCCTTTACACCTTTGGCATAAAGATAAATCAGATTTTGCCATGCTCATTGCTACTTTTCTGATCACATTAACCCTTGGAATTGAAACGGGAATCATTTCAGGAATGGTGCTTTCCCTTTTAGTAGTAATTTACAGGGCTTCCAGACCTCACATGGCTCAATTAGGAAGAGTGCCCGGAACAAATGTTTTCAGGAATATTGACCGTTTCCAAAATCTGGAAATTAGAGATGACATGTTGATGATAAGGGTAGATGGCCCCATCTATTTTGCCAATGTGGAATTTATCAAAGAAAAACTTGATAAGTGGATTTTGAACAAAAAAGAAAAGGTGAAAATGATTGTTTTCAATATGGAAAGTGTGACTAATATAGATAGCACGGGCGCACATGAATTGAACGAATGGATTGTATCTTGGAGGAATGCCGGAATAGATATTTGTATGACAAGTATTAAAGGTCCAGTCAGAGATGTATTGAATAGATGGGCACTGCTTGAACGCATAGGTTCGGACCATGTATTCCTTGATGACAATACTGCCGTTTCTGCCTTTGTACATTCCGTTGATGAGGTAACACTTGAAAAATATAATCCATACGCAACTCAAACCAATATTTAACAATGTGCAGAATTGACTTTGAACAGTATTTTGCAAATAACCGTCAATGGGCAAAAACTGTATTGACAGACAATAGTACCTATTTTCAGGAAATAAAAGAAGGTCAGCACCCAAAAGCATTATTGCTTGGCTGTTCTGACAGCCGGGTTTCACCTGCCACTGTTTTGGGCACTGGTTTAGGTGATCTATTTATCCATAGAAACATTGCCAATGTAGTCTCCCATTCAGATCTTAACTTCCTGTCTGTCATGCAATATGCAGTGGAGAGTCTAGGTGTCAGAGACATCATAGTATATGGTCATTATGGATGTGGGGGAGTTAGGGCTGCTTATGAAAATAATAATAATGGTCTGATCGACAATTGGCTGGCTACTATTAAAGACGTCATCCGGCACCATAAATCGGAATTGACAGCCATAGATGATGAAGATGAAAGGTTAAATAAACTGGTGGAGTTAAATGTCTTGGAGCAAATAGAAAATATCAAGCAGACTTCAGTATATAGGGATGCAATCGAAAAAAAACTAGATATCAGACTTCATGCATGGGTTTTTGATTTTTCCACCGGGCTTGTTCATGACATAAAGAAGAAATACAAAATTAAACCAGCGATAATCCAATAAAATCCAGTTTAATAACTGGATTTTATTGGATTCTATAATTTTTCAATTGCTGATCAACTCCTCAAAATCATCTCGGATATAGATGATATTTCTTCCTAGTTCTATCCACTTCTTTTTCTCCAATTGCTTGAGCAATCTGGAAATCACTTCTCTTGATGTTCCCAATTCATTGGAAATTTCCTGATGCGTTGTATGCAGTTCATTGGTTTTTTGCTGTTTCATTTTGGTAACTATATACCTCATCAACCTTTCATCCATCCTTTTGAAGGCAACGGCATCCAATGCAACCAGCATTTCTTGGAACCGTGTTTGATAGGTCATAGCTACAAACTCTTTCCATTGCTTAAATTGATCCGCCCATTCTTCATGCTTCTGAACAGGAATACCCAATAATACGGTTTTCTCTTCCGCAACAGCTTTGATTTCACTTGGTTTGGACGAAGAACAACAAGTCAATGATAACGCACAGGTTTCTCCAGGCTCCAAATAGTATAGAAACAGCTCCTTTCCATCTTCATCCATCCGCATGATTTTGATGGCACCTTCAAGAACAATAGGAACCATTTTGATAAATTGGCCCGGTTCAGTTATTATTTTTCCTGACTGAAAAACATGGATAGTACCATATTTCAGCAATTCAGACAACAAATTGGGGTCAGTTATATTCGGTAGTTTTTCTTTTAACTCTTCAATTTCCATAAACAAAAATAAAAATATTTTAACCTTTCATGTCAATTTATTCATTTAAAAGAGAAAAATAAAAAAGGGGTAAATAAACCATTACCCCCTTTATCAATTATTAATCCTATGTTAATCAACTAAATTGTAAAACCACCATCTACACAGTAAGTTGCTCCAGTGATATATTTGCTATTATCTGAAGCCAGAAATGTCGCCAAGTTGGCAATATCTTCATTGACGGCGTATCTTCCGAGCGGAACTTTGCTCTCAAATCCTTTCTTCACTTCCTCTCCTGCTCCAGGTGAGAATCCTTCTTCCAAAGAACGCATCATTCTATTGTCCACAGGTCCGGGATGTATGGTGTTTACTCTTATCTGATGAGGAGCGCCTTCAAGGGCTGCTACCCTCATGGTTCCGACAACGGCATGCTTACTTGTGGTATAAGCAAGCATAAGTGCAGTGCCTCGAAAACCTGCTACCGAAGAGGTGATGATCACTGACCCACCTCCATTTTTTTGCAAATAAGGGAACGCATACTTCATTCCGAGCCAAACACCTCTAACATTAACTGCCAAAACTCTGTCAAACCCCTCCTCAGGATATTCAGTCAGAGGCTTCACTACTCCTTCAAATCCTGCATTGAGAAAAACTATATCCAAGCTACCAAATAATTCAACTGCTTTATCTGTATATGCCTTTACCTGATCACTTTTGCTGACATCTGCAGCAAAGTAATGAACCTTATCACTTTTCAGTTCAGTTTTTGCCTCAATCAATGAGTCTTCATTCAAATCCACCAAAAGCACTCCTTTAATTCCTTCTGCAAGGAACATTTTAGCAGTCGCCTTACCAATTCCCCCTGCTCCTCCTGTAATGATTGCTGTTTTTCCAAGTAAATTCATGCTGTTTTAATTTTTGATTTATTTCAAAATTACTTAAATTAAATGTTCTATAACCCGAAAATAATCAGCACATTAAATGATTTTTATCATACTTTAAATCAATAAAAATGAGCAGATTTAGCAATTGAAAATCAAAACACAAAAGCTATGAAAAGAATAATTGTTCCTATCGATTTCTCATCTTATTCTAACAATGCATTCTTAAGTGCTTTAAAAATTGCCCAAAAATCAAACAGTAGCATTACATTGGTCAATGTGGTAAGTACTGAATTGGAATGGAAAAACCTCTCCAAAGAAAAAAAGAATCAAAACCCGGAAATCATGGATTTGGAAGCCGAGGCAAAGGATAAAATAAAAGCCTTCATAATGGATCATGACCTGAATACCGTACCGGTAGAGGCCGTTGTAGAAATCGGGGTACCTCATCAGGAAATAATTGAAACTGCAAATAAACATGCTGCTGACCTCATTGTAATTGGTGCATATGGTATCGGACATACCAATGAGAAATTTGTTGGTTCCAACCTTCAAAAAGTATTAAGAAATGCAAATTGTCCTGTTCTAGCGGTCAAAAAAGCAATGAATGGTAACGACCTTAGAAAAATGGCCTTTGCATCGAAATTCAACGAAGATTCAAGACCGGCCTTTATGAAAATGAAACCACTATTGAAGGACTTCCAAACATCAGTACACTTTCTCTATGTGAATACACCATCTGATTTTATCAATTCCAATGAGGCGGAAAGTAAAATGGACAAATATGCAAAAGGCTTGGAAGATTTGATCATTCATAAGCATGTTTATAGTCATCAAGAGGCTGAAAACGGGATTGTTGAATTTGCCAAAAAAAATAAAATAGGTTTCGTTGGCATTGCATCTAATAATAGAAAATTGAAATCAACTTATCAGATAGGTACAACAGACACTGTACTTTTTAAATCTGATATCCCCGTATTGAGTGTCAAAATGGAGTAATTATTGCTAATATTCGATTGTCTCCAAATTGATCCAATATATAAATGGACTCCTACAGGAAGCAAGTATGCTGAAATCCGGGTTTTATAAATCCTTAAGATCGATTTGCAAAATCACTTGAAACAAAGATGCTTGGGACAAAAGAACTAATTCTCCATGTAAACTTGGAATCTCCAAAATTGCATTAATAAACTCAAATTCTAAATTAAAAAAACATGGCGGGGTATAACACTCCGCCTTTTTCAATTTTTCGAGTGATTGTTTCAAAAAATGTTTATTATTCTAAGATTTGAATTCGAAAAAATAATGACTTGATTAGAACTGAAATCGATTGGTTCCAATATCTTATATTGCATTTATTTAAAACTTAACGCTTCCTTTCCCAAAAAACGAAACTATTAAAAGCTTGTCTTCTTGGCATAAAGTAATAATCCATTTTATATTATATCAATGACATCCTTTTTCAAGTGTTTCCAATGAATCACTGCACTTCCCAGATTATCCAAACCGGAAACTACTTGTTTGATAACGTTAGTAAGGGTAGAAACAGGAAATTCCATTGGTTTAGCTTTGATTTTTTGGTACAGTTCTGAAATGAATTTCTTGTAACTTTTTCCATTTTCACCGATCCAATCAGGAACTTCTTCGGAAAAATCCTCTTGAAGGATATATTCTCTTATTTTGTTCAAAAAATCAAATGAAAAAGATTTCAGTTCATCATAGTATTCTCTTACAAGCATATCTTCCTCATCTTCCATATCCTGTATATTGTGCATGACATCTTTCAAGTCTTTGGCGCCATACACCATTGTTCTCAATGCAAGCATCAATGAAGTAAGCTTTTGTGCCTCCAAAGTGCTTAAGTTTTCTTCCTGGACCAAAAGGTGGTATTTGGTCAGCTCATCCTCCAAATTTTTGATATCCTTATATTGTGCTGCAAGATCGTATGGCTGTTGAAGAATTTTTCTCCAAATAGATACATTTTCTTTATCGGCTTCCCCCACATTCCAAACATTGATCATAAATTCAATCGTCTTTTCAAGTGCCAATTGGATGTCTTTTTCCAAAGCTGCAATGGCTGCTTCAGGTACTTTTGGGCTAACCTTTTTAGTATAAATTGAAACCCCTTGGGGCTCAAATTTAGAAAACCTTTTTTTGAGCCATTTCTCCAATTTAGGAATGAAAGGAAAAAAAATGACAATCCCAATAAGGTTAATAATGGTATTGAGTAGTACCAACTCCATCAGTGGGTCTGAAATTGAAAAAATAAATATCGTAATATCAATCAATGGTCTGATGAAAGAAAAAATCAGTAACCCTGTAATCACATTAAAGAGGAAATGTGCCAATGCCAGCCTTTTTTTATCTGCAGGACCGTTGAGAGATCCAATTCCTACAGTGATGGTGGTGCCTATATTTGCTCCGATTACCAAAACAGCACCCTCTGTCAGTCCTATCATTCCGGCACTCATGGTACTTAAAATAATTACCACCATGGCCGAACTTGATTGGATCAAAGCAGTAATTACAATTCCAATTATAAGATAAATCCAAAGACCATAGTCATGAAATTCACTCAGATCGATTTGATCTGAAACTGCTTCTATGGAGGTCTTCATAAAATCGAGGCCTAAAAACAACAATCCAAATCCAACTGAAAAGACTCCCAAATTCCTAAGAAATGGTCTATTTGAAGCAAACAAAAACAAAAGACTCCCTATACCTAAAAAGGGCATGGAAAAAGCAGCTATACTCATTTTAAAACCTAAGGTTGCAACTATCCAAGCAGTTACAGTTGTTCCTAGATTAGCTCCTAAAATCACTCCTATAGCATTTTTCAAATTGATCACCCCTGCTCCCAAAAATGCAAGTACCATCAATGTGACCAAGGAACTGCTCTGTAGAATTGCAGTAATCAGTGTCCCAACAAGTATCCCTTTCCAGGCCGCATCAGTGAACCTTTGCAGTAAATGCCTGAAAGATTTGCCTCCGAGTTCTTTGATTGCTGTTTCCAGCTGATGCATACCCCATAGGAATAAACCAATTCCTGCAAAAAATTTCCAAAAATCAAAAATTTCATCTTCAATCATCGGTATTGGGATATAATACATGTTAAACTCTGCGGTAATGGCCTACTACAAAAAGATTAATCTTTCAAATCCATTAAAGTATTTTGAATACTTACCCTTTCGGACTTTTATGGAATACCTTAAAATTAGACCTGAATTCAGATTTACATATTGCAAGCCTGAATTCATTATTGAAGTACAGCAAAACCTATTTTAACAAATATAAAAAGTTAGGGGCATTATTTTGAATACAGCGGATTACATTTCAGGCTGCTTTTTTAATCTTTTCATCTTCTTGGGATTGTACCAAAGATAAAACCCGGTTATACACAAAAAAATCAAGCCCAAAGAAG
>CAZLJT010000018.1:23380-26249 GCA_964559905.1 uncultured Aquiflexum sp.
GTATATGATTTTCGAGTTTTCAGAGTCCGAATCCATCAAAAAATCCAATATACTACCATCATGAATTTTTTCCACCAAATCAGAATTCCGTTGCTTGATGGATAATACCTCGCCTGAAAATCCATCAATCTGAATTTCAGTAAAATGCTTCTTGAAAACAATTTTAGCAATCCCTTTATCAGGACGCACATCTACCCTATCAATCAAGTCACTCTTCCCAATGCTGTCTCTCATGAAGGTTTGACCTATTCCAATCATTTGCTCCAAACTGATCCAATCTCCTGGGTTTTCAACTTTAGTGGATTGGGTCTTTGGGATCAGTTTTATTTCCTTTTTCCATGCCAAGAGAATTGCTGTAACACCAATGACCAACAAAAAAACAACGAAAGTGATACTGATCACTTTATGTATTCTTCTATAAATCCTAGTATTTCTGGCTATTTTTGAGATGTTATTCATGAACTCAAGATTGTTGGGCAATATATTCCTAATTGGAAGTGTAAAAAAAAACAATACTATCAGCGGTGATAATCATGGATTAATCAGTGAAAAACTACATTGGCCAGTTTCATAGCTTCTACAAATTCAATTTTATTCAGATTGAGATCAAAACCATGGTCTTCCAGGATCCCAATCAAGGACTCTGTGGCTACATTTCCAACCAATTCATCTTCGGCAAAAGGACATCCTCCATAACCTTTAATGGCCCCGTCAAATCTCTTACAACCCGCTGCTACCGCTGCATCGATTTTTGGTTTCAATAATTGAGGATGGGTATGTAAGTGTAATCCAAATTCAATTTGAGGGAATTCCTTGGAATTAACTTGGTACAGTTCGGAAATCAACTCAGGTGTGGCAGAACCAACGGTATCAGCAAATGAAATGATTTTTATCCCCAATTCATCCAAGTGATGGACAAATTGGGCAACCAATTCTGAAGAAAATGGATCTCCGTATGGATTTCCAAAACCCATACTCAAATAGGTTACCAAAGTTTTTCCCTTTACTTCGCACAGATTCTGTATTTCCTCCACAGTATCCAAGGCTTCATTAATGGATTTATTGGTATTTCTCTTCTGAAAAGTCTCAGATACCGATAGTGGAAAACCTAAATAGTTAATCTCTTCAAAATGCAAGGCATCCTCAGCGCCTCTCCTATTGGCAACTATGGCCAAGAGTTTGGATTTGGCATTGAACAAATCAAGCAGGGACAATACCTCTTCAGTATCCCGCATCTGAGGGACGGCTTTTGGGCTTACAAAAGACCCAAAATCTATGGTGTCAAACCCAACCTGTGATAGTTGGTTGATATATGCAGCTTTAATTGCCGTATCTATAAATTCACTCCGCCCCTGCATAGCGTCCCGCGGACATTCTATCAATTTAATCATGGCTTGAAATTAGGGATATGGTTTTGAAGGAGCAAATGATAACCAATTCTTACCATTTTTGAATAAAATGGTTTTCTATAAATTCTTAGAAAAAAGTGTTTAAAAAAGATGAATACAGAATTTAAGGATCGAACCTTAACCACCTTAACTATATGATTCTTTTAAATTTATGAATACATTGAGGTCTTCGACTATAATATTTAATTTTAATGAACAAAAAAGAAAAAATTGAATCACTGTTTCATGAAACAATAAACAACAGGTTTGATATGTCCTTTGTAGATAAATTCATCAAACTCAAATCAATATACACACATGATAAAAGACTCCAAAAAGAATGTGATTTGAACATTGCTATGATTTATTCAAATAATGGTCATTTAGAAAGCGCATTGGATATATTTTTAGAACTGATCAAAGAAAGAAACATCATTTCTCCCTATCATTTTGAAATCATAACTCTTTATTCAATAAACCATTTGACACAGTTAGGAAGACTCGAAGAAGCCAGGGATATTTTTGAAGAAAACGTTCATGCAAAAGAACTTAACGCATTTAACTTTAGGCTCACAATGCTTGCTTGGTTCGTGGAGATCTTCAATCCCTCAAATGCCGAATTACTTCCGTTCAAAGGTCTTTTTGATAATGCAAAGGAAGACCTCGGCTACCTTTCAAAAGAACCTGAATTGAAAGCACAAATTTTGGAAGCCAATAATATACAAAAAATGACTGCCCGAAATTATGGAAATGCCAACATATCGCTGCAAGGCAAATCCACAATGGAGCAAATCGAAATTATAAAAAAATTCATCAATACAGATCCGCCCTTATATTATAGAGAATTAGCAGAAAAATTACTTTTTGAAATGGAAAGCAGGTAAATTCAATTGAGCTTTATGTAAAATCTCATTTTTAAGTTTTTAACATATCATACAGATAATCCTAAAAACCTATTATTTCCCAAGCCTTCCAATCAAATACTTATACTCGTTAAAAAATCTCCTTCGCAATCCTATAAGTCGCATCTGCCTTACTCATAGTATAATAATGCAATACCTTGGTTCCATTGGCAACAAGCTCCTTACTTTGTTGAATAGCCCAATCAATACCAACCTGCTTTACATCGGCATTGGTTTTGCATTTTTCAAGTTCATCCATTAATGAGTCGGGAAGATCTAGAAAGAATGTCCTTGGTAGCATGGAAATTTGACCCAAAGTTGTGATAGGTTTTAGTCCAGGAATAATAGGCACAGTAATACCCAAGTCCCTGACTTTTTTCTCAAATTCAAAGAATTTTTGATTGTCAAAAAACATCTGGGTCACTATGTACTCAGCACCGGCATCAATTTTTTCTTTCAGGTTTTTCAAGTCAAACCTCAAACTCGGAGCCTCGAAATGCTTCTCTGGATACCCTCCTACTCCGACACAAAAGTCAGTATGAAATCCTGTTTCAGTTTCTTCATGGAGATACCTCCCAT
>CAZLJT010000019.1:0-10708 GCA_964559905.1 uncultured Aquiflexum sp.
CCTTTGTCGGCGAGTACGGTAAAACCATCTGAGGATATGTTGTCTTTTCCCTCTTTGCTGATATTATGGAGGGCATTTCTATCGTTCCGGTTGATGACGTGTGTGGCCACCACTAGATTGTGCTTGTCATCCACTGCAGCCTGGACATTGTAGGATACTTCGACCACCTGTCCCTGGACGAGCAATGCCTTGGAGTCGGGATCTGTGGTGCTGATCTAGGTTTCCCCGCTTTGCTGTAAGCGTTCTCCAAGCTGTTCGTATCTGATTTTGTTTTCTTTGAAGTAATCAAGTTTCTCTTGGATGAGCTGGATTTTCTCCTCTGTGATTTCGAGTGAATCTGCATGGTCAAGTTGCCGGAGGTATTCTTCGGTCTTCTGCTCTATATAGCTGAGATGCCTGTCGATCTTGTTTTGGCTGTAATTATTCTTCTTGCTGTTGGAGGCCCGGAACTTGGAGCCGTCCACGGCGACTGTCCTTCCGCCTATCAGACCGGCCTCTTTGAGGAAAAGCACATAGAGCTTGAAGCAGTTTTTGAGTGCTTTGGGATTGTCTTTGCGGAAGTCGACAACGGTGTGGTAGTTGGGAGCAAGTCCGTTGAGCAGCCATCTGACTTCGATGTTGCACCTGCATTCCCGTTCGAGTCTTCTGCTGCTGCGGATGCCGTTGAAATAGCCATAGAAGTAGCGTTTGAGCAATACCTTGGGATGAAATGAAGGTCTCCCGTCCATTGGATCGGAATACTTTTGCTCCTGGCCTTCTTTGGGTTTGGGAGGTTTTGAAACAAACCCCAATAGCTTAAGGTCGAGCTTTTCGATGAAGGCATCGATGACCCTGACGGGATTATCTTTGCAGATATGTTCATCAAGGCTTGAGAAAGTGATTTGTAACCTGTCTGTCCCCTGTATATGGTTCATGGGAATAAGTTGGTGCACTAAAAACAAATACAACTAAATTTACTACTTTTAGCCAGATCGAAAAAGGATAAACTAAAAAGCAGGAGTGAGTTTTTTCACGGTCTGACGCACGTGGCAAAAAAAGCAAAATATGAAATACTTAATTTTCATTTTAACCATCTTGGCTTCAATTACGGTACTCAGCTCGTGTGATAAATGTGAAGGTTTAGAAACAGGCAATTGTTACGATTTGGTGAATATCAAATAAAAATACATTCTGACAATGATACATTAACAATTGGCGATAGTATCCGATTCAATATTGAATTGCCAAATACCTTTTACGACTCAATCAGTCTTAATCAGGTGAAAATAGAAGTAATAGAGATAGGATTCTACGTCACAAGAGATACTGAAGAACCAAAAGATACTTCACTGATCTATATCTTCGATCAACATTTTGATATAATCGTAAATAGAGGAAAAATGATTGACCCTTATCGGTTCAGCCTTGAAAAA
The DNA here is from genome assembly GCA_964559905.1 of uncultured Aquiflexum sp. GTDB lineage: Bacteria > Bacteroidota > Bacteroidia > Cytophagales > Cyclobacteriaceae > Aquiflexum. Next base: position 1,413 of record CAZLJT010000019.1, read on the forward strand.
AATAATTCAGAATTTGAACTTGACTTTTATTATGTATGCAAGAAAAAAATGAAATATTTTATCCCGATTCGTTTTGATAGAATAATTGCCAAGGATGTAGACACCAAATGTATGTTTGGTGATACTGAAACATGGAATGCAAAAATATCCATTAATAGTGATCGTAACACCTATGAGAATCAAGATGAATTCCCAAATTATTTTGGATTTGTGGTTCAATTAAAATTAATTTAAAAAGAAAGTCAGCCTCTAATAGCTGTTTTGCAAAAGTGTGGATTTGGTGATTGAATATTAACTATATAACATTTAATCTGTATTAACATGGTTAATGGACTATTTAGAAAACAAAAAAACCTGCCAATCAGCAGGTTTTTTAATTTTTTCAATATTCAATTACTTCGGTAACAATACCGCGTCAACTACGTGAACGACGCCGTTGCTTCCTGCAAGGTCAGCAGCAGTTACAGTTGCTCCGTTGATCATTACCTTACCATCTTTGATGGATACTGTAAGATCCTGACCATTCAAAGTTTTCACTACTTGGCCATCAGAAAGGTCAGCAGCCATCACATTACCCGCTACCACATGGTAAGTAAGGACTGAGGTCAATTGGTCTTTGCTCTCAGGCTTCAACAGATTGTCGACAGTTCCTTCCGGCAAAGCTGCAAATGCAGCGTTGGTCGGTGCGAAAACTGTAAATGGACCTGTTCCGCTCAATGTTTCCACCAATCCGGCTGCACTGACTGCCGCAACTAAAGTTGTATGGTCAGAAGAACCAACGGCAATGTCAACGACAGTGTTGGGAGCCTCTACGGGAACCTCCTCTACTACTTCGACAGTTGATTCTGCGGCATCATCTTTTGGAGCATTTCCACAACTGACCAAGAAAGAAGTGGCAACTGTAGCAACTGCCAATGACAATAATTTTAAATTTTTCATGATTATTATTTCCTGTTTAAGTTTTTAAGTAAACAACTAAGCATCAATATAGTTTGGAATTTTTGAAAGAATCTTTTGAAAAATAATAATCGGCACTTTAAGCTGTGGTCATATCGGTTTAATAAAATCAGATAATCTCTTTAAAAACGAAATAGGAATGCAATTTAGGCTAATATTGTAAGCTCTATGAAAATCATGCCCTTCAAGTATACCGAAAACTATTGCGAAGAAAATATATGGCAGCTCTGTCAGCATCCCAAACTGAAGGATTATGTCAAAAAAGTTCTTTTCATTTCAAATGAAAAGAAAAACTGTGCTTTTCTTTGTCAGAAATCATTAACGGGAGAAAAGAATGTTTGGTGGGATTACCACGTAATATTGCATGCTTCTAAGAAGGGGGAAAATCTTATTTATGATTTTGATTCCACATTGGATTTTCCAACCGAATTCAAGGAATATTTTAGAAAAACTTTTCCTTTTTTTGAAGAACAGGACTTTAATACCCAAGCTCATTTCAAATCAATCGCAGCTGAGGTTTTTGTCCATGATTTCTATTCCGACAGAAGTCATATGAAAGACGCGGAGGGAAATTGGCTTTCCGAACCTCCTACCTGGCCTTGTATTACTTCTGGAGATAAAATGTCTCTATCAGATTTATTCGATTTTTCTAAAACCAGCAAATTGCCGATTCTTAATCTGGAAGAAATACAGGCAAAAGGATCCGTGATAGATTGATGGGATTAAAGTGCAGAAGCTGGCTTGCATCATTTCAATTTTTAGTATTTTTAATGTGTTGAAAAATCAGACCCCCCTATCATGAAACTACTGCGGTATTTATTCATTTCCTGCTTTTTTATTTTGAATGCCTGCTCTGAAAATAATGATGATTTAAAGTATCAACACTTGGGAACCCTGCAAGCTTTTGCAGAAATGGTGGCCGCAGATGTCAAACCTATCGCTTTGAGTGAACCCTTATCCACTGATGAGGTGGATGACTTATGGGAAAAGGCGCTTGAAATTGCCAAAAAGTATCAGATTGAGATTTATAGGGAAAAAGACCTAGTCAAGACAATTTTATTTCCTGAAGATTTAACTGACGGCAAAGAGATCTTGATTTTACATAGAAAAGAAACTTTGGATGCTTACCTTGACCTAAAAAAATCCATCCGCTTAGGCGCTAATGAACAGGAGGCAGCAAGAAGCTTCGGTCGCTTGCTTGGTTATCCCAACCATCATATCAATAAGCTCTTAGCGGAAAACACTCCGTTCAGAACCTTGGTTGATTTTGGAATACAAGGAACAAATATTTTTCTCTATTATAAAGACCTGCAAAAAGCCCGAATTTTTTACAATGAGACTTTGGGCTTGGAAATTCTTTCGGATTATGGTTTTGCAGTAACACTCAAGATTTCAAGGGATGCTTGGGTTACTTTAGTAGATGCGGAAATTGGAAGACATAAAGCCGACGAACCAAAAACTGTTGCCATAGCCTTGTTGACCAATCATTTGGCGGAATGGTATGCTTATCTTCAGGACAAAAAAGTCCCCATCAAGTATGAATATAAGCCTAAGGAAAACAACCCTCATGATGGTTTTGTAGCCATAGATCCGGAAGGGTATCTGTTGGAATTTGAGATGTTCAAACAACACCCCGAAAACGAGAAGCTGATTCCCAAATTGCCGAAATACGATGCTACCACTTCGGCTTCAGGAAAATGGAATATTCAAGAAGGATTTTTTGGAACAGTGACTTGGCTATATTATCAGGACATGCAGGAATCAGAGAAATTCTATGAGGAAATTATCGGATTAAAACAGATTGTGGATCAAGGTTGGGCCAAGGTATATCAGGTTTCGGAAACCGGTTATATAGGTTTGGTAGACGAAAGGCGCGGGATGCACAATTTTACAGATAAAAAAGGGACAAGTATTTCTTTTCTCCTAAATGACCTTGATGGTTGGTATGAATATGTGAAAACTTACGAGTCTTTTCCGATCATGAAAGATATGTATTCCGGAAAAAATGAGCGTTACAAAGCCTTTGTGGGTATAGATCCTGGAAAGTATTTTTTGGAATTCAACCGGTTTCTTCCTCATCCGGACAATGATAAACTCTTTCAATCAATGCAAAAATGACCCTGGAAATCATACTCCGCTATTTACATTTTATCAGCGTATTTGCTATTGTCGGTGCCTTGGTTTCGGAGCACCTTCTTTTGAAATCAGCCTTATCAAGGAAAGATTTACTGCGGCTTTCAAAAATAGATGGTGTTTATGGATTAGCTGTTCTTTCCCTTCTGGGAGTTGGGATGACTTTATGGTTGGGGGGATTTGGAAAACCTACCGAGTTTTACAGCAGCAATCCGGTTTTTCATATCAAGCTGACTCTATTTGTAGTGATAGGACTTCTTTCAATTTATCCCACTGTATTTTTTATCAAGCAGGCAAAAGGAGATCCATCCGAAACGGTGCTTATTCCCAAAACTGTTTTTTGGATGGTCCGCCTGGAGCTGCTTATTCTACTGATAATTCCCATTTTGGCCGGGCTCATGGCAAAAGGAATCGGGTTTTCTGGATAATGGTTTATTTTCTTAGGTTTTAACAGGATGCTAAATTTCAAAAAATGAGAGACTACTGATTCCGTCCAACTGTTATCTGTAAATATAATGTAGTAGACTAGGTAAAAAGAAAAAACCCACAACAGAAGCTATGGGTTTGGAAGGTTTCAAATGTTAAAAATCTTTAAATAACTCTTTCAAATTGACTGAAATAGAAATTTCCTTCAATTTCTGCATTTTCATCAGAGTCCGAACCATGGACTGCATTTGCCTCGATAGATGTGGCAAATAATTTTCTGATAGTACCTTCAGCGGCATTGGCAGGATTAGTAGCACCGATTAAGGTCCTGAAATCTTCCACCGCATTGTCTTTTTCCAATATTGCTGCAATAATTGGACCTGAAGACATGTATATGCATAGATCCGCATAAAAGGGTCTTTCTTTGTGCACTGCGTAAAATTTGCCGGCCAGTTCAGGGCTCAATTGCGTAGCCTTCAATGCTACGATTTTAAATCCTGCCTCCTCAATCATTTTCAAAATTGCTCCGGAGTTACCTGCGCCAAACGCATCAGGTTTAATCATGGTGAATGTTCTGTTACCTGCCATTGTATTAAAATTTGATTCTATTTTTTGATTTGGCCTCAAAAATAGGCGAATTCAGTGAAAGTCCGAAAAAAGTACGTGAATTATCCATTACTTACCTCAAGTTTAGTCAATTGGGGATATTGGGATTTTTCAAAAATTATCCTGACCTTTGCGGACTGTGTTCTTCTAGGGGGCATGCAACAGCAATCAAATGCGAGAATTAGAGTCATTCAAATATAAAATTTCTTCACCCCAAAAAATTGTCATTACTACCCACCACAAACCGGATGCGGATGCATTGGGTTCATCGCTGGGTATGGCAAACTATTTGAAGAAAAAAGGTCATGAGGTAACTGTAATTACCCCTTCAGATTATCCGTCTTTCTTGCACTGGATGAAAGGAAATGATAAGGTGATCAATTTTGAAGATAAAAACCAACAGTCACGTGCTATTGATTTAATTCAGAATGCTTCCATGATTTTCTGTATGGACTTTTCTTGCACCAATAGGCTGCACGATATGAAAGAACATATAGAAAAATCCAATGCATACATCGTCAACATAGACCACCACCAAGATCCCAAAGACTTTTCTGATTTCAGGTATTGGAGTACCAAGGCAGCTGCAACATGTGAGTTGGTTTATGAACTTATAGTTGAAATGGGTGACAAAGATCTTATTGATAAAGACATTGCAGAATGCCTCTATTCAGGAATTATGACTGACACGGGAGGTTTCAGGCATCCAAATACCACCAAAAATGTACACCTTATTACGGCAGAACTGATTGGTATAGGCGCTGACAATTCCAGAATTTCGAGGTTCATTTATGATACCAATAGTATTAATAGGCTTAAATACATTGGATTTGCTATTACCAGGCGACTGGTAATCATGGAAAATCTAAAAACCGCCTATTTTGCCATAAATAAAAAAGATCTCAGAAAATACAACTCCCAAACAGGGGATACAGAGGGCCTGGTTAATTATGCGCTTTCCTTGGATGGGATCAAAATTGCAGCGTTGTTTACTGAGCGTGAAGATGGAATCAAGATCTCTTTCAGATCCACCGAAGATGTTGCTGTAAATAAATTCGCGGCAAGCTATTTCGAAGGGGGTGGTCATAAGAATGCATCAGGAGGAAAATCCCGGTTAAGTTTACAAGAAACTACAGAAAAATTCGAAAAATTAATAAAAGAAAACTATAATATCCTCTTCAATCAAGCTGAACTCATTCATGAAAAAAATTAAAAGTGTTTTGTTGTCTGCTGTCATTTTAGTTACGGCAGCAGGTCTTATGTCCTGCAAAAAAACTGAGACCACATCTGACGGTATAGAATATACCTATATCAAAGAAGGATCTCAAAAGCCTAAAAACGGCGAGTTTGTCCTTTACCATCTTATTGTGCAAAATGACAAAGATTCCACCTTTATATCCACATATGATCAAAATATGCCTGGATACCTGCAATTCAACGATTCCTTACCAAGAGAAAGTGGCATGGATGAGATTTTCCTAAATCTTAAAAAAGGTGACAGTATTGCCTTTGAAGCCAATTCATTGAAAGTTTTTGGAGAAGCAAACATGCCCTTTTTCCTCGATAGAGAAAAAAATGTCAAAATCCGTATCGGTGTCATAGATGTATTAGATCAGCAAGGTATAGAAGCATATTTTACTTCTTTGCAGGAAGCCCAGATGAAAAAGCAGGCCGAACTTGCCGTAAAGCAATTAGAACTAGAGACTCAGACAATCGAAGATTATCTTGCTGAAAATAATATCAAAGCTACCAGGACAGAATCTGGTCTTTATTACGTCATAGAAGAAGAAGGTTCAGGACCTGAGATCGAAAGTGGCGATATGGCATCTGTTCATTATGCAGGTTATCTATTGGATGGGACAATATTTGATACAAGCATAAAAGAAAAAGCACAGGAAGCTGGTGTTTATAATGAACAAAGGGATATTCAGGGTGGATATGGTCCTTTGGAAGTTCAGGTAGGTCAAGGCCGAGTCATTCAGGGATGGGACGAGGGTTTAGGTCTCCTTAAAAAAGGTGATAAAGCCAAATTTATCATTCCTTCTCCTTTGGCTTATGGAGACAGGGATACCGGTGGTGTCATCAAAGCAAACTCTATACTGATATTTGACGTAGAAATCACAGATGTCCAAAAATAGTAGAATGAACAAATTAAGCTTTATTTTTCTCGCAGTACTGGGTTTTTTTTCTTCCTGTGTATCTGACAGTGAAAATGATCAAGTCATTTTCCAAAGAAATCTTGAGCAAATTGAAAAATATATTTCGGAAAACGATATCCCCTCTGTTAAAGAATTCATTGACCCTGCAACAGGGATAAGGATTTATTGGCAAGAAGCTTCAGGTAGTGGAAATCCTCCTGCTATAGGTGATTCTTTAAGAGTAGATTATGTAGGTAAATTGTTGAATAATTTTGTTTTCGATACTTCCGTTGATTCGGTAGCCAGAGCCAACAATATGTTCAATCCCAATAGAACTTATGAACCTTTCAAAATGGCCTTTGGGGTTACCAGTCTAATTATAGGCTTTGAGTTTGCTTTATCCAAAATGGAAGAAGGTGATATTGTCACTGCGATTTTCCCTTCTTTATATGGTTATGGCTCCAGACCACAAAATGATATTCCGGCAAATTCACCTCTCGTTTTTCAGATCAATCTTGTGCAAGTGCCAATAAAAGACGAATAGTAAGATAAATCAATGAAAAAAACCATATCCTTAGTTTCACTGATTTTATTTTTGGCAATAGGTTTTGCCTGCGAAACGCCCAATCCTTTTGGTCCGGTTTATGACAGTGCCGGTAATCTTGCCAGAGATAGAGAAATTATTGACGAATATCTACTCAATACACCCTTAGATAGTTTATATAGGGTTCATGATCCCACAGGTGTAGTAGTCATAGTTCAAGAGGAAGGAGATGGAATAAAACCAGTAAATGGTAATCTTATCTTCACAGATTATACCGGCAGCTTACTCGATGGTTCAGTCTTTGATACCAGTATTGAATCTGTGGCCAGAGAAAATGGTATTTTCTCTGAAAATAGAAATTACCGTTTATTTCAATTTACCCAAGGCGGTTCAGAAGCTATCTCAGGATTCAACTTCGGTTTTAGAAATCTTAAAAGTGGTTCCAGAGGAATTCTAATTATACCCTCCCCCTATGGGTACAGAGACAGTGAAACAAATCCCAGAATTCCACCAAACTCTGTATTGATCTTTGAAGTGGATTTCAAAGGCTTGGATTGATAAAAAAGACCGTTTTAAGCGGTCTTTTTTAGTTTGAAAGGGAAGAGCGCTGGAACAGTTTTTTTATATTTTCTGTAACTTTCCCCATAAATAGCTATCAGTTTTTTCTCCTCAAAGTTTATCCCAATGGGGAGATATGCAAGCAACATGATAAAATGTACCATTGAACTTGGGGATGGTCTGTAAAAATAATATCCTAAGAAAATCAAAATCAAACCAGTATAAATAGGATGCCTGATATGTTCATGAATACCTTTGGTGATCAATTTTTCCTTTTCATTCAAATCATCATGTAACATCAATCCGATAAACTTCAGATTACTGAAATGTTTGAAAGACTTGACCAAAATAATGGTCCCAAATCCCGCTAACATATATCCGATATAAGTAATCAATGGAGATTGATTGAACATTGGTCGTTCGATCAAAGACGCAGAATAAACAAAAATCAGCAGAAAGTGGACTGTGGCGAAAATTGAATAAAGTAATCTATACCATATATAGTATCTTCCCATTACAGCTTTAAATTTTCTTTTTATATTGAGGCTGGCAAAAACAGAATGAAAAAAATAGAATAAAACCCAAAGTAATACCAAAATCAAATAGGACATGCTGCTTCTTTTTTCACGAATATCCTCAAACAAATTTCAAAAAGAAAATTTATCCTCTTGGGATTCTCTGTCAACAAAATGAATATCTAAATTAGATTGTTGAAATTTCTATCACAGTAATCGAAAATCCATGAAGATAGGTTTAATTAAAGAATGTAAAATCCCCGCAGATAAAAGAGTAGCATTTACTCCCCGTCAACTGTCTGAATTGACAAAACAGTATGGCGGAAAGCTTTCTTTCTATGTGGAATCGAGCCAGATCAGATGTTTTTTAGATGAAGAATATACTGCTGAGGGAATTGAAGTTTTAGACGATGTTTCATTTTGTGACTTTTTGATGGGAATCAAAGAGGTACCTGTTTCAAAATTGGTTTCTGATAAAAAATATCTTTTTTTCTCCCATACTATCAAAGAACAGGCTTACAACAGAGATTTACTTCGGGCTGTTTTGGACAAGGGAATTACCCTTTTGGATTATGAAGTTCTGAAGGACCATGAAGGCAATAGGACAGTAGCATTTGGCAGATGGGCGGGAATAGTCGGCGCATATAATGGTCTTTGGACTTATGGTAAAAAAAGTGGATTATTTGATTTAAAAAGAGCTTATAATTGTTTTGATAGATTAGAAATTCACCAGGAACTTCTTAAGGTGCAGCTTCCGCCGATTAAGATTATAGTGACAGGAACAGGTAGGGTCGCCCATGGAGTAATGGAAATTCTAGATCAGGTAGGTATCAGAAAGGTCGGGACCAAAGAATTTTTACAGCAATATTTTGATGAGGCTGTATATTGTGTTTTGTCCTGCGAAGATTATAACCGACGCAAAACAGATGGTGGATACGAACAGAAGGAGTTTTATAGTTCACCTGGCTTGTATGAAAGTCATTTCCTTAAATATGCGGAAGTCAGTGATATACTAATTGCAGCGGCCTATTGGGATCATCGCGCTCCAAAACTGTTCAATTCCCAAGATATTAAATCTGAAGATTTCTCAATCTCGGTCATAGCAGATATTACCTGTGATATCAATGGATCCATTCCTACTACGAAAAGGCCAAGTTCTATCCTAGATCCAGTATATGATATAGATAGAGAATCCTTTTCAGAATTGCCCGCTTTCGGAAAGCAAAGCAGTATTTCTGTGATGGCCATCGATAACCTCCCGACAGAGCTTCCAAGAGATGCTTCTGAGGAATTCGGAAGCCAATTGATACAGCATTTTATACCTGAATTATTGAAGGAAGAATCCGCCATTCTTGACAAGGCCACTATCACAAAAAATGGAGACCTCACCATTGAATTTATCTATTTGAAAGATTATGT
>CAZLJT010000019.1:10718-25232 GCA_964559905.1 uncultured Aquiflexum sp.
AGAGGATTATGAAGAATATTGAAAGATATATTGAACAGACTGTTCTTAAAGCTCAAACCACCGATGCTGACATTGAAGGCTTGGTAAAAGATGCCAAAAAATTTGGTTTTGTAGGTATTTGTGTCCCTCCTTTCTGGGTGAAAAAAGCCAAAAGAGAAATCGGAGAATCAGAAATTCAATTAGTCAGTGTGGTTGGGTTTCCCCTGGGTTATAACCTGACTGAAACCAAATTATTTGAAACAGATCAACTGATCAAGAACGGTGCTGACGAAATCGATGTGGTATGGTCGATTACAGCTTTCAAGGCAGGAATGAACTGGCCCAAAATAGAATTGGCAAAATTATCACAACTATGCCATGACAGCGAAAGAATACTCAAAGTAATCATAGAAACCGCTTATCTTGACAATAATGAAATTATCAAAGCCTGTGAAATATGTGCTGATTCCGGAGTGGATTATGTAAAAACCTCCACGGGTTTTGCCCCCGAAGGTGCAAAAGAGGAACACATCAGACTCATGAGAAAACACCTCCCAAGCAATGTCGGAATCAAAGCAAGCGGAGGCATCAAGAGTTTGGAACAAGCAATTACTCTGATCAAAGCCGGTGCAGATAGACTTGGAACAAGCTCCGGAGTTCAGATTTTCAATGATGCAAGAAAAATCGATTCTTAATCGGCTCCAGGATTTTTAAAATTTATCTCTGTTTTTGGAGTCGTGGTTTTATCCTTACCAATATTTGAAGAACTGTCATCTTTGTTGAAATAAATCAACAAAAAAGGAATAATAAAAAATGTCAATAAGATATAGGCAAAACCCAAAATTCTGGATTTGACGGATTCTTTACCCAAAAAAGTTGCAATTTTTACCGGGATATTTCTGATTCCTGAATAGGGCATAAAAAACAATGCCCCAAATAAATTGAATAGAAAGTGTACAATGGCAATACTGATGGCGGCTTCTGTTTTGTAAATAGCTGCGATTGCCGCAGTGATTGTGGTTCCTATATTGGCACCGATGATAAAGGGAAATACTTTGACCAAAGATACTTTTCTGTTTGCAACGGCAGGTACTATCAGGGAGGTAGTGACCGTACTCGATTGCACAGCGGCAGTAAAAAACATACCATAAACAAATGCAATATAGGGTCGTTTAAAAATGTATTTACTGAGATTATTGTAATTTTTTGATACAAAAGTTCTGAATACAGTGACAGATAAATATTTAATAGAAATAAATACCAAAACAACGGCCAAGATCAAACTGATGAATGGAGAATTGATAAAGTCCACCACCCAATTGGTCAGGGGTCTTGTGAATAAGATGTTGTAAGTGTATTGTACATTATAATTCTGGTTCTGTTCAAAAAAAGTTTTGGTCAGGAAAACAGCTGACTTGGATAAAAAACCGAAATAAATTTCCAAAGGCAATAAAATGATAACTGTTAGGATATTAAAAATATCATGAAGCACCCCTGCTGAAAGTGCTTTTCGGAACTCTGTTTTTTTCATGATAAAGGAAAAAGCCACCAAGGTACTAGTGATGGTAGTTCCTATATTAGCTCCCATCACCAAAGGTACGGCCTGCATCAAGGTGAGATTTCCTGATGCTACTACTGCTACAATCATCGCTGTGACAGTGGAACTGCTTTGAATCAGTGCTGTCATCAAAAGGCCAACAAAAAGGCCAACAAAAGGATTATTGGTAGCCTGAAACAATTCCTCAGCAAATTGACTGTTGATCCTGACCATAGACATGGTCAGCAAATCAATAGAAAACATAAAAAGCACGAATGCAATTAGCATCTGCAAAAAGGTTAAAACCTTTTTTGACTGCAAAGCGGATTTTTTCAGTTCGGTCATTTATACAAAAACCCCTTACAAGAAGGGGTTAAATTTCTTTTAAATCAAATGCAAAGTAACTGGAAACCCATGTAAATAAGTCTATTTTGATATGAAACTTTTGTTAATATTAAAATAATCTCCAATTATTGCCTTTATTGGTCTTAGAAACATAAATAATTGCCAGTATTCTTTATTGGATACAAAATTTGTATTAATATCAACTTTTAGTTTTAAAATCATCTGTTTGATAAAGTTATTAAAAATCCTTGGCTTAACAATTTCTTAATATTTAAGCCAAATAATCTTCTTTAAATTTGCACGGGAATTGAAATTCTTCCAACAATCCTTATATGGCCAAACTTAAAGACCAAAACATAAATCAGGACGCTTTATCCAAGGCAGCCTATTCACTTTTTGATTTTACAAAAAAAGAGAAATCGTTTTTGTTTGTTGTCTGTATCCTTATTTCCATAGCCGGAATTATTACTCCTTATACTTATTTGGCTATGTGGTTTGGTTTTTTCCTAGCTGCATATTCTGCAATTGCCAATGACAGTATTCAGACCATCGGTACATTTATTGCATCCAATCAAACTAGAAAATGGTACTGGCTTTGGCTTTTTATGGGTTTGATATTTGTTGGGACTGTCACATACAGTTGGATTACCTATGAGGGGGATGTTACTTATCAAAGACTTCAAGTACCCGGTCTGGACCGTGCCCCGGAAAGCTTTGTCTTCTTACAACTTGCAGCACCCATAGTACTATTGGTAATGACAAGGATGCGGATGCCTGTTTCCACTACATTTTTACTATTGAATGTGTTTACCTACAAAGCTGGGACAATCCTCGATGTGATGCAAAAGTCTTTCCTGGGCTACATTTTGGCGTTTGTCATTGCGGTAATAGTTTGGTTTATTCTGGAAAAGTTTGTTGAAACTTATTTGAAGGGAGAGGCCAAACCTTTTTGGTATGTATTGCAATGGATCACCTCTGGGACCTTATGGGCCGTGTGGATTATGCAGGATGCTGCAAACATTGCTGTTTTCCTACCTAGGCAATTAAACGTTTGGGAATTTTTAGGCTACACAGGATTTGTCTTTCTAGGACTGGGATTTTTGTTTTACATGAAAGGTGATAGGATACAGGGTATAGTCAATGAAAAAACCCGGGTCACTGATGTACGGGCTGCAACTTTAGTGGATTTTGTTTATGCCATTATCCTGTTTTACTTCAAAATGGTCAATAACGTTCCTATGAGTACTACTTGGGTTTTTATTGGCTTATTGGGTGGTAGGGAATTGGCTATAGCTATGGCAAAATCCAAAAAGCTTGAAAAAAGAAAAGCTCGACTGTTCCGGGCATTGTACCTGGCAAGGAAAGATCTCCTCAAAGCCACAATAGGCCTTTTGGTATCTCTCATACTTGCTTTGATCATTAATGATGGTGTAAGGAAAGAATTTTTTGATCTATTTAGGTGATAATCATCGAGTACTCACTAAGATGAGGTTTTTGAAAAAAGCAAGGCCTTAGAACTTTGGTATCCTTAAATTGTGATATGGAAATGTACTCGGACAGCTATTTTATGAATGAGGCTATGAAAATGGCCAAAATGGCCTTTGAAGAAAACGAGATACCTGTTGGTGCCATTATTGTCTGTCGAAATAAAATCATAGCCAAAGCCTATAACCAAACAGAAATGCTGACTGATGTAACCGCCCATGCGGAAATCTTGGCTATCACATCTGCTGAAAATGCATTAGGAGCAAAATACCTCACTGAATGTAAAATGTACGTTACCCTTGAACCCTGCGTTATGTGTGCAGGTGCCTGTTTTTGGGCACAATTGGGGGAAATCCATTTCGCTGCATCCGATCCCAAAAGAGGGTTTTCAAGGATAAGCGACAACATACTTCATCCCAAAACAATAGTTAAGTCAGGTATGATGGCCGAAGAATCCAAAAAGCTTTTGGATGATTTTTTTAAAAAATTAAGAAACTGAATCCTTTTTCATGAAATTAGAACCATTTTCTCTATTTGATGGTTGCTTAAACGTGACAATCACAAAGAAATTATTTAATGTTTAACCATAAAACTTTACAAGAAATGGCCTTTGAACTTCCAAAATTACCTTATGACTTTGATGCGCTCGAGCCGCATATTGACGCGAAAACAATGGAAATCCACCATGGTAAACACCACAACGGTTATGTTACCAATCTGAACAATGCAATAGCCGGTACAGATCTTGAAGGAAAAAGCCTAGAGGATTTGATGAAAGTTGCAGGATCCAATGCCGCAGTAAGAAACAACGGTGGCGGACATTATAACCACAGCTTATTTTGGACTATACTTTCACCAAATGGTGGCGGTAATCCAAGTGGTGTTTTGGCTGCAGCTATCGACTCAAAATTTGGTTCTTTTGATGCTTTCAAAGAAGAATTCGGAAAAGCCGCTGCTACTAGATTTGGTTCCGGTTGGGCTTGGCTTTCAGTAGCAAATGGAGAATTGATAGTTAGTTCAACTCCAAATCAGGATAATCCTTTAATGGATATAGCTGATGTCAAAGGCACTCCAATCCTTGGCCTTGATGTTTGGGAACATGCTTATTACCTAAACTACCAAAACAGAAGACCTGATTATGTAGCTGCATTTTGGAACATAGTTAATTGGGAGGAAGTAGCCAAAAATTATGCCGCTGCCAAATAATTGAGTTGTGTAGCAATAATGAAAAACCTTGGAAAATAGAATTCCAAGGTTTTTTTGTGCGTTTATCGAACGGTAATTGTGTACGTTTTTGAAACAATAAATTTTCATCTTTTTAACCTATTTAATTGAAATTCAAATACTTATAAATTTTTATTCTTTTTGGCACTGGATTTTCAATACTGTTGGTACAATTCGATAAAAACTAAACCAACTCAGAAATGAAAAGCTCAACCCAGATTTTTGTAACACTGTTTTTTTTCTTCTTTGGACTCAGCAATCTAGCCGCCAAGGAGGTGGCCCAAATAAATGGACAAGTCAAAAACCAAAAAGGAGAAAACATTCCCTTTGTAAATGTTGCTTTGATAGAAGCCGAAACCGGCTCACTATTGACAGGCTCGGTTACTGATGAGGAAGGCATATTTAAAATTGAGTCAGTAAGATCAGGAAAAGTCCAATTGGTCGTTTCTTCCATTGGTTTTGAAACATTTAAATCAGATGTTTTTGAAATCAAACCTGGAGTTTCAAAAAATTTTGGAATACTTTCTATCAAAGAGGAAATTGGCGACCTCAGTGAGGTTACAGTAAAAGCCAGCAGGCCTGAAATTACCATAGAAGCGGACAAAACCATTATCAATGTTGAAGGAACCGTTATGGCAGATGGCAATACCGCCTTGGATGTCATCGCCAGATCTCCTGGAGTATATGTAGACCAAAATGACAATATCAACCTAAATGGAAGGTCAGGCGTAATTGTAATGATTAATGACCGCCAAACCTATATGAGTGCTGCTGACCTGGCAAACTTTCTCCGTACCATGCCTGCGGATAATATAAAAAGTATAGAACTTATCAACAATCCTACCTCAAATTTTGATGCCGAAGGTTCTGCAGGTATCATCAATATCAAATTGAAGAAAAACAACATCGATGGAATGTTTGGCAATGTTCAGATAGGAGGATTATATAATGGTCTTTTTGCTCCCAATACAGGAATTTCACTAAACATAAAAAAGGGAAAATGGACCAATAATGCCAGCTTAAACTACAATGAAAATAATTTTCATAATGATCTGAACATCAACAGAAATTTTGAATTAACTGAAGGGGTTTCAAATTTTGATCAGAAAAGCCGTATTACTATGAGAAACAATAACCTGTTTTTTACAGGCGGCTCTGATTATGAAATCAATTCGAACCATTCTGTGGGGGTCAATGTCCAGATATCTGAAAACAGGGGAGATATCGTAGGTAAATCTTTTACCGAAATCAATAACCCTGGAACAACAGATTTATTCTTTATCAGGTCTTTGAATGATGCGGACTCAGAAAAACAACGACTTTTTGGTAACTTCCATTATATAGGCCTATTAGATTCTGCCGGAACCAAACTGACTACTGATGTGGATTATACCAGGATGAAATCCAACAGCACCTCTCTATTGAGCAATAATAACTGGATCAATGACAATGAAATCCAATCGCAACGGGATTATATTTTGACCCTGAACGACATGGATTATAGCATCTTTACGGCCAAAGTTGACTTCACCAAACCATTTGGAAAAGGAAGAGTATTGGAAACTGGATTAAAAGGGAGCTGGGTAAAATCTGACAATATCCTAGATCTCAGCAAAGCTATTGAAGAGGAACCTTTCACTCCTGACCCGAACAGCAATTACTTCATTTATGAAGAAAATGTTTTAGCCGCTTATGCTTTATACAAAAGTAAATTTTCGGAGAAAGTAAGTTTCCAAGCCGGATTGAGAACTGAATACTCAGATATTACCGGGACATCGGTAACCTTGGACAGAGTAGACAAACAAAACTATATAGACCTCTTTCCAAGCCTTTTTGTACAACATCAGGTTAATAAAGACTACCAAATTGTTTATAATGCCAATAGAAGGATTTCCAGGCCAAATTACAGGTTATTGAATCCATTTGTTTACTATATTGATCCTTTGACTACAGAGCAAGGGAATCCAAATCTTAGACCCCAATATGCCCATAACCTGGAAATGAACCATGTCATTAAAGGGACCTACCAATTTACTTTTGGATATTCCTTGACCACCGATGTGTTTCAACAGATATTTACTCAGGACGAAGAAACCAGAACCACTACCACATTTACGGAAAATTTAGATAAAGCTCAGACATGGAACTTCAGGACCATGATACCTGTGGAAATCAGACCCTGGTGGAATACCGGCAATATGCTTCAAATTAACAATTCCAGTTGGAAATCCATGATAGGAGATGCGTTGCTTGATGTTTCGCAGACTTCCTTTACCTTAAGATCTCAGCACACTATAAGTCTCCCTGCTGGATTCAAAGCGGAAGTAATGGGTATGTATATCGGTCCATCTCAATACGGACAAGCATTCATCAAGGGATTTGGATGGGTTGATGCCGGACTGAGCAAAAGCATCATGAAAGATAAAATTACAATATCAGTAAACGGCACAGATCTCTTCAGGACCCAATTTATCCGGGCAAATGTCCAGTTTGATAATATTGATACCAGATTTGAACAATATAGAAGTAATCAGGGAATCAGGTTCACTTTAAGATATAATTTTGCTCAAGGGGAAAAATTCAGGATTTCTAACAGAAGTGGAAGTACTGAGGAAAGAAACAGACTGGATTAATTTTCCAAGGAAGGGGTATGCCAATTTATTTGGTATACCCCTTCCTTGGAAAATCATGAATAGATAATTAATATAAACTCCAAAAAAATATGAAAAAGCTTCTAGCAATTGTTTTGATCTGTTTCATTGCCGTGGCTGTGAAGGCACAAAGCTTCAATCAGGAAAAACTCGATACTTACTTTGAAACCTTGGCTTCAAATAATAAACTGATGGGAAGCATTACTATGGCCAATGATGGGAAAATCATTTATCAAAAGGCTTTTGGCTATGCCAACATCGACCAAAAAATTCCATTGAGTTCTGATAGCCGATTCAGAGTCGGGTCTATTACAAAAATGTTTACAGCCGCTCTTATTTTTAAGGCAATTGAAGAAGGGAAAATTAAATTGGACCAGAAAATAGATTCATTTTTTCCAGAGCTTGAAAATTCCAAAATGATCAGTATCAGCCAACTCATGAACCACAGAAGCGGGGTTCATAGCTTTACTTCTGATCCGGATTATTTATCCTGGAATACCGAATTCCGATCCAGAGAATCACTTTACGGTACCATTTTAAAAGGTAGAAGTGATTTTGAACCGAATACAAAAGCCAATTATAGTAATTCCAATTATGTGTTATTGACTTGGATTCTTGAAGATCTTTATGAGGAGACTTATTCAGAACTATTGTCAAAATACATTACTGAACCTCTACAATTGGCTAATACCTATGTAGGTAAAAAAACTTCAATAGATGACAATGAGGCATTTTCCTACAAATTTGTCGGTAAATGGATAAAAGAACCAGAAACTGATATGTCCATTCCTTTGGGAGCGGGGGCAATTGTCTCCACTACCGAGGATCTTACAAAGTTTATCGAGGGTCTTTTTGCAAAGAAGATCATATCTACCCAAAGTCTGGAATTGATGAAAGAAATGATAGACAACTATGGTAGGGGAATGTTCAAATACCCATTTCACGACCGGTTTTCCTACGGCCATACAGGCGGTATTGATGAATTCAGGTCTATGTTGGGTTATTTTCCAGAGGAAAAGCTAAGCATGGCAATATCTGTCAATGGATCGGTAATAGATGTCAATCAAGCAGCTATTACAGCTTTGAGTGCTTATTTTGGAAATGAATTTGACATCCCAGTGTTTAATAATATTACGCTAACTTCTGAGGATCTGGATAAATATCTTGGGATATATGGAAGCCCTACTTTCCCTTTAAAAATCACTATCACAAAAGAAGATAATATTTTGAAAGCACAGGCTACAGGTCAACCTTCTTTTGTTTTGGAAGCTGAAAACGAAAATATTTTTTCTTTTTCCAGAGCAGGTCTGACCCTAGAATTCAATCCTGAAAAAGAAGAAATGACATTAAAACAAGGTGGAGGAATATTTATACTTCAAAAAATAGAGAAATAAGGAATCAAAAAAGATGTTGAAATCTTAGAGCCGAAAAAAGAAATCGGAATTACTTCAAAATATAAGCGACACCAACATTAACCACAAAATTCTTTTTGTCCAATCCAGGAACAAAATAGATATCAGGCACATTCTCCAAGTACCATTTGTAATTAAATGTATCGACATATTGGAAGTTTGCGTTCAGCAATAAATTCCCAAATCTCCAATCTCCGACCAAAGAATAAACGAGATCCACATATTTGTTTCTCCAGTCTTTGGAAGCCTCAAAACGAAAATTATAAAAATCATTGTTGTAAACCACCCGCTCAAATTGGAATCCGATTTTATTGAAATCCTTTGTCCATGCCAATTCTACCCAGTTGACATTGGCTGCAGGTCCATAGCCCATTCCCAAAACTTGCCCTTGATGGGTATAACCGTGCCTGACATGGTCGTGGATATACCAGGTATCCAAATCACGGATACTTTGCCTGATTGTCTGCCCGGTTTGGGTCATTTCGGCACTGATCTGTATAAACTGTCTTTCTTTGTTCAGGGGCATAAGATTGGAAAATCCAAAAGTAAATCCCCTGTTTTTTTCAGGAGTAATAATGAAATCTGCCGCCCTTTGACTGTTTCCTCTTGTACCATATTCCCCATAAAACTCAAAATGTCCTTCAGGACTGAGCCATCTAAAAAACGCTGAACTAAATTGCTGCCTTTGATCCCGCACAGGATTGAAAACATTATTAAGCCCTTTTTCCCCATTAAAAATAGGTAAGTAATCTGCAAAAGATTCCATATCAGCACTATACATGTGATTTACAGAGGCAAATCCAAGAAACAAGCCCTTGACCCATTTGGGTTGATAGTTGAAGATCAATCCTGAAATATATCTGTTGCCATTTTCCCTTTTTGGAAAATACACCTGATTGAGTTGGAAGATATAGTCTGAATGTGGAGGCAGATAATCAGTGCTCCTTAAAAATCCTGACATCCATTGCCATTCAAAATGTCCGATTTTTGTTTCAACGGGTTTTAAAGTATTGAAGGTGAAGTGAAGAAATCCCGGTGCATTATTACTCATCAACAGAGAACTTCTTTTTCCCGGTCCCCACCAGAGATTTTCGGTAGATATTCCAAGGGAATAGGCTTTATGGTTGAATCTAAAACTTGACTGCCCTGCAAAAAGCCTGGTATAAGTATCCGAACCAAAACGCTCAGGCATATCTATCCTGTTCAGGTATTCATAATAATACAAAATGGTGGATTGGTGTTCTATAGGAAATCCCTGAAAGTCCCTATTCTGGGCTATTACGATTTCAGGTTGTAACTGTAGACTGAATTTGCCATACTGGGAAAAAAAACCCGCACTGAAGACATTTTGCAAACCCCTGTTGGGAATCATGGGCCCATCATTCATACCAAAAGAGTAGTTGGAAGCAAACTGTGTTCTGTTGGTGATCGGCAGGACCAATATTTCAATTTTTTTATCCTCTTTTATGTTTAAGGACCTGTGGAATTCAGAGGACTTCAGATCAGTAAAAGTACTGTCCAAATCAAAGCCCACCTTCTTATCAAAGCCATGAACAGGATGGAGTGGCCGGATCAGGAAAGAAGAATTTTCATCCAATATTCCCAATAACTGCATCCTCCGAATGTATTCTTCCAAAACCGGCGTTCCCACTGGGATGCTTTGAGAAAATGCCTCCTGAATAGGCAGTGCCAGTAAGAAAAAACAAAACAGAAATAGGAAAATATTTTTATTCATGTTGTTTTCTCAATTTTACCTCACTACAAAGGTGGATAGTTCAATTTTTCCTACTGACCAACTTTCATCACATTTGGGATCAGGAACATTTGTCTGCATCAATTCATCTCCTAAAGTGAGCTTTAAAGAAGACCCTTCATGTTTCACCAATCTTGTCACTCTGTATTTACTGGTATAGTTGGGCAAGGCAGCAAATACACAAAGACCGGGAATCAGCGTTTGGAAAGCATCAGTTTTGGGCAAGTTTTGTCGGAAATAATCATTTGGATAAGATTGTCTTAAACAAAATGTGGATTCACAAGGAGAATTTGAAAAGGTAGTCCTGACGACTTCAGATCCGTCAACCTTCATATACCAATAATCGGGTCCCCCAAAAC
Source organism: uncultured Aquiflexum sp. (assembly GCA_964559905.1). Lineage (GTDB taxonomy): Bacteria > Bacteroidota > Bacteroidia > Cytophagales > Cyclobacteriaceae > Aquiflexum. The sequence goes on from CAZLJT010000019.1 coordinate 21,464, forward strand.
CATCATCTATATTTCCATCCCAAGTGTCATGAATCCACAATTCTATGGTGACCCTTACAGTGTTGTGAAGGGGAAGACCCGGAATAGTCACCGATACTTCTTCGTTATGGTAATTGCCCAAAAGGGTATCTCCTCTAAAAATAAAAAGTTTGCCGTTTTCAAAATTCTCCAAGTCCAATTTTGTAAAATCGTTGGAGTAAATATTTTCAAAACTTTCGCATCCACAAAGGGTATCCTGACAGGAATTCAATGTCAGAGATACAAACAATAAGAGGAATACAAAAATATGATGGTACTTAAAACGAAAGGACATGTGGTGATAACAGGAAACTAAATGTTACAGTAAATCCAAATAGCGGATAATAAGGATACAAATAAATGAAAAATTAACTAATAAAGGCTTATTCTTGATTGAGTTTATAACCTAGTGTAACTTAGTTTTGACAAGGTTTTTGTTTTTCGTTTCTTTCTGTTCTGAAACTGCTTAAAACATTCCATTTAATTATTTCACCAATGCAGCCATTTGAGCTACAATCCAAAATAAATCGAACAGTCAGCTATCAAGGATCAGAATACCTGTTCTTCAGCGGGACGGCTTATTTGGGTATGGGCAATGTTCCGGAATTTGAAAAATTAATCATGGACGGAATTTCCAAATATGGAATAAGCCATGGACTCAGCCGAATCAACAATGTTCGGTTGCATATTTACCAACAATTTGAAGCATTTTTTGCTGAAAAATCAGGAGCCGAAAAAGCCCTCGTTTGGAGCAGTGGATTTCTTGCAGGTATAGCGGCTGTTCAGTTCTTATCCAAACAGGCAGACCATATTTTTGTAGCCCCGGATACCCATCCTGCTATTTTGCCGGAAGGAATAAATCCTGATCCTTTTGTGGACCATAAAGCTTGGTCGGAGTATTGTTTGAAAAAAGCTTTAGAATTACCTAGCTCAAGTATCCTGATTTTGGCAAATGCAGTAGACGCTTTAAAACCTAAAATACATCAGTTCGATTGGATCAAAAAGCTTCCCCAAAAACATCAATATACATTATTGATAGATGACAGTCATGCTTTTGGGGTATTGGGAAAAGGGCTTTATGGGACTTATGACAATTGGCAACATTTACCAGTCAGATTATTGGTTTCAGGTTCTTTGAATAAAGGTTTGTCTCTGCCTGCTGGAATTATAATTGGGGATTCCCATACGTTAAGTGATATTTCCGAAACCAATACTTTCAGGTCCTCTTCCCCGCCTTCACCGGGATACTTACAGGCTTTTCTCCAAGCAGAGCACCTTTATCGGCAGCAGCAAGAAAAGCTATTGGAGAATATCAGCATGTTCAAAAATTTGATCTCCGATAGGGATTGTTTCCGCTTTGAAGAATCTTACCCTGTATTCTCATTTTCGGATCAGTCATGGCCGGAAAAGCTTTTGCAATCAGGTATCATTGTTTCGTCATTCCCTTATCCAACTCCAAGAGATCCACTTACCAACAGGATCGTGGTTTCAGCTGCACATTACCCTGAAGATCTGATCCGCTTGCATAAAGTATTGTCAGGTTTGGGATAATGATGTAAATTGGTTTAATTCCCTTTTTAGGCATAAAATGGGTAGAAAGTGGTTTATTAAAAGATACAGGTGCCTTTAGCTACCTAATATATAATGTACCTGCTTACCAGACAGTGAGGCCTATTGGCATAAATACTGTTTGGTTGATTATTTTATTTTACCCAAATAGTGTCTATAAAGGGACTTTGGCTAATGTTTGAATTATTCTATTAAAGGATTGCATATCTTAACACAGTTGGATCAATATCATCAATTAAAAAAAATATTCCATGCGCTTAAATAGTATTTTCCTCAGCTTATTGACCTGCATAACCATTTTCTTATCCTGCCAATCCAAAGATCAAAATCCATTTGAAGATATCTCCGATACCTATCCTGTCCTGAAAAAAGTACTTCAAAACCCGGATTCATTTCAAGTTCAGATTCTGTACACCCAAATCGATAGAGATGAAAACAATGTACCTTCTTTCAGGGATTTTGATTTCAGACTCAATGACGACAAATATTTCTATCCCGCCAGCACAGTCAAATTGCCGGTGGCCATTTTGGCTCTCGAATGGCTCGGTGAGCAGGACATTGATGGCCTGACTGCAAATAGTGTGATGTTAACTGATTCTGTAAGGTCATCTCAATTTCCGGCATATTTCGATAGCACTGCCAGCAATCTGATGCCCAGTATCGCTCATTACATCAAGAAAATCCTGTTGGTCAGTGACAATGATGCCTATAACAGACTCTATGAACTTTTGGGTCAGGATTATATCAATTCCAAAATGCAGGAAAAAGGCATGAACCATACCATTATCAACCACAGGCTGAGCATGCCTATGAGTGAAGAAGAAAACAGGTATTTTAATCCGATCAGTTTTTTGGACGAATCAGGAGAGATTATTCTTAAAATACCTGAAAGGAAAACAGATAAGGTCTATGCCAACCTTGACCATCCCAAAATCGGGAAAGCTTACTACAGCAATGGCAATCTGATTGAAGCTCCCATGGACTTTACCTTTAAAAATAAATTTGCCTTATCGGACCTTCATGGGGTGGTCAAAAGGATTGTATTTCCGGAGTTGTTTGCATCAAATGAGCGTTTCAACATTACCGGGGAAGAGAGAGAATTTATCCTCCGGTACATGTCTATGTTACCTGGCGAGAGCGATTATCCCAAATATGATCTGCCGGAATATTACGACAGCTATTCCAAGTTTTTCAAGTTCGGCACTGACAAAAATCCGATTCCCCCGCAATTCAGGATTTTCAATAAAACCGGGAATGCTTATGGACATCTATTGGATGGGTCCTATTTTGTGGACTTTGAAAATGGCATTGAATTTTTAGTGACAGCAGTTATTTACACCAATGCCAACGAAACACTCAATGATGATACCTACGAATATGAGGAAATTGCTTTTCCATTCTTCGCGGAATTGGGGGAATATCTATATCAATTGGAATTGAAAAGAATGAAAGAAAAGAAACCGGTACTTACGGAGTTTAAAATGGATTACTGAATAGTAAAAAAAGCTGGATCAAAACCAGCTTTATACATTCTCCGCCATAAACTTATCCAAATCCTCCAGGCTGATCAGATTTTCGTAATAAGCCCTTCCAAAGACAACTGCCGTAACGCCCATATCCTTTAGTCGTTTGAAGTCGTCTATGCTTCTGACTCCACCGCTGGCCGCCAAATGGATTTTGGGAAATTTTTCGACGATTTTTTTATACAGGTCAAAATTCGGACCCTCCATTACTCCGTCCCGGGTAACATCTGAGACCTTCAGGTATTTGAGGCCTCTTTCATAAAAGAATTCTATATGGTCAAAAAGATCAATTTCGGTTTTTTTCAACCAACCACGGGTTTTGATTTTCAGATCAGAGGGATTGGTATCCGCAGCTAGAATGATTTTCTCTCTACCATAGGAAACAAGCCATTGAGCAAATCTTTCCGGATAGGAAGCCGCTACTGAAGCAGCAGTGATTGTCTTTGCACCAAATTCAAATGCTTTAAGGACATCACCATCTGTGGAAATACCTCCTGTAAAGTCCACAATCAAATCAGTGTACCCTGCAATGGCCTCCAAGATATGGTAATTTTTGGGTTCCCCTCGGCGCGCTCCATCGAGATCAACCAGATGAAGCCATCTTATCCCATGGTCTTCAAATGCTTTTGCTATTTCCAAAGGATTATTGGAAATCACTT
>CAZLJT010000020.1:0-25116 GCA_964559905.1 uncultured Aquiflexum sp.
AATGGTATGCTGCCAAAAGGGAAGAATTGATTCCACTGGCTTCATTGCCATGAACAGAATATCCTGCCGCTAAAACCAAAGGAATAGCATCATAGTCCAAATTGGCATTAGGGTTACGAAGACTCTTTCTGGAGTCTTTGATCCTGTCGATATTTGCCAGATTTTCGGGCGATGTAATCGTCAGCATCACCTGAGGGCGTTTTTCATAGGACCTGCCAAAAACTTCAAAGGAAACACGTGGAGAACTTTCTGCCAATTTTTCAAAATATCTGACAAGTTGTTCATAATCGACATTCCATTCGCCTACCTCAAATCCCAATACATCCTTAGGCTTTGGGACTTTTTGATTGTAGGTATAATTACCCGGAAGATAGTAGTCTAGTGAAATGTCTGCAGTACCCTTTGGACTTTTTTGGGCAAAGCAAACTGTGGATGTAAGAATTATTAAGAGGAAGAATAGGTAAGTTTTTTTCATGATTACTTGGTTAGATCCTTTTTAAATTGGCTCGAAATCAAATTTAATACAAAATGCAAAAGTTGTTGGCTTTGAAGCTTACCAACTGTGTAAAATCATATATTTCTTTTGGAGGTAAAATTGTTAAATTTAAACTTGAAACATGTAATCTTTATCTAACCATTGCTATGAAGCATCTTGCTTTCTTACTACTCCTTTCTTTTATATTTTCTTGTTCAGAGCGTAAACCGGAAAAGGATGAATTTGATGAAACAGAACAATTGGATAATTTGGAATCGGAGGCTGAAACAGAAACGTCAAAAATACCCGAGCCACAAGCAGAATCATTGGGTTTGATAGGTGAGTGGACTATTCCATCCACATTTGGCGGGGGAGAACTTAGAATAGAGCATCATTTGGGAAAATATTACAAAAATGAAGAATTGAGTGATGGTACAGTCAATATTTCAGAAATGACTTTATCCGAGAAGGAAGGCCTAAAAATTTTCAGTGTAAAAGATGGTTCCTCAGACGAAACTTGGGTAATCACAGAAAAGGGAAGCTTGGAGGTAAGGAGTAAAGGTGGTTTGATCTACAGCACTGAACCGATATAAAATAAAAAAAGCCCGCAAAAATCTTTCGCGGGCTTCCTAATTTTTTTCAATTACTCGACTGTTACTGACTTGGCCAAATTCCTGGGCTGATCCACATTACAGCCTCTCATGACAGCAATATGATAAGAAAGTTGCTGCAAAGGAACCACTGCGATCAATGGCACAAAAGCCTCTTCCGTTTCAGGGATTTCGATTACATGGTCTGCCATGTTTCTGACAGTGGTATCACCTTCTGTTACTACTGCGATGATTTTGCCTTTTCGGGCTTTTACTTCCTGAATATTGCTGACAACTTTTTCATAGCTACTATCTTTCGTCGCAATAAATACCACTGGCATTTCTTCATCTATCAGGGCGATAGGCCCATGTTTCATTTCAGCAGCAGGATATCCTTCAGCATGGATATAAGAAATCTCTTTGAGTTTCAAAGCACCTTCCAAAGCAACAGGGAAATTATATCCTCTACCTAGGTAAAGGAAATTCCTTGCATCCTTGTATTCCGCTGCAATGGCTTTGACCTTGTCATTGAGTTTCAAGGCTCTTTCTACTTTGGAAGGGATAGTTTCCAATTCACCAAGCAATTGCATATACCTGGATTCCGACAATGTTCCTCTTTGGTACCCCAATTTTAGGGCCATCATGGTCAGGACGGATATTTGTGCGGTGAATGCTTTTGTTGAAGCAACCCCAATTTCGGGTCCGGCATGGGTATATGAACCGGCATGGGTTGCTCTTGGAATGGAAGAACCCACCACATTACATACTCCAAAAATGGTTGCCCCTTTGGATTTTGCCAGTTCAATGGCCGCTAATGTATCTGCTGTTTCTCCCGATTGGGAGATGGCTATGATAAAATCTTTTTCATTGACAACCGGATTTCTATAACGGAATTCCGAAGCATATTCTACTTCCACAGGTATTCGGGCAAATTCTTCAAAAAGATATTCTGCTACTAAACCCGCATGCCAGGATGTACCGCAAGCAGTAATAATAATTCGGTCGGCATTTTGGAACTTGTTCATATAATCCCTCAATCCGCCTAATACCAATCTGCCGTTTTTGGCATCCAGTCTTCCCCGCATACAGTCAGCGATAGACCTTGGCTGTTCATTGATTTCTTTCAGCATAAAATGTTCATAGCCGCCTTTTTCTATGGCTTCCAATTCCATTTCCAATTGATTGATATAAGGATTTGTCTCTACATTCTCAATGGTCTTGATCTGTAATCTGTTGTCACGGATAACAGCAATCTCATAATCATCAAGATATACCACTTGATTGGTATATTCTATAATGGGGGTAGCATCTGAAGCTAAAAAGTACTCCTCTTCCCCAACTCCAATTACCAGAGGTGAACCTTTTCTAGCCGCAATCAAGGTATCTGGCTCCTCAATGTTCATGATGACAATGGCATAGGCTCCCACTACTTTATGTAAAGCCAACCTGACCGCCTCTTCCAAACTGATGTGGTTATTGATATAGATATCTTCAATAAACTTGATAAATACCTCAGAATCGGTTTCACTATGAAAAGTATAACCCTTGTTTAAGAGGTCGGTTTTGAGCACATCATAATTCTCAATAATCCCATTATGGATCATTGCGAATTTTTCATTGGAAGAATAATGGGGGTGAGCATTTACGTCATTGGGCTCCCCATGAGTAGCCCATCTGGTATGCCCGATGCCGATTTTAGAATTCAGGCTATCAAAAGTCTGGAGATGATTCTCGAGTTCTGAGACTTTTCCTTTCTTTTTATAAACACTTAATCCTTTTTGATTAAGGAGTGCAACACCTGCACTGTCATAGCCTCGGTATTCCAATCTCTTGAGGCCTTTGATAATAATGGGTAACGCCTCTTGGCGCCCTACATAAGCAACAATTCCACACATAAGTAAAAATTTTAAACAATAAATGTAAGCTTTTTCGAATTATAAATATAAAAACAAATAAAGAAATACACTTAATTAAAATAAGAGACAAATTTGAATCTTTGAATTACAATTCTACTACAAAGAGCGTGCAGAGGAAAAGAAAATTTTTAATTTGATAGTGTTTTTTTCAAAAATATATTCACTCAAAGAGCGCCTAAAATCATCGCCAATAGGACTTCCCGGGTATAATATAAGATCCCTTCTTTGGATTTGTTTCCTATAAATGGAACTAACGTGTGAGGTAATAAACTGACTATAAGTATTATTTTCTCTGGAATGTAAAAGTAGTGCCGGACTTTCGGAGTAAAAAGGTTCCTTTTTGTCATTATCAATCTGAGGCCTTCCGTCTGGTTGTACCGCCATTGGTAAACCATCTGATCTTAAGAGAATCTGATTGGTCTCGTTTGTAAAATACATGATTTGAACCTGTGGGGGCCTATTGGTAGCAATGTTGGTTTGTAAGGGGCCAAATTCTAAAGTTACCTGATTAAAGGTCACATTTTCTAATGTATCCAAAAAGGCATCCAATGGGCTCATATCCAACTTTACCAATAAACCAAGCATGGATTTACCCCCTGCCATTGGTCCAAGATCAAAGTCTACAGATTTTCTGTCTATTACCTCAGTTGGTGTACCTGTAGGATCATTGATTACTTGACTGAAATGCCTTGCGACATTGTTGTTGATCCCTGTTGATATTGGATATGCTCTTGAAACGGTATCCCCTTCATTTTTATAAAAGAAAACCATTCCGGTATTATTTCCGACACGTGTGCTGAAAGAAACATTTTCATTTTCCACTCCTTTGAAAACCAAACCCGGTAAAAATTCTCTAAAGGTAAAGATATCCGTGAAAGCATCTCCGTTCTTTAATTCTTCAAATACATTTTGTGTAAAATCATTTGCTATCGAAAAAGATAACAAAGTGTCCTGTTTATTACTAAAATCAAATGAAGCACTGATGATTGGATCAGGATCATAATCCAATGAGTTGAAGTTATAATAAAGTTTGTCTTCAATTTGTTGATTGAGGACGTGAACTTCAATGGTTTTTGAATTAGTCAGATCGTTGCCCAAAACATTGACCATATTGATATTAAAAATTACGGAATCCAAAATTGCAGTTTGTTCCGGTTTTCTGATATCTCTGTTGAAAAAAAGCCTTGAATAAGCTATGGCTTCTATATCTCCAAAGAAATCACTTTCCTCTATCCCATAAACCAAAAATCCTGTATTGGTTGTAGACAATGAATCTCTCATAAAAACAGTGGCAGATAGGGGTATTTCTTGGTAGAAAACCCCAATCTGATTGTTTTCAGGATCCAATATCAATCCGATACTTGAAGGATCTTCGCAGGAAGATGTGATTTGAAATATTGTAAATAAACTTACAAACAGCTTAACTGGCGAGGTCAGTATAGATGTTGTAATAACTTTCAAAAAGTTGTTCGTCTTCTTCGTTGTTAATATCACACTTCTTGTCTTTAGAGCACTCTTCAATGAGCTTGCTTAGGTTTTCTGAAATTTCTTCGCTCTTGATGACTACGTCAGCATATTCCATCCCGATTTTAAGGAAGCCTTCGTAATCTTTCGATTTTAGTGGTGCAAGGATGGCATCATCAATATCTACCATTTTAACTTTTTCCAACAAATCGTCGCCAAATTTATGAGTAAATCCGGTATTATAAATAGCGAATACGGATTTTGTATCTTTAAATAAAGGCTCGTTTTTGTAAGTAGTTTTTAAATACATTGGAATTAAACTTGTCATCCAATCATTGCAATGAACAACATCGGGAGCCCAACCCAATTTTTTTACTGTTTCAATGACTCCTTTGCAGAAGAAGATTGCTCTTTCATCATTGTCTTCATAAAATTTTTCATGCTTGTCATGAAAAACACTTTTTCTTTGGAAGTAGTCTTCGTTGTCGATGAAATAAACTTGAAGCTTCGCATTTGGAATAGATGCCACCTTAATGATAAGAGGCTTTTCTTCCTCTCCTACTGCAATATTTATCCCTGAAAGCCTTACAACTTCATGTAATCTGTTTTTCCTTTCATTGATTAAACCGAATCTTGGAACAAGAATACGGATTTCCATTCCTTTTTCCTGCATGGCCTGAGGCAAGGCCCTTACGAAATTGGCTACCTCAGAAGTCTGAAGAAATGGATTGATTTCACTTGCAACGTAGAGAATACGGAGTTTAGACATACCTTGTTGAGTTATATTGAGTGATAATAAACGCACAAAGATACAAAAAAAAGTGGCAAATCCATTGTTATTCTGAATATTAACATAGTTTTGCCTCTATTTTACATTCGCAAAGTACAACACTCGTGAAATTTCTACGGACCAAAAAAGAAGTAAATCAAGAACTCGATATTCTTCAAAAAAAACAAATTACTATCGGTTTTGTACCTACTATGGGAGCATTACATGAAGGACATTTGGAATTGGTGAAAAAAGCCAAATATAATTCTAATTTTGTTGTAGTGTCAATATTCGTTAATCCTACCCAATTTAATAATATAGAGGATTTTGAAAATTATCCAAATACATTAAGCAAAGATTTGGAATTACTGGACCAAGCAGGAGTAGATTTGGTTTTTGTGCCTAGTATTCAGGAGATTTACCCTTCTCAGCCCATTCTTTCTTTTGATTTTGGTAATATTGAGAGGGTTTTAGAGGGAGCTTTCCGTCCAGGTCATTTTAATGGAGTAGGAATAGTAGTTTCGAAGTTGTTAAATATTGTTAAACCACATCAGGTATATTTCGGTCAGAAAGATTTGCAGCAAGTAAGTATTGTCCGAAGACTGGTTGAGGACCTTTCTTTCAATACTCAAATTGTAATCATTCCCACTGTAAGGGAAACTGACGGTTTGGCTATGTCTTCCAGAAACCTTCGACTTTCCTCGGAGCAAAGAGCCATAGCTCCCCTTTTATTCCAAGCATTGCAAATGGCCAAAGATGAACTTTTAAATAGCAATAATTGGTTAGCAATCCGAGAAAAAATTAATCTGATGTTTAAGGAGCAGCCTGAAGTGCAATTGGAGTACTTTGAGTTGGTTTCTGTTGAGCGATTCGAACTTATTCAGGAATTGAACAAGCAATCAGGAATTGCTATATGTATAGCTGCTTACGTAGGGAATATCAGATTAATAGACAACATCTCAATATTTGATTAATTTCGCGAAAAAAATCCTAGCATGCATATTCAGGTATTAAAATCAAAAATACATAGAGTTAAAATCACCCAAGCAGAATTACATTATGTAGGAAGTATCACTGTAGATGAAGATCTTATGGATGCATCCAATATTATTGAGAACGAAAAAGTACAGATAGTCAATATCAATAATGGTGAGCGGCTTGAAACATACGTCATCAAGGGAGAACGAGGTAGTGGCATGGTTTGCCTCAATGGACCTGCTGCAAGAAAAGCGCAGGTAGGGGATATTGTTATTCTTATTTCCTATGCGACCATGGATTTTGAAGATGCCAAAAAACATAAACCTTTGATTATCTTTCCGGATGATCACAATAAACTGATCTAAGGTGAGGCTTTCAAAAAGACAATGGATCCAGGTGTCGGTTTCTTTGCTAGTGGCCATCTGGATTTTTTGGTTTCTATATAAAGATATCAGCTTTGATGCATTGCTTGAAGCATTATCTCAAACTTCCCTATTTTGGTTTTGCTTGTCCATTTTTGGTTCTCTGCTTAGTTTTTGGGTGAGGGCGTGGAGATGGAAATTACTCATAGATGCGGGGGAATCCGGAAATACCAAAACTATCCATACATTCTGGGCATTGATGGTTGGTTACCTTGCAAACCTTCTGGTACCCCGGGCTGGAGAAGTGGTCCGATGTGGCGTATTGGCCAAAACCGAAGACCGCCAAATGGGTAAGCTTCTTGGGACTGTGATTTTGGAAAGAACCTTTGACCTGCTCTTTATGGTCAGCATTATATTTTTGGCTTTTTTGCTTGAAAGGGATCTTTTTGTTCGTTTATTCAATGAATTGGTATCTTTAGATTCACTGAAGGAAAAAATATTTCAATATCTTCCTTTAGTGATTGGGAGTTTTATTGTAGCGATGATATTTGTTTACCTGGTTTTCCAAAAATACAAAGACAGTAACTTATTCAGCAAAATCAGACATTTCCTTAGGGATTTGGTCAATGGTGTGATAAGCCTTAAAAAAGTTGATAATCAATTGGGTTTCTGGAGCAGTTCGGTCTTTATCTGGTTTACCTATTATCTGATGCTGATCTTTATGGCTTGGGCCATCCCGTCAACTGCCAGTTTGTCATTAAGCTCCATGCTCATGGTTATGGTAATGGGTAGTATTGGCATGATTGCTCCTGTACAAGGGGGTATAGGAACCTTTCATGCATTAGTGGCTTTCATTTTGATGGCGTATGGTTTAAGCAATGAAGAAGGAAAAATATTTGCAGTCATCATCCATGGAAGTCAGGCCTTGACCATGATATTTCTAGGATTGATTTCTCTGGTTTTTTTCATTAAAATAACTTCAAGGAAAGAATCCAAAACTTCTTAATTTCGTATCTAATTAGCAAAAAATAAAAAACTATGATTATTCTAATTGTTGTTGTATTCGCTGTCTTAGGCTTTGTAGTCAGCAGCAGGTTAAAAAGTAAGTTTAAGAAATATTCTCAAACTTCTCTAAGGGCCAATTTATCAGGAAAAGAAATTGCTGAACTGATGCTTGCGGACAATAATATCCATGACGTAAAAGTTCTCAGTGTGGATGGTCAGCTTACTGACCATTATAATCCTATGAACAGGACTGTAAATCTTAGTCCGGATGTGTATTATGGAAGAAATGCCGCCGCTGCCGCCGTGGCTTCCCATGAATGTGGCCATGCTGTTCAGCATGCTACTGCCTATACATGGTTGAATTTGAGGTCTGCCATGGTCCCAATTCAAAACGCTAGTGGCAAAATCCTGAATATTGTTTTGATAGCTTCACTTCTAGGAGGTTTCATGTTGAATCTCCCTTATGAACTGATCGGATATATTGTGGTTGGTTCTTATGGAGTAATGACACTGTTTACTTTAGTTACACTTCCTGTAGAATTCGATGCGAGCAACAGGGCATTAGCTTGGATCAAAACCAGAAATATTGTAACCCAAGATGAATATGCTATGTCAAAAGATGCGCTTAAATGGGCAGCAATGACTTATGTAGTAGCGGCATTGGCGGCTTTGGCAACCTTGGCCTATTACATTTTCATCTTTTTTGGGAACAGAGATTGAGGAAACTGAAAAACTGAAAATGAGTTTACTTTAAGGGGCAAGGAATTGTCCCTTATTTTTTTTTGCTGTATCTTCAAATCGTAATTTTAAAACCTGATTTCCCCATGAATTTTGAATACACAGAAGAACATTTAGCCGTTAGGGATGCTGCAAGAGAGTTTACCCAAACAGAACTTTTACCAGGTGTAATTGAAAGAGATACAGAAGCAAAATTTCCCGCAGCCCAGATAAAGAAAATGGGAGAGTTGGGTTTTATGGGCATGATGGTGGATCCCAAATACCATGGCGGGGGTATGGATACCATTTCTTACGTATTGGCAATGGAGGAAATTTCAAAAATTGATGCCTCTGCCTCAGTTTGTATGTCAGTCAACAACTCCCTGGTATGCTGGGGTCTGGAAAAGTACGGAAGCGAAAAACAAAAGGAAAAATATCTTAAGCGTCTGGCTACCGGAGAAATCCTTGGTGCTTTTTGCCTTTCAGAACCTGAGGCAGGTTCAGATGCAACCTCTCAGCAGACAAATGCGGAATTAAAGGGAGATTATTATATCCTCAATGGGACAAAGAACTGGATTACAAATGGTAATTCGGCGAGTATATATTTGGTAATTGCACAGACAGATGCATCCAAGGGACATAAGGGTATTTCTGCATTTATTGTAGAAAAAAACTGGGAAGGATTTGTAATTGGTAAAAAAGAAGATAAATTGGGCATCAGAGGCTCGGACACCCATTCTCTCATGTTTTCAGATGTGAAAGTACCCATTTCAAATAGGATTGGTGAGGAGGGCTTTGGATTCACCTTCGCTATGGAAACATTGAACGGCGGTAGGATTGGAATCGCAGCACAGGCTTTGGGTATTGCTTCTGGAGCATATGAATTGGCTTTGGCTTATTCAAAAGAAAGGAAAGCTTTTGGTAAACCCATCAGTCAACATCAGGCTATTCAATTTAAGCTTGCTGATATGGCTACGCAGATTGAAGCTGCAAGATTATTGGTATTGAAAGCTGCTTGGCTCAAAGATCAGGGTGAGGATTATGCTTTTGCAAGTGCAATGGCAAAATTGTATGCTTCGGAAGTGGCCATGAATGTGACCATTGAAGCTGTACAAGTTCATGGGGGTTATGGTTATGTGAAGGAATACCACGTGGAAAGATTGATGCGCGATGCAAAAATTACCCAGATTTATGAAGGAACAAGTGAGATTCAAAAAATAGTCATATCGAGAAGCATAATAAAATAATCATATAAATTTCATTTCAGAAGGTATAAAATCAATATTTTATACCTTTTTTTATTTTAATTAAATAATTTATTGAATTAATATATATAGCTTTCAAAAATTATTATACTTTTACGGCTTAACATTAATTTCATATATCATGGAATATTACAATAAAGTAATTGAATCTGTTGGCGTACGCTTTTTAAAAGGAAATAATTATAAAATCGAAAAGCCTGTTTCAGTAACCAATTTTAATGATACTGAGAATACGATTATATTACTCCACCAAGGTTCTCTGAAATTTTCGGATGAAATGGAATTGGTGAATGAAGGAGAAATACTATTTATCCCTGCAGGAAGATTGACAAACATTTCTTTTGGACAGCAAGGCAAAAAGAATGACATTAACAATGAAAGTTTTGTCGACAATAAAAGGAAGTACCTTCAAACCATCAGTTTCAAAGACATTAAGAGCTTAGAGGAAGACTGTCTTACAATAATCAATTTTGAAGCAAAAGTATTTGATGTTGTCAATTTTTTCCATTCCTTGGGAATTCCTCCTTTTGTGATTCGATTCAATGATAAAATAGCCTCCATCGTAGAAGATATCGTAAAAGAATCAGAACAGAATACTCCAGGAAAAGAAAGAGTTATTAAGATTCATACAGAATTATTGGTAATTGAGATTGTGCGACATATTTTGAAGAACAGGTTGTTTGTGGAGGAATTATCCACGAATAGTACTTACTTCAAAGATCCACGCTTGATTGACCTTTTCAATTATATCAAAAGGAATATAGGCGGAGACCTGTCCAACAAGGTCTTGGCAAAAGTTGCCAATGTTTCTGAAGATTATGTTGGTCAATATTTTAAAATGCTCACGGGAATCAATCCACAGGATTATATAGAATATCAAAGAATGGAAGCTGCGGTAGAATTACTCAGAACTTCCAAAAAAAGTATTCGTGATATCGGAAAAGAAGTGGGTTATAAAGACACTGCATACTTCTGCAGAAGATTTAAAATGATGTATGGATTACCTGCAGGAAAAATGAGAAGACGGGAATCTCTTATCAATGTACAATAATTCATAAAAATAGGTCAAATCTATGAAAACCCTCTTTTCATCGAATGGAGGGTTTTTTTGTGCCTGTTTATTCCCATTAATATGCGGGGATCTAAAGAATCTTCTAAAAGGCCAATAAATTCACTCAAGAAAGGTTTCTGTTTTCAACAAAAATAGATTCAATGACAACTAGTCTCCAAGGGATTCTTTTATTTTCCAAAGTCTCCACCATGGAGTCCCAGGCGAATCATGATGTTCATAATGATATCCAAAAAAGTAGCAGGAAATAAAAGCCCAAATATGATTTTTTGATTGACTTCTGGAATGGTGTTTATTTTCTGATTCTCCTTTATGAGGAAGATAAGTTCCGAAATAAAACAGCTGTAGGGTGGACAGAATTGCAGGAACCATCCAAAATACAATCAGATTTTCAGTTGGTAAAAAAAGCTTAAGGATATTGAATGTGACCGCCATCAAAAGAATCTGCCAAATGGAAACGTATTGTTTAATAAAACTCAAATACCAAACCAAAAAATTATCGGACGAGTGATAATCAGGGTCTTTGTCTGTGGCAACGTATCGGTGATGTTCATGATGCTTGGGAAAAAGCCTCCAATAAAAATTATAAGAAAATAAAATCGCCGAAAACCAACCGATAGTGTGATTTAGCTTCTTGTTTGAGGATACAATCCCGTGCATCGCATCATGGGCTGTGATAAATAAGCCTGTGTACAGATGGGTTTGGATTAAAATGCCAAGGTAAGTAATTGGATTTGACCAGTTTAGTTCCCATTGGAGGAAAAAAACCAATGAACCTAGCCATAAAAAAATAATAATTAGGGAAATTATTACTCCTTTGGGGTCTACTGAATCATTATGATAATTTGAAGATTTCACTTTGCAAAGGTAGAAAAGAAATTGAATGACTAAAAAGTCGCTATTTTTTCTTTCACTTGTTCCATCAACCACATCGGTGTCGAGGTAGCCCCACAAATACCAACAGTATCGTTAATTTTAAACCAATCTTTGTCAACTTGTTCAGGATTGGAAACAAAGTAGGTGTCCGGATTTTTTTCTTTACAGACATTGTAAAGAACTTTTCCATTTGAGGATTTGGTACCGCTGACAAAAATGATCTTATCAAATTTTTCGGCAAAGGATCTTAGTTCCTTATCTCTATTGGAAACTTGTCTACAAATAGTATCATTCGTATTTACTGTTATACCATTTTCCTTTAGAATATCCGTTATTTCATAAAATTTGTCGGTACTTTTTGTAGTCTGACTATATAAAGTCAAATTTTTGGGCAAGTTAGGCAAATCAAGTTCGCTGATATCCTGGAAGACGACGGCCTTATTACTGGTCTGACCCAATAATCCAATTACTTCTGCATGGCCATGCTTTCCATAAATATAAATGGTTTCATCCTTATCAAATGAATTTTTGATTCGGTTCTGCAATTTCAAGACTACCGGGCAACTCGCATCAATCAAGGTAAGATTGTTGTTGATGGCCAATTCATAGGTTGACGGTGGTTCGCCATGAGCTCTGATCAATACCTTTTCATTGGAAAGGGACTTTAATTCTTCATGATCGATTATTTTCAATCCTTTGCTGGTTAGCCGTTTCACTTCTTCATCATTGTGAACGATATCACCCAAACAGTATAAATAACCTTGTTCTTCAAGAATTTCTTCTGCCATTTCAATGGCATAGACTACTCCAAAACAGAAACCGGAATGTTGGTCTATATGTACTTGCAGGTTCATCATAGCCTTATAAACTTTTGACAGTCTGAATTGTTTTTTTATTCTTAAGGCGTTCATAAATACTAAGATTCATGAGCAGTAAAGTCATAGAATAAACGGAATCTTCTATCGGGATGGTCCAAATTCTTATGGAAAGATTCTCCATATTATTATAAATCACCACAGGTTCATCAATAAAAGATCCGGTCAATATCCCATTTACGAATAGAAACGGTATCAATGAAACGAAATAAGCTAAATAAAATCTTCCCAAGTATTTGGTCTGAAAGAGTATATAATGGATAGATAACGTTGCACTTCCGACCAGAAAATTAACCGAAGTGTACCATTTGTCCAGATTCATGATTCCTATAATGAAAAAAAATGGTATCAGCACCAATGTAAAAGGCTTGGCGAAGCCACTGAGAATATCTTTTTTCACAAAATAATTCAGGACTTCATATATAAATATACAGGCAAAAGGGACGGTAAGGAAAAACAGCCATTCTTCCAAAGGCAATTCAAAAATGTATACACCTATGAGATAACGTGGATTAAACTCCCAAACCCCCATTTTTGTAAACCAATGATCCCAAACTAGGAAAAAAAATCCGGTAATGATTATGGCAGGAAATAAGGCATGCCACTTTTTCGCATATTGTACCCTGTGTTCAAATGAACTGAATAAAGGATACGAAATGGTGAGTATATTCAGTGTAAGATAAAGGTACTTTTCCATATTTTAGCCTAAACCTAGTTTTGTCCCAAAATAGGTACCCAACAAAAGGGAGATTTTTTTTGAATTTGGAATTCTGACCCTTTGGTGGGTTATAATTTCCGGTGGAAGTCTTTTGATTTTATCAAATAGCTTCTGATAATACAGATAGGCTACTTTTACCCCGAGTTTAGCATTCACGGGTAATCTTCTGATACCGTCCAAAGCTTCATCAAAATCATTTTGTATATCTTCCTCAATCAATGCTTTTGCCGATTTGTCAAAAGTGTTAAAATCAACTCCAGGAAAATAAACCCTCCCTCTTTCTTCAAAATCACTTTTGATATCTCGCAAGAAATTTACCTTTTGGAAGGCAGATCCCAATTTACAGGCAGGCTTTTTTAAGCTTTCGTACATTTTTTGGTCCCCTTCACAAAAGACCCTTAGACACATCAGGCCTACTACTTCCGCCGAACCATAGATATATTCGTGGTATCTGGAGTCATTGTAAGTTTTGAAATCAAGATCCATTTCCATGCTTTTGAGAAAAGCCTCGATGAGATCAAGATCTATTTTGAATTGGTTGACAATCAGTTGAAAAGCATGAAGCACTGGATTAAGACTGATTCCTTTTTCTATCGCTTCATAGGTGTCTTTTTTGAATTCTTCCAGAAGTGCTTTTTTGTTTTTGTCATGAAATGTGTCCACTATTTCATCTGCATAGCGCACAAATCCATAAATGGCGTAAATTGGTAAATGCAGCTTCTTATCCAGCGTTTTGATTCCCAAAGTAAAACTTGTGCTATACTTTTGGGTGATCAATCTACTACATTCCAAAGTAGTTTGGTCAAAGAGCAGTTTTGGATCCATTCCCATAATTTACAATTTTTTTATTTAATTGTTATCTTTATGCACCTCTTTTGCTACCACATGTCCGGAAATCAATGTAGGAGGGACCCCTGGACCCGGCACAGTCAATTGACCGGTGTAGTATAAGTTTTTTACTTTTTTACTTTTTAAAGAGGGTTTCAGAATCGCTGTCTGAAATAGCGTATTTGCTAATCCATAGGCATTTCCTTTAAAGGCATTATAATCTGATTTGAAATCACTATGTGCGTAGGAACGTTTATAAATGATATGACTTCTAATCTCTTGTCCAGTAAGTTTTTCCAGCCTGTCCATCACCATGTGAAAATATTTCTCCCTAATTTCTTCTCCATCTTCCAAATCGGGTGCCAGTGGAATTAAAATTACCAGATTTTCTTTTCCTTCAGGTGCAACAGAGGGGTCTGTTATAGAAGCTGCCGATAGGTAAAAAAGAGGCCTTTCAGGCCATCTGGGATTTTTATAAATGGCATCTGCATGAGGGCCCATTTGTTCATCAAAAAATAAACAGTGGTGGGTAAGATTATCCAATTTCTTATCTATGCCCAAATAAAATAATAAGGAAGAGGGGGCCATGACTCTTTTGTCCCAGTATTTTTCATCATAATTCCTGTATTGAGGAGTCAGCAATTCATTGTCTACATGATGGTAATCTGCTCCTGCCACCACGATATCTGCATCAATGCTTTCTCCGCTTTTTAAAATGACTTTTTTGGCCACGCCCTTATTGACTTCAATTTGGGACACGTCAGCTCCGAGATGGATTTTAACTCCCTTTTCTTCGGCTAGAGTCACCATTCCTTTGACAATTTCATGCATACCTCCCATAGGATACCATGTTCCCAAGACGATATCCGCATAATTCATAAGGCTATATAAAGCAGGAATATTATCGGCCATTTCACCCAAAAAAATCACAGGAAATTCCATTAGACGGATAATGTTTTCATCATTGAAAAATCTCCGAACATGTTTGGACATGGATTGGAATACATCCATTTTTATGACATCTGCCAATAACCCCGGACTTGTGAATTCAAAAATTGATCGGCTTGGTCTGTAAACCAAGTCCTGAATTCCAACTTTGTATTTGTAAGCAGCCTGTTTCAAAAACTCATCGAGTTTTGGTCCTACTCCGGGTTCCATACTTTCCATAAGATCTCTGAACTTCTGGAAATTAGCAGGAATAGGAACAAATTGATCCTCACCGAAAATAACAGTGTAGGATGGATCAAGTCTCTTTAGCGTATAATAATCGGACGGCTTTTTCCCAAAATGTCCAAAATAGGATTCAAATACATCAGGCATCCAGTACCAGCTTGGCCCCATATCAAAAACAAAACCCTCGGCTTCGAACTTTCTTGCTCTACCTCCGGGGGTTATATTTTTTTCTAGAAGAGTTACCTGGTATCCAAGGTGTGCCAAATGCGTAGCTGCTGATAGACCTGCAAATCCAGCGCCTATTACTACAACATTTTTACTTGGCATATATATTAATTTTTGTGTCTGTACACATGCAAATCGTCTTTTAGAATCTTTCTGGCAATATGTATTCTATTTTTAACAGTTCCAATTGGGATAGTTAATTTTTCAGCGATTTCGTGATATTTAAAACCTTTGTAATGCATCATGAAAGGAACCTTATAAACTTCTTCAAGGCTATCTATTGCTGAATAAATATCATCCATAGTAAAATCTCCAAAGGCATTATTTTCAATTAAAATATCTCCTGAATTGATATAATGTAAATTGTCTGTTGTATCTACAAACGTACCTCTTCTTACCATTTTTTGATAGTTGGTAATGAAAGTATTTTTCATTATCGTATACAACCAAGCTTTTAAATTTGTGCCTTCTGTAAATTTATCTTTATTGGTAAAAGCCTTGACCATGGTATCCTGAAGCAAGTCATTTGCATCATCCATATCCCTGGTAAGCTTAAGTGCAAATGGCTTTAGCGAACTTGATAATTTGTTAAGCGAGTAACTGAATTCTAGAGTTGTCATGGCTTTTCGTTTTTGTTTAAACAAATGTAACATTCATTAAACAAAACACAAACATTTTGTCTAATTATTTTTAAAATTTATTAAACAAAATAAAGTCCAAGAAATAAGAAATATTTAAAAAATTTGAATTAAAGGCGCTTGAATCAATTTAAGGCACAAAAAAAGTGAAAATTAATATTTTCACTTTGTCTAATATTTTTGAAAAAAGATAAAACCAAATTTACTTTTCAATTGTGACCTGTTCTATCTCTTCAAGGTATTCTTTTACTTGACGGATATAATTCAGGGATTTAACATTTTTGGGCAATTTGATATCTTGACCTACTATTTGATAACCCGAAACTATAATCTGAGCATTTTTGAATCTTTCAGATAGGGCATCTATATATTCCTGAACGTTTTCAGCACTTGGTGAAGTGGTAATTACAGTCATCAAATATTCAGGTTGATGTAAATTATAAACAGAGCCCAGGTCATCATCCGGTGTACTCTGACCTAAATAGATTACTTTATGACCTTTTAGTTTGATCAGATAAGCAGCAAAGAGAATTGAGATTTCATGATGTTCGCCTTCGGGTAAATAAAGAAGAAATTTTTTACCGCCCCCTTTATATATTTGAGCATCTATAGCGACGATCAGTTTTTGTCTGATCAAATTACTTATGAAATGTTCCTGAGCGGGATTGATTGCACCTGTTTGCCAAAGTACTCCGATTTTGGACATGAAAGGGTATATTATATTGAGCATGGTCTGCTCAAATCCAATTTTCAAAATATTGGTAGAAAGTACCTTATCGAATCTTTCTTCATCCATTTCTACCATACAGATTGTCAGGGCGTTTATCTGATCGTCATGGGTAAGTGTTTTTTCTGTCAATTTTATGACTTCCTCTTTCATCTCAACACCTGACATTCCAGCTATTTTGCTGATCTTATATCCATTGTCATTGAGCAATGCAACATTCAGGATCAGCTTAAGGTCAGCATCATCATAAAACCTGATATTGGTATCCGTCCTTTTCGGTAATAACAAATTATACCTTTGTTCCCAAATTCGTAAGGTATGGGCTTTTATTCCTGAAAGCTGCTCTAAATCTTTAATTGAATAAGTACTCACTATTTTCTTATTTTAAAATATTTTTTTGGTACCCAAAACAAACCGAAAGAGACGGCATCATTTTTTTTGTTTGTGGCGTGATGAGCCTGATGAGCCTGGAAAATACCCAATAGGAATTTATTTTTAGGCCTCTCAAACCATTTGATTCTTCTGTGAACCAGAACATCATGAATAATGAAGTAACTGATACCATAAATGCTTATTCCAATTCCCATCCAGAAGCGATAGTCCAATTTATCAACTCCCAGAAATATCAATATTATTGCAATGCTTCCGAACAGCAAAGAAAACAAATCGTTGAGTTCGAGAAATGTTCTTGAAGGCTCGTGATGAGTTTTGTGAATTCCCCATAAAGGGCCATGCATAATATATTTATGAATGAACCATCCTGAGAATTCCATTGCAGCAAAACCCAGTATAATAAACATAATTGCGTACATCATTAGATTAACTTTTTAAGATGCGGAATGTTTTAGATTGTTTTTTTGGAATTTAAATTATGAAATTTAGAATGATAAAGAATGCAATCAGATTGATCAATAGGAATGATGAAATTGGATTTTCCTTTTGAAATGATGCCTTCCTGAATATCAAATGTATCAGATAGCCAACGGCTAACCAGCCAATGTAATTAGAAAGCGGTATTTCATTCCTTTCCCAAGACCAAAAATCCAATTTTATTGCAACAGGCTCAATCAAGAAATCTATACCTACCATCAATCCTGCCCCCAAAGCAGCGGCCAACCAATTATTTTTGATTTTTTCTGAAAATAAATTACCTGTAAGGTAAACCAACAACAACCAATTTATCCCAATCATCACTGGCACTTCAAAAAGCTGAATTCCAAGAACAGTTCCATATTTATAGTTTCCGAAGGGGAATCCTGTATGTACTCCCAAAACTTCCGATCCATAACCAATAAGGAATGCCGAAAATGCAAAAAAACCAAAAGGTTTATTCCATTCTGAATGAAAAATCAGCAAGATCCCCAAACTTAACAGTAAATGGAATGGTGTAAGAATCTGAAAATATGGCCTCAAACCCGGAACGGACATCCCAATAATTCCCACCAGATGAAAAATGAAAATTATAAATTTAAAAAGTGAGGCTCTTTTTTCCTGTATTTTCTGAAGATTTGTAAGCACCGATATGTTTTCTGTTTTACTGTAAGGCATGTTCAGTGAACGATTTTGGGAGTGACAATGCTGAATTTAACAACATGAACCTATATTTGTTCCTACTTTAAAGCGACAAAAATAAAAATAAAACAAGAATATTATGATTTTATATAACGTAACTGTCAATATTGAAAAAGAATTCGAATTGGAATGGGTTAACTGGATGAAGGAAACCCATATTCCGGATGTACTTTCCACTGGAGTGTTTTTGGAAAACAGATTTTACAAGATACTTCATGAATCAGAAGATGGAAGTGCAAATTACTCCGTTCAATATTTTGCCGAATCCATGGAGAAAATCACAGATTATCAAAATAAATATGCTCAAAAGCTTCAGGAGGATGTATCAGTAAAGTTTCAGGATAAATTTGTCGTATTCAGAACCCTCCTTGAGACTGTGGAATAGTATCTTTCCTTAATTCAATTTTACTCTGGTTATCAACATTAATTTGCTTAAAAATAAATGGCATTAGAACAAAAATCCGATAAATTTCGCTGCCCATGGTGCTTGGGCTTTGAGCAATATGTCAGATACCATGATGAAGAATGGGGAGTTCCTGTTTTTGATGACCACAAACAATTCGAATTTTTGATTTTAGAAAGTGCGCAGGCAGGCTTGAGTTGGTCAACTATATTGAAAAAAAGAGAGGGTTACCGGCAAGCTTTTGCGGATTTTGATTACCATATAGTTTCATATTTGCCTGAAGGATATATTCAGGAGCTTTTACAGGATCCAAAAATTATAAGAAATCAGCTTAAAATCAGAGCGGCAATCAATAATGCCCAAAGATTTATGGAAGTCCAATCCGAATTTGGAAAATTTTCAGATTATATCTGGGATTTTGTGGATGGCAAACCGATCCAAAATAAATGGAAGGACCTTTCCCAAGTGCCTGCCACTTCAGAGATTTCTGACAAACTATCCAAAGATCTCAAAAAAAGAGGGTTCAAATTTTTGGGAAGCACGATAGTCTATGCACACATGCAGGCAACTGGACTCGTCAATGACCATTTGGTTGATTGTTGGAGGCATAAGGAAGTTAACGGAATCAGGTAGCAAGTCAGATAAGGCTACCGATGTTGTATTTGGATTTATACCTTTGAAACTTAAAAAACATTCTAGACTGTAAAAATTCTTTCTCGTCACTTCCTTGACATCAGGAGAGATTTGCAGCCCGTCTTGATGTCATTTCCCATTCTATAAATGCAAATGTTAATAACCAAGGGTACAAACTTGGTATCATGACTAATTGGGCTAAAAAACTCAGGTTTCCCTGACCAATAAGGTCGAGAAACCTGATGGTAAATTTTATGGTGTTTTCTTATTTTATAGGAGTGTAGGCATCTTTGTACCTGGTCCATATTTCATAAATAAGATTTCCGGTTGA
The DNA here is from genome assembly GCA_964559905.1 of uncultured Aquiflexum sp. Classification (GTDB taxonomy): domain Bacteria; phylum Bacteroidota; class Bacteroidia; order Cytophagales; family Cyclobacteriaceae; genus Aquiflexum. Next base: position 19,610 of record CAZLJT010000020.1, read on the forward strand.
GCTGATTCCCGTATGATGCCATTCCCCATCTATCAATTCATAATCAAAGCTCAAACTTGCCCCGACTCTTGATTCGTCTCTCGAAAAGAATTCAATATTTTCTACATACTTTCCATTTTCGGCGGAATATGTCCCGCCCCCTGTACCCATAAATTCCCTTGTGCCAGAGTTAAATGCAATCCACTGGAATCTACCTCCGCTGAGTATTTTGACTGTCCTCCTGTCTCCAGGGGTACTCCTTGAAATTTCCCCCTCCCTTTTTCTTCCTGTAAATACCCAATTGGCAGTCAGGTCGTCATTCTTTTCACTTATCTTTTCCCATATTTCAACCAATGTCTGTCCTTTGATTTCAGCAGAAATCACCATTTTACTGTCTCCCAAGTCCATATTAAATACTGTTGTTTCTCCCACAGATTCAGGTTTTAAGGTAAAGAAATCCAGGGTCTCTTGGTAGACATTTCCATTCAGCAAAAATTCCCCACCCCCAGCACCGACAAATTTATTAGTGCCCACTTCTTTTGCCCCAAATGCAAAATAACCATCCTGATATATTTTTATATATTCTTCATCTATCATGGCTTTTCCATTTTGATGGGTCATTTTCCATGCTCCTTCAATTGATTGGGCAATTGATAACCCGGGCAACAACATGAATAATAATACCAAAATTTTTTTCATAAAGTGTTTATGTTAGGTTTATGTTCGAATTTACCATTTTCTATTTGCTTATGAAAACCTTTGTACTCGGAGATAATAAAGAACAGGCACTTGAACTTATCCCCAATAAAAAAATCAAAATAGTTCAACTAGCAGCAACAAAAGTATGTGTAACAAGAGATGGAGAAGAATTTTTTGTTTTTGAAACTCTTTGCCCTCATAGAAAGGCTTCCTTGAATCAAGGATTTATCAATGGTATGCAAGAGGTTGTGTGCCATCTACATGAATATAGATTTGATCTCAGAACAGGTCAGGTCACCTCAGGTAGTTGCCCTGACCTTAAAATATTCCAATCTGAACTGACAGATGATGGGCTTAAAATCCAAATTTAAGCAGCTAGTGGAGTTTTGATCCATTAGGAACAAGTTGGTCAGAAGTGGCGAGTATTACTTTTCCCGTTCCATCATCAAAACCAGTGACCAAAACTTCCGACATAAAATCCGCGATTTGCTTAGGAGCAAAGTTACAAACACAGATGACTTGCTTACCTTTTAGTTCTTCAGGGAAGTATAAATCTGTGATTTGGGCAGATGATTTTTTCACTCCCAACTGACCCAAATCTATCCAAAGTTTATAGGCAGGTTTTTTGGCTTTTTCGAAAATTTCGGCGCGAATTATCGTTCCTATTCTGATGTCAACTTTAGCGAAATCATTGAAGTCAATCGTTTGCATTGATATAAAATTTTTATAACTTTGGAAACTTAGCTGAAAATTTTCAGTTAAACCTAATAGACCTGAATAGCAAATGATAAAATCAACCAAAATTTCTTCAAATGGCAACAAATCAATAACATTTTTAGTCTTGTTTTGTCTTTTTTTGAGTTTTGCTTCTTTTGCACAAAATGAAAGGGATAGAAATGTCCCTGATATGCCACGAAACATTGATTCTCCGAACCAATTCGAAAATTCTGAATCTAGCTCTTTAGAACTAAAGTCAGAAAATTTTCAAAAACAATCAGTTACTCCTGCTCGCAGTATTCAGCAGTCAAATAATTTAAATCCTGTCAGGAAAGAACCCTCTATTTACAAAGAAGGAGGGGAGAAAGAAATACGAAAAGAGGGAATGTCCACGCTTTCCTTTAATTTGTTTTTATATATCGTGGACAAATTCAAAGAAGACTAAATGCAAATACCTATAAACTTCAAATGAAAAAAGAGGCTGCGCGGCCTCTTTTTTTTTATGGTATTACTTCAAAATGTCCATTTTAACAGAGAAATCCCAAATTGCTATACCCATTGACACGGAAATATTAAGAGAATGCTTGGTGCCTAGCTGTGGGATTTCAATAATATGATCACTCAGTTTGATCACTTCTTCTTCTACTCCAAAAACCTCATTGCCAAAAACCAGTGCATATTTCAAATCTTTGTCAGGAATAAATTCATTCAAATTTGTGCTTTGATCTACTTGTTCAAATGTGCAAATCAAAAAACCGTCTGATTTCAAATAACCTATGGCCTCCTTTGTGGATGCAAAATATTTCCACGAAACTGACTCTGTCGCCCCTAAGGCAGTCTTTTGGATTTCTTTGTGGGGAGGTTGACCTGTAATTCCGCAGAGTAGGATTTTTTCTATCAGAAAAGCATCTGAAGTCCTGAAGGCCGAACCCACATTATTTAGGCTTCTCACATTATCCAAAACGATGACTATAGGAGATTTTTTGACTTCTTTAAATTCTTCTACCGATAGCCGGTTGAGTTCATCCATGTTTAATTTTCTCATGTGGTTTTGTTTCCCTTTCGATATCTTTTAATTTCAGGCTTTCAATAAATTCAAAATTAACATAAAGATTTAATTCGGGGACAAAATGGCCAAAGTGAAGGATAAGGAAGTGAAAGAAACTCCCTTGATGAAACAATACAATGCCATCAAAGCCAAACATCCAGGGGCATTGTTGCTTTTTAGGGTTGGGGATTTTTATGAAACCTTCGGCCAAGACGCCGTGGTTGCTTCCAAGGTATTGGATATCGTTTTGACCAAAAGAGCCAATGGCGCTGCTTCGCATATTGAATTGGCAGGATTTCCGCACCATTCCCTTGATACCTATCTCCCAAAGCTTGTAAGGGCCGGAAATAGGGTTGCTATTTGTGATCAATTGGAAGACCCCAAAGAAGTCAAAGGAATTGTGAAAAGAGGCGTCACCGAATTGGTGACGCCGGGACTTTCGTTTAATGATAACGTTCTTGACAAAAGAAAAAACAATTACCTGGCTTCGATTTATTTTGGAAAAGAAGTCTTAGGCATAGCTTTTTTGGATTTATCCACCGGAGAATTTATGTGCGCCGAAGGTTCACAGCCTTATATTGAAAAGCTATTGCAGAGTTTTAGTCCATCGGAGGTTATCTATTCCAAATCTTCCAAATCAAGGGCGCAGGAGTTGCTCAAAGACCAATATAATACTTTTCACTGTGAGGATTGGGTATTCCAATATGACTATACTTACGAAAAACTCATTAAACATTTTGAAACCAATACTTTGAAAGGTTTCGCTATTGAGAACCTTGAATATGGAATAGTGGCAGCAGGTGCAGTTTTGTATTACCTCGAAGAGACGGAACATAATGAAGTCAGGCATATTTCTTCCATTTCCCGAATTGCAGAGGAAAAATATGTGTGGCTGGACAAATTCACAATCCGTAACCTTGAATTGGTATACCCTCAGCAAGAAGGGGGAATACCATTAATCAATATCCTCGACCAAACTGTGACCCCTATGGGTTCAAGGATGATGAGAAAATGGCTTGTCCTGCCTCTCAAAGAAAAGGAACTCATCGAAGAAAGACTCCGGGTAGTGGAATACTTTTTTGAAGAAGAGGAACTCAGGGAAGGTATTCTCGCTAATCTTAAACAAATAGGTGATTTGGAAAGACTGATCTCAAAAGTAGCTGTGGGAAGGATCAATCCAAGGGAAATGAATCAGCTCAAAAAAGCACTTAAAATTACCATTCCCATCAAGACTGCACTTGAATCTTCTAAAAGTGAATCACTCAAAAAACTTGCTGACCGGATCAATGCTTGTCAATTTCTTCTTGAAAAAATAGATCGGGAATTACAGGAAGATGCTCCTATGCTTATCCATCAGGGCGGAATTATAAAATCAGGCGTAGATGCTGATCTTGACGAATACAGAGGTTTGGCCAATACCGGAAAAGATTTTCTCATCTCCATGCAGCAGCGGGAAGTTCAGCGAACGGGTATTTCTTCATTAAAGGTAGCTTTCAATAAAGTTTTTGGGTATTATCTCGAAGTGACCAATTCCCATAAGGACAAAGTCCCACAGGAATGGATCAGAAAACAAACTTTGGTGAATGCAGAAAGGTATATCACTCCCGAACTGAAAGAATATGAGGAAAAAATTCTGAACGCTGAAGAACGTATGATTGCAATTGAGCAAAAGTATTTTATGGCATTGGTGCAGGATGCAGCTGAATACGTCTCCCAAATCCAACAAAATGCGCGGGTCTTGGCTACTGTCGATTGCCTTTTATCATTCGCTTTTGTTGCAAAAAACAATAACTATAGTAAACCTAAAATTGCAGATACTGATTCTCTTGAAATCAAAGATGGAAGACATGCTGTTATTGAGAAGCAACTGCCTGTTGGAGAGCATTATGTTCCCAATGATATTTACCTTGACAACGAAAGCCAACAGATTATCATCATAACAGGACCAAATATGGCCGGTAAATCGGCTTTATTGAGGCAAACTGCCCTGATAGTCCTCATGGCTCAAATGGGAAGTTTTGTTCCGGCCTCCTATGCGAGAATAGGTATCATTGACAAAGTTTTTACCCGAGTAGGGGCATCAGATAACCTTGCCAAAGGAGAATCTACCTTTATGGTCGAAATGACAGAAACTGCCAGTATTTTAAATAACCTGTCTGACCGAAGCTTGGTATTAATGGATGAAATAGGGCGAGGTACTTCCACTTATGACGGGATCTCCATAGCTTGGTCTATTGTAGAATTTTTGCACAATCATCCCAAATTCAGGGCAAAAACACTTTTTGCCACCCATTATCATGAACTCAATCAACTGGCTGAGGATTTTCCGAAAATCAAAAACTTCAATGTATCTGTTAAGGAAGTCGGCAACAAAGTGATATTCATGAGAAAATTAAAAGAAGGAGGAAGTGAACATAGTTTTGGAATACATGTTGCCCAAATGGCAGGAATGCCCAATCCTATCGTACTCAGGGCCTCTGAAATCATGGGGCATCTTGAAAAAGATAAGGCTATGAATACTTCCAAAGATAGAATCAAAGATATGCCCAAAAATAATTATCAGCTCAGTCTATTTGATTTGGATCCAAAATTCAAGGAAGCCCAGGAAATGTTGGAGAAAATAGATATTAACACCATTTCGCCTATTGAGGCCTTGATAAAACTCAACGAGATCAAGAAAAAACTGGAAAAGTGAGTAGCATTTTTATTATTAATCTATAATAAAGAAATTTACAGAAGATAGTCTTTTCATCGATTTGTTGATTTATAAAAAAATAACTTATTCAATCTATTTTTATTAATGATCTGATTATCAATTTGGAAATTCCGAGTTACGGGAATAAACAAATTTTTTGATGGTTGCTTTTTGCATATTTCAAAAACTGCTTTACCTTTGCACACACAAAAGACGAAGATGTAAGGTCATCGGCTTGATTTCTCGAAATATATTAGAGGAGCACATCCATATAGTTTTTTGGGATTAAATGCTACCTTATTGAAATATTGAATGCGAGAGTAGCTCAGCTGGTAGAGCACGACCTTGCCAAGGTCGGGGTCGCGAGTT
>CAZLJT010000021.1:0-24953 GCA_964559905.1 uncultured Aquiflexum sp.
CTCCCATAATTTTAGCTTTATCAGTAACCATACAAAAACCAACCCTGTCTTAAAGAAATAATTACTTTGCCTCTTAATTCAGCCAATCTTCTTTAATGTCAAATTCAGCCCAAACCACCTATGAAATCCTCGGAGAAGAAAAAATAAAAAACCTCGTCCAGCACTTTTATCAACAAGTCGAGAAATCTCCGGAATTGAGAAAGCTTTACCCAAAGGATTTGGCACCTGCGGAAGAAAGACTATTTTTGTTTTTGATCCATGTATTTGGTGGGCCTCATACTTATTTGGAAAAAAGAGGCCATCCCATGTTGAGACGGAGGCATTTCCAATGGCCTATTGATGAAAAAATGAAAGAGGAATGGCTCAAATGTATGTTTCAGGCAATTGAAAAAGTAGAAATGGACCCCAATATCAGCCAACAGATACAGGCATATTTTGTCCAAGTGGCCAACCATATGGTGAATAAATAAAAATGGTTTTAATTAGAAGAATCTATAGTGTTTATGCTTTGCTGATGTTCTGCGTCAGTTTCCTGTTGTTTTTCCCCTTGTTTTTGGTTTGTATTTGGGTACCGGGATGGGAAAAATACGGCAGGAAAATCAATCAATTTTGGGCAAATCTGTTTTTTATTTTGATTTTCCTTCCGGTAAAAATTGAGGGGAAACAAAACATCAAAAAAGGAAAAGCCTATATTTTTGTTTCGAACCATTTCTCCTATATCGATATAGCCATGATGGGATACATGCCCGGAGATGTCATCTACATCGGTAAAAGTTCTTTGGGAAAAGTACCCTTATTCGGATATTATTTCAAAAAACTCCATATAGCTGTAAACAGATCAAGCATCAAAAGCCGGGGTGAGGTATTACTCAGGTCAAAAAAGGCTATTGACAATGGCAGCAGCATTGTCATATTCCCGGAGGGAGGAATATGTGCACCTAATCCTCCTGAAATGGCAAAATTCAAAGACGGTGCTTTCAGTTTGGCGGTAGACAAACAAATCCCAATCATTCCTGTCACTTTATCATTTAATCATTTAATTTTGCCTGATGATGGAAAACTGCTTATGAATTTTAAAAAAGCAAAACTTGTTTTCCATTCTCCTATTGAAACTGCCGGATGTTCATCCAAGGATATTCCAAAAATCAAAGAAAACTGCTACCAAACCATCCAAAATCAACTGTTGGAAGACAATAAGCAATTTGCCACTCACATGAATGTTAACATTTTATGAAAATAGATTCAAACAGCGTTAAGAAAATCGCCCACCTCGCAAGACTGGAATTCAACGAAGAAGGTACTGAAAAAATGAAAAAAGACATGACTCAGATCCTCGATTGGGTAGAACAACTCAATGAGGTGGAGACAGAAGGTATCGAACCATTGACAACTATGTCCTCTGAGGTAAATGTACTGAGAGAAGATATCGAAGGCGAGCATCTTTCCCGTGAACAAGGCCTTCAAAATGCCCCCCAAAGAGATTCGGATTATTTCAGAGTTCCAAAGGTCTTGGAATAATGCCACTTTCAATACACCAAAGATTAAGGAATTTTATTTTAAAAGTCCTTCCATTCCTGTTTTTGTTGGTGGGAATTTTTTTCCTGTTTTTCAGTTATTTTTTTTGGGAACAAGGTATAATGCCCATACTCCCGGGGATTTTTACAGAAAACCTTGCTGTTCCGGTCAATTTCATCAAGCTGGCGGGAGAACTTATCCCCATAGAGATGGACAATTTTCTGGTTTTTCAGAATTATGAATCCTTGCCGCCACAGTTTTTCTCCCAAGTCACTTTTTTATATGGCGCCTTGATTTGGATTCTTTTTTTATTGGGAATCTGCTTGGTGAGCACCCTGAAGAAGATGTATTTTATTGGTACATCAGCTTTGTTGATCTTTCTTTTGACATTTAGTGGAATAAACGGACTCAATATAGGTGGGATTTCGAGCAACTATGCGCTGATTGCCCTTATATCAGGTACTTTGATTCCCATAATTTTGCTTTCGTTCTTTGGAGAATATTGGGAAATACTGCCGAGATTCTTGGTAGTTGCCATATTTGGAACAGCTACTTTATATCTGCTTGGTTCTTTTTCAGAAATTAACTCACCCTGGCTGTGGTTAGCAGAAAATGCAATTTTGCCGGCTTCCATTATCACAGTATTGTTTTTATTACACATAGGTCACTCGGTAATTTCAGGCGCCGCATTGTTTCTCATCAAACTCAATAAAGGTACTGGACTTAAGATTTCGTACCACCTTATCCTGATCTTCTTACTTTATTTTCTTCTGACCTTATTTACTTTGCTCGATATAATGGGAGAGGTAAATCTGCCATTTCCAACCATCCCACCCCTGTTTTTAATGGTGATTGGAGGGATTATGGGCTTTTTTGTGGTCAAACTAAAAATTCAACAAACCGAGCAGGCTTTTGATAACCCTATCATTGGTGAGTCTTTCTTTCTGATTGGATTTACCATCACCGTCCTGACTTGGGGCAGAGCAATTTTCATAGAGAACGAACCCCTGTATGAATTTTTCAATCATGTTTTTTTATATGGACAAATCAGCCTGAGCTTATTGTTTTTCATTTATCTGATGGCCAATTTTTCTGAAATTATCAATTCAGGTAAGGATGTTGAAAAAATCATTTTCAAGCCTCAGCATTTTGCCTATTTCCACATGAGGATTGGCGCTATCATGGGTTTGGTCATTTTGGTGGTTTATGCAGATGCAATTATTGCTCCGCAGGTATCAAGTGCAAGCACCAACACCGTTGCTGATTATTATTCCCAAACGGGACGACCCTTGGAGGCTGCGATTTTATACGAAAACTCCTGGCTGGAGTACCGAAAAAATGACAAGTCCAAAAATGCGGCAGCGCATATTAGATTCGGATTAAGGCAATCCACTCAGGGAATGGACAACCTTTTTGAGAGTTTTGATTATTCTCCAAATGTTCCAAATATCCTGCTATTGAGTTCTAAACTGCACCAACAAAACAAAATTTTTGATGCTTTATTTTACCTTGAAAAAGGGCTGGAATATTTTCCGGATAACCCTTACCTATTGAATAATTTGGCACTTCTATATTCGAAGTTAAACAGACCTGAAGATGCTGTTGCGGCACTTCAAAAAATATCCAAAGAAAACCTCACCGCTAAATCCAACAAGCTTGCGCTTGAGGTAAAACATGGCAAAGAGGTGGAAAACCTGTCTACCCTACCTGATGACCTGATTTACAGAATCAATTTTCTGGCCTATTCCAATCAAAAGGGTGATTTTGCGGACTTTTCATTGGATACCGGAACCCTGCCCGAAGACCATAATTTGAAAACTTCTCTATTGCGCAATCAATGGAGCAACAAGATTACAACACCAATGGATAGAGATCTGGCTTTGGTGGATAGTCTTGTGGCCATAGAACAAATGAGCTTTGAAGAAAGAAATTATAGAGAAACCCGCATTCTCAGGACACTTCAGGAATCCTATATCAATGAAACCTTAAAATACCTCAACGGAACAGCCCTGATCCATTCCAATTCGGCAGGATACTACCATGCTATGGCAGCAAAAATTCTGGCCGGGCAATTGGATTTTGAAAAGGCCGCAATTGATATTTCTGTTGCCCATGAAAGAGGATTTGAAAATTTTCAACCTTTTCATCTGGCGGTTTTATATTTTGGAAACAAAGCCGCTGAATCATGGACAATCCATCAAAAATTCCAAATAAACTTCCCTGCATGGATGGAATGGGATCAAAATGGAAATCTTGAAAGTAACGACCTGACTGATTTTTTTGAAAAAATCAGCCTACTCCATCGTCAGCTTCCAGAAGATTTTCTAGTTGGCTTAGAAACCATTAAGGATAAATCGCTCCAAGAAGAATTCGCCTATCATGTTCTGGTCAATAAACTCCATTGGCTTGATAAACCTGAATATGAGCAAGTCAAAAAAATAATTTTGGGAAGAAGCGGTGAAATACTCAGTGAAGCTGATATCGACTCCTGGTATCAATTTGTTCATTCGGACGAAAATACTTTTCCGAACCCAAAAATCACTGAAATATTCCAATTGGATAAAGGTTTGGAGAGAAATGCTTACTGGGCACCCTTTGTTTGGAAAAAAGTCAGAATGGAAACCGATGAGCTGCGAAAATACGAGATTTTACAGGAAGCCATTCAATTCAATAAAGATCCCATGTTGTGGATTCATTATGTAAAACAAAGTAGAAAAATCGGATTGGACAGTTATGGAAGTGCGGCATTGATGGAGATGCAATCATGGCTGAAAATCCCCCAAATTGAAAGGCTTCAATTGGACAACTTAAATTAACTTGTACCGTAATTTGACTAAGAAGTTTTTTTGAAGAAACTTTTCTGTTAAATTGGCTTTTAAAACATTATCCGATGGCAAAGATTATAGAAACGACAGAAATCAGCAAAACCTATAAAATGGGGGCAGAAATAGTAGAGGCATTAAAATCTATTTCCATCACTGTAAACAAAGGAGAATATGTCGCATTTATGGGGCCCTCAGGTTCCGGTAAATCGACTTTGATGAATATCATAGGCTGTCTGGATTCTCCAACTTCCGGTCGATATATACTGAATGGAAAAGATGTCAGTGATATGTCAGAGAATGAGTTGGCAGAAATCAGGAACAAAGAAATCGGTTTTGTTTTTCAAACTTTCAATCTTTTACCTAGGGCGAGCTGTCTTGACAATGTAGCTTTACCATTAATTTACGCTGGTTTTAACAAGTCAGACAGACAAGAGAAGGCTTTTCAGGCACTTTCAAATGTAGGATTGGCTGACAGGGTTCAGCACAAACCAAATGAACTTTCAGGGGGGCAAAGACAAAGAGTAGCCATTGCAAGGGCTTTGGTAAACAATCCTAGTATTATTCTTGCGGATGAACCTACCGGTAACCTTGACTCCAAAACGTCTTATGGAATCATGGAACTTTTCCATGAATTACATCAGAAAGGCAATACCATTATTATGGTAACGCACGAAGATGATATTGCCCATTATGCACACAGAGTAATCAGATTGCGGGATGGATTGGTAGAATCAGATACTCTCAATCCCAATCCAACACGTGGACATGCAGTATCTTTGGTAGAATAGTAATCATTATTTTTTTGCAAATAGATTCTTATTTTTGCAGGGCAAGAGCCTTAACAAAATATTCCGGTAAAGAGCAGATTCATGAAAATTTATACAAAAACAGGGGACACTGGAACTACATCTTTATTGGGTGGTAGACGGGTACTTAAGTCTAACTTACGCATTGATGCCTATGGCACTGTAGATGAATTGAACAGCTTTATTGGCCTATTGAAGGATCAGGAAATCAACAAAAAGAGAGAAGACCTGCTTAAAGAAATTCAGGACAGGCTTTTTACTATTGGAGCGACCTTGGCCACCGAATCCGGTAAAGAAAATGTAAAAAGACCGGATCTTCATGAAGAGGATCTGGAACTTTTGGAAAAGGAAATAGACCTGATGGAAAAAGATTTACCTGAATTAAGGAATTTTATTCTGCCCGGAGGTCATCAGGTTGTTTCATTTTGTCACCTTGCTAGGACCGTTTGCAGACGAACAGAAAGGTGCGTCATCGCGTTGATGGAAACAGAACCAGTCGATGAAATAATTGTCAAATATTTAAACCGTCTTTCAGATTACCTTTTTGTGTTGGGGAGACTGATTGCCAAGGAATTGGGAATAGAAGAAGTTACTTGGAAGCCAAGATCATTTTAGTATGGAAACGAAATTACAGATAGATATCACCAAAACCTCAAAATCAAAATTACAGGAAACAGATTTTGATAACCTTGTATTCGGTAAAACCATCAGTGACCACATGTTTGTTGCTGACTTCAGGAAAGGTGAATGGACAGATTTTAGAATCGAACCTTATGCGCCCTTATCCCTGAATCCGGCCAATGCTACGCTCCATTATGGACAATCGGTTTTTGAGGGGTTGAAAGCTTATAAAAATGCCGCAGGAGAAATTCTTCTATTTCGTGCTGATGCCAATCAAAAAAGGCTCAATGAATCTGCTGTAAGAATGTGCATCCCTGAAGTACCGGAAGAATTATTTATGGAAGGGCTGATGCAATTGCTCGATTTAGACAGAGATTGGATTCCAAACAAACCTGGATATTCTTTATATATCCGCCCTTTTATTTTTGCTACTGATGATTATTTGGGTATCCGCCCTTCAGAAAATTATAAATTCATGATTTTCACCTGTCCTGTTGGGCATTATTATTCTAAACCGGTTTCAGTAAAAGTAGAACAAAAATATACCCGTGCCGCCGAAGGAGGAACAGGTGCAGCCAAAGCCGCCGGTAATTATGCAGGATCCCTTTACCCTGCACTTTTGGCCCAAAAAGAAGGCTACGATCAATTGATCTGGACCGATGGAAAAACCCACCAAAATATAGAAGAAAGCGGCACAATGAATCTGATGTTCATGATCAATAATACTTTGATCACTGCTCCGACTAACAAGGGGACAATCCTTAAGGGGATTACAAGAGATTCTGTTCTAAAACTGGCCAAAGAAATGGGATATCCTGTCGAAGAAAGATTTCTTACGGTTCAGGAACTTGAAAAAGCTCTCCTAGAGAATTCTATTCAAGAGGCTTTCGGTACAGGTACGGCGGCCACTATTGCCCATATAGCCAAAATACACCTCAATGGCATTGATTATGAACTGTCTCCAAAATCCCCTGATTCATTTTCCATCCAAGTGCTGGACACTTTGGATAAGATCAAATATGGAAAAGTAGAAGACAATAGGGGCTGGATTATCAAGTTGTAAGAAAATAAGAATATCAAAAAATTCACATGCCTTCAACATCTTCTCTTTCGGACTTTGTTGTCAAATAATTTTAAATCGATTTTCAATTTTAATTGAAAACAACTGTTCCAATGAATAAGCTAGTTTTAAGATATAAAAGCATAATCTTGACTAGCTTATTGTTGTTTTTCATCCTTTCCACCGCCCATGCACAGAAATTCATTCTTCTCCAAAAGGGATCGAATCAGAAAACCAGACTGAAATATGAAATCGGAGATGAATTGATCTACAAAACAAAGAATTTTGATTTTTATTTTTCAGACATTATTGTCGATATCAAAAAAGATATAATTGTATTGACAGAAAATATATTACGGCCCCAAGACATCACAGCAGTTTACATTAAAAACAAAGATCCCCGAAACAAAACAATTAAAAACCTTTCATTTCTAGGAATGGGTGCCGGACTGATCTTTTTTACCGGTGGCATCATCAATAGCCTGTATCAAGAAGGTGATTTTTCTCAAGCAAGTAATTCTCTGGGTTGGTCGGCGGGACTATTTGGGGCAGGTTTTTTGATTTCCAAACTCCAATACAAAGAATTCAAACATGAGGGAAAAAACAAAATCCAATTAATTATCCTCTATGGGGATTAAAAGAAAATAGGTTTAAAGTTTATTTTTTACGACTTTTGCACCGCAAAAAACTAAATAAATTATGACATCAGACCAGTTGAAAGACTTGAAAGCCCGCATTTTGGCTTTGAGGAGGTATCTTTGACTACGATAAGAAAAAAGCAGAAATAGAGGATTTGGAGGCAGTTTCGGCTCAGCCTGATTTCTGGAATGATCCGGAAGAAGCAGAAAAAAGCATGAAGCAAATCCAAGCCAAAAAAAGCTGGACAAACCAATACGAAAAGGTAGAAACGAGTATTCAGGACCTTGAGGTTCTTTTCGATTTTTATTCCATGGATGAAGTTTCTGAGGAAGAAATGAAATCGGAGTATAAAAAAGCCCTTAAGCAGCTCGAGGAATTGGAACTCAAGAAAATGCTCAGCAGTGAAGAGGACCAACTCAGTGCTATGTTGGAAATCAATCCCGGTGCAGGCGGAACAGAAAGCAATGATTGGGCATCCATCCTCATGAGAATGTATATCATGTGGGGAGAAAAAAATGGATATAAAGTCAGGGAGGTTGACCTTCAAGAGGGTGAAGTTGCCGGGATCAAATCCGTAACCTTGGAATTTGATGGACCATTGGCCTATGGATTTTTGAAATCAGAAATCGGAGTCCACAGGCTGGTAAGGATTTCACCTTTTGACAGTAACGGAAGGAGACATACATCCTTCGCTTCAGTTTACGTCTATCCGGTGGTGGATGATACCATAGAAATAGACATTAATCCTGCAGACATCGAGCTTCATACTTCCCGTTCGGGCGGTGCTGGCGGACAGAATGTCAATAAAGTGGAAACCAAAGTACAGCTTACCCATAAGCCCTCAGGAATTGTGGTAGTCTGTCAAGTGGAACGCTCTCAGCTAGCGAATAGGGAAAAAGCGATGCAGATGCTTAAATCCAGACTCTATCAGGTAGAAATGGAAAAGAGAAATGCTGAAAGGGCAAAGATCGAATCCGGAAAGATGAAAATAGATTTTGGATCTCAAATCCGCAATTATGTGCTGCACCCTTATAAACTGGTTAAAGATGCACGGACCGGGTATGAAACCTCAGATACACAAAGTGTATTGGACGGAGAAATAAATGAATTCATTAAAGCTTTCCTTCTTGCCCAAAGTGAAGAAGAAGTCAATAAAGATGAATAAATTCAATAGAAACCTTTCAGGGCAAATTAGCTTTGGAAGGTTTCTTTTATAAAAACCACCTTATGCGGATTCTCCCGACTTTTTTTACTTTAGACTTTTTTTTACTCTGTGCGAGTTCTTTTTTATTTTTTGCCAGCTTTAATATGATTATTCCTGAACTGCCCTCCTATCTCAGTTCATTGGGAGGTGAGGACTACAAAGGCTTAATCATTGCCCTATTTACACTTTCTGCAGGATTGTCCAGACCATTCAGCGGTAAACTGGCCGACAAAATCGGAAGGATTCCCGTGATGGTTTTTGGAGCAATAATATGTCTGGTGGTCAGCGTTCTATATCCGGTTATCACTTCTGTTGCAGGATTTTTGCTTTTGAGGTTTATTCATGGTTTTTCCACCGGATTTACCCCAACAGGCATTTCAGCCTATGTGGCAGATATAATTCCTTTTAACAAGCGTGGCGAGGCTATGGGTTTACAGTCTCTTTTCGGCTCGCTGGGAATGGCTGCCGGTCCGGCATTAGGAGGATACATCAGCATTATTTGGGGGATAAATCTATTGTTTTACATATCTGCATTGATAGCAATTCTTTCTATTTTAATTTTGATCAAGCTGAAAGAAACTGTAATAGAACCTTTAAAATTTCATCTTGGATTATTGAAACTCAATCGTCATGAAATCATTGAAAAAAGAGTCCTGACACCATCATTGGTACTTTTTCTGACAGTGTTTTCCTTCGGGGTTGTTTTAACTATCATACCCGATTTTTCCACTCATTTGGGAATAGAAAACAAGGGGTTGTTTTTTGCAGTTTTTACGCTCTCTTCCTTGGGCATAAGGATTATTGCAGGAAGGGCTTCAGACAGATACGGACGGATAGCTGTCATGAAAGTAGCTACCCTATCCATGGCTTTATCTATGATAATCATTGCATTTGCGGAAAGTAAAGGAGTATTTCTTTTTGGAGGTGTAATCTTCGGATGTTCTGTGGGAATGAATTCGCCTACTATTTCTGCCTGGACCATCGATCTTTCTTTGGAAGGCTTTAGAGGAAAAGCCCTGGCCACGATGTATATAGCCCTGGAAACCGGGATTGGAATCGGCGCTGTAGTATCGGGATTTACTTATGCCAATAATTCTGATAATTTTCCATTGGTATTTTTTATAGCCGCAGGCTTTTCAATAATGGCTTTTCTCATTTTAATATTTATACCAAATACAAAATTAAGTCAATAAATCAAGGATTATTTGGTATAAACTATATTAGTATTTTTTTTATTTTTATTTGCTTTATAAATTACATGAAAAATATAATTTATTAATTTAAAATAAATACAAAATATTATTAAATGTTTTTTTCAATTTAAAGTGTATTATTTTTTATTTAATCCACTATTTTAGGGTTGATTATTTTGAAGATAATTTTATGTCCACTTGGAACAAGAGATTCACCGCTTTATATTTTTTGTCTGCTTTGCTTGCAATTACCTTTCTTTTAAATAATCTGAAAACAGGATTTTACATTTTTAATCTTATCACATTGCCCATTCTCATCATTGGTTTGATTTTAAAGTTCAATAAAAACAACCATCATTTAATGCCCTTGATGATTGTTGCTATTTTCTTTTCATTTATGGGGGATATCTTGATGCTGCCTGATATTGAAATAAATTTATTTAAAACAATAGGTATTTGCACATTCATAGCCGCCCAAACATTTTATGGTCTTTTATATATCAAATCTTCCAAACTCGGAATCAAGGGATCGAACCCAAGACTAATTCAATTATGGCCTGAATGTCTAACCGCCATTATTTTAGGTATTTATGCATGGATAATTTTACCCTTTACCAATGACCTTATTATACCCAGTCTTTTTTATTCGGTTTTTGGCATAGGGGCATTTATTCTTGCCATGAGCAGAAGATTTTATGTTGGCCGTAAAAGCTTTTATGTTGTTTTTATTGGTGCCCTATTATTTATCATAAGTGCCTCAATAACAGGAATTGGATTTTCCAGTTATAGCCCGGTACGGCATTCTACTAGTATCCTGATCTATACTTTTGCACATTATCTGGTCAGTTATGGTATACTTTTGCAGATTCAGATTCAAGAAAATTCTGAAAACCATGTTTAAGATCAAAAAAACCTGATCAAAAACTGAAATGATTTTCCATCTTATTTCTACCTGTAATCCATCGTAAAAAGTTTGAAGCCTAAGTATAAGTGATTTGGACTTTAGATAATAATCTGTCAAAACATCCGCTTCTCTCAGTGCTTTTTTACTTTAGTGGAAAAGAAGCGGATTTTCATATTTCTCATATCAGTTTTTAAGAAAATTGCTTTTTCTGGGAATGGTCATAAATTCCATCAATCTTCCATTGAGATACGTTACTTTTTCTCCATCAAAGAAAGCTCCCTCTTCTAGCATAATCCTGACATCTTTATTCCACTCTTTTACAAATACAACCGCATTGAGTTCGATGGCATAAACCGTATTTGGATATAGTGGATAGTCACCCGCACCTTTTGTATCTCCTTGATTATCCCACATTCCAATGGTTGGTCCAGCAGCATGTCCATGAGTTCCTAGAGGATGAGAATAAATACTTCCATTGATTCCTTCCGACGCCATAATTTTTCTTGTTTCTCTCAAAATCTGATTACCTGTTCTTCCTTCCACAAATTGTGATGTAAGAATGTCCTGAAGCCGGTTACCTACCTTCATGGCGTCCTTCAGATATTGGGGGACATCGTCTTCACCGGGTTTTAGCACATATGCCAATTGCTGGGTGTCAGTATTCAACCTCAAATAGGTAATTCCAAAATCCATATGCAGAATATCTCCCGGCATTATAACCTGACTTTCTGCCTTTACAGCGAATGATCTCAATTGCTCTTGGGAGCCCGGGTCAGGTCTTTGCAGATCAACCGATGGATGAAACCATGTATCCAACTTCAATGCCTTGATCCTTTCTCTGTACCACCAGACCACATCATCAGTAGTCGTGACTCCGGGAGTGATTACATTTTCGGACAGGCCTTCGGCAATGATTTGGTTTGCGATAGCTTGGATATGCCTGTAAGTGGCCATTTCAGAAGGAGTCCTTGTTTCCAACCAACCTACAGCAAGATTTTGGGCCGAGGTTATTTTTGAATGGAAATTTTTCGGTAAATATTCTAAAAGGGTATTGTATTCAGTGACATTCAGACCATCTGCATGTCCATAGTCTTTGGCTATATTCAACCCGATTTTATTTGGTTTTCTTTCTACAATAAGATCTGATAATCTTCTCCATTGGTCGGGTTGTGTATCAGGATCCCAAGCTTTTTTAAACGCCTTTCCAACGTCATATCTTGCTACGGCGAGAGTTTCTACCTCCATACTTCCAGGAGCTTTATATAACACTAACATCGTTCTTCTTCGGGCGGCATGCCATGTAGCAGGTAAAAAAGTCCTGATTACCGGGTCTTCATTATATTCTCTTGATATGATTACCCACATGTCAATTTCAGCTCTATCCATTAACTCAGGTAGAATGGTATTGATCCTTTCATCAAGCCATTGGTCAATAACAACAGCTTGTTCTCTTTGACTCAAAACATGAAGTTGCTGGCCAAAGGATATTGGAATTAAGAGAAAACTGATGCCAAAAAGAAGTAAGATTTTTTTCATGCTAAAGATTTTTTTATTGGGAAAATAGGAATAAAAAATAATAATAAAAAGTCAATCTATACTGTCGGAATTTTGCTTTCCTTTTCCTTCAGCAGTCTCAAACTCAACCTATGAAACCGGAATAGCAAAAGTATTCCGGTCACTGTAAGTCCAATCAAAAGACCATACCATATCCCGACTTCATTCATCCCCAAAACAAAAGCAAAAACATAGCCCAAAGGAAGTCCTATAATCCAATAAGCTACCAAAGTCACTATGGTAGGGATCCGGACATCTGACATCCCTCTTAACGCCCCCAGACCTACTACCTGGATACCATCAGAAAGTTGAAATAACCCGGCGATGACCAACAAAGTAGCACTCATTTTAATCACCCCTACATCATCGATATACAATGAAGGTAAAAATTCCCTGAATACGATAAAAATGACTGCTGAAATACTCATGAAAATGGCAACCATTATAAACACCGTAAATCCTGCATCCCTTAGGGTCCGGATATCGTTTCGTCCCAATTGATTACCAACTCTGATCATCGCTGCTATCGAAAGACCTGATGCCATCATATAGCTTACAGAAGCCAAATTAATCGCAATTTGATGTGCCGCTAAAGCATTGACACTGATCCATCCCATCATAATAGCAGCAGAACTGAATGCTCCTACCTCAAAAATAAACTGAAAGCCCGTAGGAACCCCTATTTTAAGCATCCTGGTAATCATAGGAAGACTTAGTTTTTTAATTCCCATTTTCAAAGAATAGGGCTTGTACCTGTTGGAATTCCAAACATAATAAAATATAATTCCTGCCATCATTACCCTTGATATCAAAGTTGCCCAACCTGCCCCATTCAAGCCCAAAGTCGGGAAACCAAGGTTTCCATAAATCAAAACCCAATTCAGAAATACATTGATGCCATTACAAAATAAAGTGATATACATGGCCTGTTTTGTTTGTGACAAGCCTTCTGCCAATTGTTTGAATGTCTGAAAAAACATAAATGGCAACATGGAAAAAGTAATTATCGCCAAATAGGGTATCGCTAAAACCACTACCTCATTGGGCTGATTTAAATGGTGAAGCAAAGGAGATGAGAGGACAATAATCAAAAAAAGCATGGTCCCTGTCGACATATTGATTATAAAACCATGATTGAATAATCTTGAGATTTTTCTGGGGTTTTTCTTACCATCCTCCATGGCCACCAATGGTGTTATAGCCATAGAAACTCCTATTCCAAACATCAGTGCGACAAAGAAAATACTATTTGCCAGGGAAGCTGCTGCCAATGGTTCGGCGCCCAGTCTTCCTACCATCATGCTGTCAGCTACCCCTACAAGAACCTGCCCCAACTGACTTAGCATTACCGGGATAGCAAGACTGGTGGTCTTAAAATAATTTTCTTTGAATTCGACAAAAGTCATTTCAGTATTTAAACAGTATTTTTTTACATATTCAACAAACGTGCAACTTTCAATAAACCTGCAATAGATATCGCATCGGTAATCTCTCCACTCATGACCATATCAACTGCTTTGATCAAGGGTATTTTTTGAACGTGTAATTGTTCGGTTTCCTCAAACTCAGTTTGCCCAAGAGTAAGATTTTCTGCCAAAAAAACAAATCCCTCCTCATCTGTCACTGAATTGGAGGTGTGGATACGCATAATCTGTGTCCATTTTTTTGCTGACAAACCTGTTTCTTCTTTCAATTCCCTTTTAGCGGAATCCAAAAAATCATTTTCAACAGGGCCTCCACCCATTGGTATTTCCCAAGAATACTCATTTAAAGTGTACCTGAACTGCCCTACTAGCCAAGTATTCCCATCTTCATCCAATGGTATTATACCTAGCGCTTTATTCTTAAAGATCACTTTTCCATATATACCGTCTTTACCGGAAGGAATGACCACCTGATGTTCTTCGAGACATATCCAGGGGTTTTCGTATATATTTTTTTTCGATTTTGTCTTCCAAGGATTTTCCATGAATTTCTAAATAAAAAAAGGGTGACTGCAAGCCACCCTTTCAATAATTTAACTATTTAAATTTTATGCTGGGATCGGCAATACTTTACTGTCCTTAAAAGTAGAAAGAATAACCATAGATTGCATAGAATCAACTTCCCTAATTTCACTCACTTTTTCCAACATCAATTTTTGGTAAGCTGTAATATCTTTGGCAATGATTTTAAGAATGAAATCTCCGGTACCGGTAATATGGTGACATTCTATTACTTCCTGAATATCATTGATCTCTTTCATGAAAGCATCAATATTTCCTTTGTTATGTCCAATAAGACTGACCAAAACAAAAGTACTCACGCCTAGCCCTATTTTTTCTGGGTCAAGCTTGGCATGATAACTCTTTATAATTCCTGATTGTTCCAGTTTCTTTACACGCTCCAAAGTAGGGGCTGGAGAAAGTCCTATATCCTTCGAAAGCTGGGCATTGGTTATTTTAGCATTTGCCTGAAGAATCTCCAGGATTTTGCGATCTATTTTATCAAATTTCACTTTTATACTATTATCCATGATTGAAGAATTTTCAAAATTTTATGTGGTGCAAAGTTAATATAAATTGATATTGTTTTAAAACAAATACCAACAAAAAACGACACTGAATTCAAAATATTGTTATCTAATTACCTTCTTTTTGTAATTTTTTCATCGAAAAATTTCATTGTAATTCAAATTTTTCAAATTATATGCTGAATTCACTAACGTTTTTACGTGAAATTTAATTTAAAGTTTATTCTTTTTTATATAATCTCTTGCTTCCCTATGAGCAGGGTGTTTTCTTTTGGCATATTTTTTTACTTTTTTAAAATAATCCTTTGCCTGTTCTTTATTTTTCTCCTCATTGGCCATTTTTCCAAGTGCAATTAGGGAATACAAATAATAACCGCTTTCCTGACTTTCAGATTCCTCGCCATAGGAAAGGGTTTTTAAATAATAATTTTTGGCTTGACTTTTATTACTGACCCTATCATAATACTGCGCAATATAAAATGCAGCATAGCGGCCACTATTGGATTCATATCCAGTCCACTTTTCTTCAATCCTTTTCAATATTTCTTCCGATAGTTCTTTTGCCTCAGTGATTCTACCGACAGTGTATAAATGTCTTGCATAAGAACGATGAAAATAGGGGTTATTTGGAAATTTCTCATGAAGATAATCCGTGATCGCCAAAGCTTTATAGGGTTGCTTTTCCTCGGAAGCGTAAAGCCTAAATAAAAAATATTGCGCTTCAACTCTTGAATAGAAGGCATTTTGGGCTACTTCTTCCAATTGCTTCAGCCCTAATTCCTTATCTCCTTTGGGAAATAGCGCTACGACAGGTTTCAATATCGGATAATTTTCAGGTATCCAAACCGAAAAGTAATTGAATAAAGCATCACCTAGTAGCAACTCCGGATTAAGTTCCTCTTCTCCCCTGCTTAGATCCAGGTATTTGAGTGCATTTTTTCCTGCAAAAGTAGCCCTTGTCCAACTTTTCCTTTCGCTGAGTAATCTGCCCTGAAATCCATAAGCTCCCGCGAGAAAAAATGCCGCTTCTTTATTTCCCGGATCTTCATCGATCATCTTTTTTGCTTTATCTATGACCACTTCCATCTCGTTCATAAAAAAATCGTCATATCGCTTATTTTCCATGTCAGGAGCAATTTTCCACCATGTACTCAACCCTTTTAGAAAATAGGGAAGCGGATGATCCGGATATTGGTATTGAAGCACTCTGAAACCCCTCTCGGCAGATTCAAAATCAAAATTGTACAAAGCATTTACATATTCAGTTATCCTAAATTGTAGACCTTTGTCCAACAGCAAATAAGGAGACTCAGCCACTCCGACTTTGTCCAATGGTTCCTCTTGGCCAAAGGTGACAATAGCCCAAAACAAAAAGAAAAAGCTAAATATAATAGTCCGTCCGCGCATTCTTATTTTAAATTTTATTCAAAATTATATGGTATTCCAAACAATCTTTTAGATTTGACAATAATTATTTCAATTCATGAATAATTCCCAAAGCACAATCTCACAACGGATACAGGACTCTTTAGATTTCGATAAGAGACTCTTTTTTTTGATCTTGGTAATATTGTTTTTATCAATCAGGTTTGTCACAAACGATTTGATCCTTCAATCAATCCCCGGATACGAAAAACTGGAAGCAGAGGGCAGCTTTTTTATTTTTCATATTTTCAATACTTTGAATTACATATGGACTCCATTTGCCTTATTATGGAAATTTACGCTGATATCTTTTTTAATCTGGACAGGCGCATTTGCATTTGGCTATAAAACCTCCTACATAAAACTCTGGCAATTTGTGCTGGTAGCTGAATTGATTTTTGTTTTTCCTGAATTGATCAAATTGATTATTTTTATCCAACCTTCTGATAACGTCACTTACTTGGATGTCAAAAATTTCTATCCTCTTTCTTTATTTTCGTTAGTTGATCAGGAAAGTATCTCTCCAAAATATATTTATCCTCTTCGGGCCCTCAATCTTTTTGAAGTTGTCTATATGACATTGTTGGTTTTAGGATTCCACAGCATAATCCGCCGAAGCATTAACGAATCCTTTGTAGTCATCATGTTCAGTTACACGCTCTTATTCCTGCTTTGGTTACTTTTCTACATTTTGATTTATAAATAATAATCACCCCAAAAAAATAACTTTTTTCAGCAAAAGATAACTCTCATAATTATTTGGAATAAAAATTATGTGAAAGGAAAGGAATCAAACTGAAAAAATCTGTAAATAATATCTTAAAATCATTTGACTCAAATTTCTTCAAAGCTGCACAAAAGGGATTCCATGATGAATTGACCCTTACCGCCAACCATGTTCTGCTGTTAAATTAGGGGATGAATTCCAAAGGGCTACCTGATGGCCAGTGATTGTTGACAAGTTCCAGTTTTTGAGCAGGTGGATTTTTTCAAAGATTGTATGGCAGGCTTCTTTTCAAGAGTAAAGCTCTTTACTTTCCTACATTCTTAATTTTAAAAAACCAAAATCTGCTTTCAAATAAACTTCTTTAACCTTGGCCCTGTTTAAAGACAAGAAATAAAATTAAGATTATATGAACCCATTATTGGAAAAATTCAACACCCCGTTTGAAACGGCTCCTTTTCACCTTATAAAAAATGACCATTACCTTCCTGCTATTCAGGAGGCAATAAAATTGGCAAAGGAAGAAATTCAAGCAATTAAAAGTTCTCCACTGCCTGATTTTGAAAACACCATTGCAGCATTGGATCTGTCGGGAGAAAAACTCAATATTATTTCGTCTGTTTTTTTTAACCTCAACAGTGCAGAAACCAATGATACCATACAGGCTTTGGCAAGGGAAATTTCTCCCCTACTTACTGCCCACAGCAATGACATTTTGTTGGATGAAGAACTATTTAGCAGGATTCAGCAGGTGTATGAACAAAGGGATTTGATCAATCTTACTGAAGAACAAAAAACTTTATTGGACAAAACCTATAAAGCTTTTGTGAGAAATGGGGCCAAGCTCAATGATACCCAAAAGGTAAGATTGAGGGAAATAGACAAAGAACTCGCTCAACTAAGTCTGAAATTCGGGGAAAATGTGCTTTCCGAAACCAACAAATATGAGCTGCTGGTAGAAAATGAAGATGACCTTGCAGGATTACCCGATGCCGTCAAAGAAGCAGCAGCACAAACGGCCGAAGAAAAAGGCAAGCCCGGCAAGTGGGTTTTTACCTTAGCATTTCCGAGCTATATCCCATTTATGACCTATGCTGAAAAGAGGGAATTAAGAAAAGAGCTGTTTATAGCTTATAATACCAAATCCTGTAAAGGAGATGAATTGGACAATAAACAGCACATCACGGATATGCTGAGATTGAAGCATGAAAGGGTCAATTTATTGGGTTACAAGCAATATTCGGATTTCGTGCTGGAAGAAAGAATGGCCAAAAACGCTCCAAAAGTGATGGAATTCCTGAATAATTTACTAGAAAAAGCTAAGCCAAAAGCTTTGGAAGAAATGGCTGAACTTGCAGCATTTGCCAAGGAACTTGATGGCTTGGAAGAATTGGAAAAATGGGATTTTTCTTACTATTCTGAAAAGCTGAAAAAGCAAAAATATGAAGTGGATGATGAATTACTCCGTCCATATTTCAAACTAGAAAATGCGATCCAAGGCGTATTCACTACTGCAGAAAAACTCTTTGGCATCAGATTCATTGAAAATCCTGATATTCCAAAATACAATGCAGAAGTGACTACCTATGAAGTTCAGGACTTGAAGGGAAATCATGTGGCTGTATTTTATGCTGATTTCTTTCCCCGGGCCGGGAAAAGAAACGGCGCATGGATGACAAGCTATAGGGGGCAGAAAAAAATAAAAGGAGTTGACCATAGACCTCATGTCTCTATTGTCTGTAATTTCACCAAACCCACAAAGACAAAACCCTCCTTATTGACTTTTAATGAGGTGACGACCTTGTTCCATGAATTTGGCCATGCTCTTCATGGAATGCTGGCTAATGGAAATTATGAATCCCTTTCAGGAACGAGTGTTTATTGGGATTTCGTAGAATTACCTTCACAGATTTTTGAGAATTGGTGTTATGAAAAAGAATGTTTGGATCTTTTTGCCAGACATTTTGAGTCAGGAGAACCCATTTCTGAAGATTTGATCCAAAAAATCAAAAATGCAGCAAACTTCCATCAAGGTTATCAAACTGTAAGACAGATCAGTTTTGGTTTGTTGGATATGGCTTATCATGGTTCTGACCCTTCAGAAATTAAAGCTATTCCTGACTTTGAAAAAAAGATCTTGAGTCAAACCAACCTCCTTCCGGAAGTGGAAGGAACACTGATGAGCACTTCTTTTTCGCATATTTTCCAAGGAGGATATGCAGCAGGTTATTACAGTTATAAGTGGGCAGAGGTCTTGGATGCGGATGCATTTGAACTCTTTTTGGAAAAAGGCATATTTGATGAGGAAACCGCTACCTCTTTCAAGAAAAACATCCTTGCCGCCGGTGGAAGTGAACATCCTTCTATTCTTTATAAAAAATTTAGGGGTAGAGAACCCAAGCCTGAAGCCTTATTAAAAAGAGCTGGATTAATTTAGGATTTTAAGAACAGGATATAAAAGAATAAAAAAATAGGATAGGAGAAATCTCATCCTATTTTTTTATTTTCAAATTCAATTAGTTTTTAATATTGAAATCAAGAGGCACTTGTTTATCCCCTACAAGAGCTTCATACTTCAGATCTCCCATCCGTTCTTCAAACTCCTTGGTAGCTTCCTGAATCAATAAAGGATTTAAAATCAGATCTTTACCCGTCAAGGCCATTGTTTTAGCGGCAAGCATCATGCCTTTATAACCTATACTCATTCCATCTGCTGCTACAGCCTGCCAGGTATGGGCAGCAGTTCCCGGAACCCAAGTGGCAGTTCCAAGACCTACAGTGGGAACTACATAACTCACATCACCCACATCTGTTGAAGCTGGAAAGAAATTTACCCGATAAGGTTCCACACTTTTGGCTGATTCTATAGGAGGAATATTTTTTGAGTTAAAAGTTTTTTGAATTTCCTTTGCAAACTCTATTTCTTCTTGGTTGTATTCAACCCCCCCAAGAAAAGAAAGATTCTTATGCATCACTTTGGCTAAAGTTTCATTAGGTAAAAGGCCATATAATCCTGATGCCAGTTCAATATCAACCCTGGTACCAGTTCCCATAGCAGCACCTTCAGCCGCTTTACCAATTCTAGCCCACATATCCTTAAGTTCTGTAATATCAGGATGTCTTATCATATACTGAACCTCTGCATAATCTGGTACCACATTAGGCGCTAAACCACCACTGGAAATAACATAATGGATTCTGCTTTCCTGATCTACATGTTCACGCATCATATTTACCATCATGTTCATGGCTTCCACACCGTCCAATGCAGATCTTCCTCTTTGTGGCGAAGCAGCAGCATGTGCAGTTTCACCATGAAATTTAAATCTTCCACCGATTACTGCGTTACAACTTGAGGCATTGGCTGCATTTCTGTCGGAAGGATGCCAATTGATGACTGCATCGACTCCATTGAATATGCCATCGCGGGCCATGTATACTTTACCTCCACCAGTTTCTTCTGCGGGAGTTCCAAAAATCTTGATGGTTGCCTTGATATTGTTGGCATCAATCCATTCCTTCAAGGCAACACCTGAAGCGACCACAGCAGTACCAAAAAGGTTATGGCCACAACCATGCCCATTTCCACCTTCCACAATAATGGATCTATAAGGAACAGCATCCTGCGATAATCCAGGAAGCGCATCATATTCTGCCAAAAAACCAATCACAGGACCACCTTTATCATAGGTGGCTACAAATGCAGTTGGCATACCGGCAACTCCTACTTCCACATTAAATCCGGATACTATCAATTCATCAATGAGGACTTTGGAACTGGTAACCTCTAAAAATCCCAACTCCGGGTTTTCCCAAATCTCTCTTGCTGCTTTAGAAAATCTCTCGGTATTCTCATCAAGATTTTTGGTGATAAATGCTTCATGAGAAGTTTCTTGCCCAAATACATGAAAATAAAACAAGATACCTATTAAGCCTAACACTGATTTTTTCATATGATTCTATTTTAATTGAGTTTTTATATTTCTTAAAATTAAGTTAGGAATTATTAAATTAAAAAAATACATTTTTGGCTTAAACAAAAAAAGGATACGTTTTAACGCATCCCTTTATTACATTCATAATCCATTTGAAAAGCAGGTGCTGTTTATGAAACAGTTAAGTCATTTGATTCAACGTCAGATCACAATAAGAACTCCGACAAGAATCAACCATACTACGGAAGTTACCGCTAGCAATATCCGAAATTGTTTATCTTCGTTCATAGCTTTTTTTTTAACGAATATACTAAGTTTTTTGTATTCTGTCAAATTTATGAATTTTTTTTTCAAAAAATAATATTCTGTTAAATAAAATTATCCAAGAAGATCGTGATAATGTTTTTGGTTCTTTGACATATTTGAAGCCGTCCACTCAATTTTTGTATCCAAAGGCACCTTTCTGACAGGGCAATCCTGTATTTGACAATAATGGCAACATTTTTCCGGTATGCAGGGGTCAGAATGAACAAAAACTTCCATATCACCGGGCCAATCATCTTCCAATACTTTTTCAAGCTCTTCCACTTCATTATGGACTTGTTTAAGGTCCAGATAATACGGTAATGTCAAATGAAGATCAATGTGCCTATCACCACCATACTGCTGCACCCGCATATTATGAATATCAATCCAGCTAGTCTTCCTATTTTGGTTTATAACCCTTACAGTTGACTCCACAGCAACCGGATCTGCTTCGTCCATCAAGCCGCCCACAGACCTCCTTACCAGTCCATATCCGGAATAAACAATGTAGAATGAAAAAATAATAGCTAGAATGGAATCCAAAAATTCATATCCGGTCAAATAGATGATCAAAACTCCGAAAACCAGCAAAAAACTAGTCAAAGTATCTGTAATCAAATGCCTGCCGCTTGCCTCAAGCGTCAGGCTGTTCAGTTTTTTTCCTTTGTTAAAAAGAATAAAGCCTAAAACCCCATTGACTGTTCCGGCAAAACTTACCAAGAGAACACCTTCAAGCAGTTTTTCCAATTCCTTTGGAAAAAACAGGTTGTACACAGATTGATAACATATAAATATCCCGGCAAGTATAATTAAAGTACCTTCAACACCGGCACTGAAAAACTCAATCTTACCATGACCATAAGGATGATTGTCATCCCTTGGCCTGGAACTCAGAAAAATACTATAGGTAGCAAAACCAGCTGCAACTACATTGACTATACTTTCCAATGCATCGGTGAGAATTGCAGTTGAATTGGTGATGTAAAATGAATAAAATTTTATAATCAATAAAAGAAAACTGACTACAAAAGAAATCCTAATCCAATTCGACTTTTCCCTTTCCACTTATTTATTTTTATACTGTCAAAAATAGGATTAATTTTATAGAAATCATTTGAGTTTTGGTTTATTTAGGCCTTCCTGAAAACAGGTTTTTTCCCCTTAAGCAAGAAACTTCAATCGCAATTTTGATTCAAATTAATTTACACTCCTAAAATATGGATATTCAAGAAGTTAAGTTACCTGCCTATCTCAAAGCACTTTTTGTCTTACTATTGATTATTGTAATTGTTTTTATTTTAACAATTGGCAGAAGTATCCTTGTTCCTCTATTTCTTGCAGGAATAATATCAGTACTTCTTACCCCATTTAGCAATCGGCTGGAAAAAAAGAGAATTTCCAGGATATTAAGTACAACCATCGCATTGGTTTCAGGTATCTTTTTGATTCTCGGATTATTTACATTTGCGATTTTTCAGATAGCAAGTTTCACCAAAGATCTTGATAATGTCGGAGAAAAATTAAACAACTATCTCATCGAAATTGACAACTTTTTAAAAGAATTTTTGAACATAGAGACAGGAATAGGCCAGGGAATCAATCAAAATTATTTGATAGAATTACTCCAATCCAACAGTTCCAATTTGGCTGAATTTCTTTTGGGTACTCTTGGTTCATTGTCCAGTGTAGTGCTTTTACCGGTATTTATTTTCTTTTTTCTCTTATACAGGGATCATTTGACAGCATTCATTGCGGCATTGTACAGTGGGCATGACAATGAGAAAATCAAACTCGAAATAAGGAGTCTGAGAAAAGTCATACAAAACTACATCATAGGTATTTTTAAGGTTATGGCGATATTGGCAGTCTTGAATACCGCGGCCTTATTTGGACTTGGTATCAAGCATGCCATTTTCTTTGGAGTATTTGCAGCTTTATTGAACATCATTCCTTATTTGGGTCCATTTTTAGGAGCCATTTTACCAACTATTTTCGCCTTTCTGACCAAAGACGGATTATTTTACCCTATAGGCGTTGTGGTGGCCTTTCAGATCATTCAACTCATAGAAAGCAATTTTTTAACTCCAAAAATTGTAGGAAGTAATGTCAACCTCAATGCCTTTGCGACTTTTCTTGGCCTATTGGTTGGAGCTTCTATTTGGGGAGTAATTGGAATGATCTTGATTATACCCACTTTGGCTGTACTTAAAAAAATATTTGAGCTCAGTGAATCAACAATGCCATTCGCGATGTTATTAGGGGAAGAAAGAAAAACTGATGCGAAAATTACTGATTAGATTTTACTTAATATTTATTTTAATCCAACCATTATTCCTCGTCTTTTCATGCGATGGTCCTGAAACAAAAAAAGGGAGATATTTATTGAAAGGAAATGAAAAATTGAAGGAAAATGATACCAAAGCAGCCATAGAATTCTATGGTGAAGCACTCAAAATCGATCCCGAATTCAAAGATGCACTTTATAACCGGGGGATGGTTTCCCTAGAAGTAAACAGGCTGGAAGATGCGATAAGAGATTTCAGCAAAATTTTGGATCTAAACCCCAAAGACACCCTCGCTTTGTTCCAAAGGGGCCTCACCTATTTGGATAACGGTGAATATTATAAAGCACTCACTGACAGTAAACTACTTATAGCAAATGCTTCGAAAAGCTGGAGAAGTTACTTTTTGGAGGGTTTGATTCTTGAAAAACTCAAGAAATACCAAGAATCCCTTCTTTCCTTCGAAAAAGCACTGGAATTGTTCCCGGATAATCCCGAAGTGTTGGTAAATCAGGCCACAATTTTCTATTATTTAAAAGATTTTGAAAAAGCTTCACTGGCACTGGATAAGGCCGAAAATCTCAATCCAAAAGAAGCCAATATTTTCAATCTGAGATCCATGATTGCTTTTGATTCGGGAAATTATGAATCTGCCCTTAATGCCATAAATACAGCAATATCGATAAATCCTAAGCAGGCGTTTTTTTACAACAACCGGGGGCTATACCATCTCTATCTTGGTTTTTTGGACAAAGGTCTGGAAGATATCAATTACAGCCTGAAACAAAATTCAAAAAACTTATATGCACTCAGAAACAAAGGAATTTATCATTATTATAAAAATGAAAAAGAACTGGCGCTGAGATATTTGGAAGATGTTTTCGAAAAAGATCCCACTATGGACTTGACAGAAGAATACTTGGAAAAATCTAAAAACCTCTAGGCAAGAACTTCCTTGATTTTCTTCAAAAGTTCAGCGGCATCGATAGGTTTGGAAACATATCCTTCAAAGCCACATTCTTCTATTTTCTCCAGTAAATCCTGCTTTGCAGCAGCAGAAAGAGCAATGACAGGAACATTTGAAATCGTTTTAATAATTTTTGTAGCCTCGAATCCATCCATGACAGGCATTTGAATATCCATCAATACACAATCATATTTGCCCTGACTTACCGCATGAACGGCTTCTTGTCCATTATGCACTCTTTCATAATTTATACCCCACTTTTTGATGATTTTACCCAAAACCAATGCGTTGACGTCATTATCCTCTGCCATCAATAATTTTATATTATTAAATCGGTCATCAGATAAATCAACAGGTTTAGATTCCGTAGGGATTGTTTTATTTATTTTTTCAAACTCTATTTCGAAGAAAAAAGTTGAACCTACACCCACCTCGGACTCGATTTTGATTTGACTGTCCATTTGCTCAAGGAGCTTTTTGG
>CAZLJT010000022.1:0-24945 GCA_964559905.1 uncultured Aquiflexum sp.
TTCCTAGAAGTACCCTAAATCAAGCGACAGTAAGGAAACCCACGGTATGAAAAATATTGATTATAAATTCGGATGCAAAGGTAGCTAAATTTATTTTCTTTCCAAATCTTAATTTGGAAATATTTTAAAATTTATTGTAGAATTTTTGTGGATAATTAGAGAATAATTCTGAATTATAGCTTAAATCATCACCCATTAGATATATTTGACTGATATTGAGTTGACCAATTCTATATATTCTTTTGTAGCATCTTCTCTGGATTTACCTTTAAATGTCAGCCATGAGTTGTATTTTGCTGCTGCCACAAAATCAAATCCACCCGGTCTTTCCTCCATATTGTCACCTTCAGTGGCCTGCTTGTAAAGTCCATAAAGTTTCAATAATTCTTCATTGGAAGGTTTGCTTGTAAATCTTTTTGTGAGTGCTACAGCTTCTTCTAGCGTATTTGCTTTCATAAATAAACTATTTTTTGATTTTGAGTTTCCAAATGTTGTGAGAAATATATTAGAGAAATTGTTAGAGAGGCGAAAAGATAGACATGAGACATGAGACGTTAGACACAAGACTTAAGATGTCAGAATCAATGTTTGTCCGGAATATCGGGGGACCAAGGACCAAGAAAAGGCGCATACTTCCGTCTTCCGTCTTCCGTCCAATCTGACATCGGACATCTGACAATTTTTCATAAAAAAGCTCTGAATCCAATTTTTCACATTGAATTCAGAGCTCTCTTTAACTATTATTCAAATCATCTTTTGTTCATTGAGACATAATCTCTTTCATTGGCACCGGTATAGATTTGTCTTGGTCGTCCTATTGGTTCTCCGTTTTGTCTCATTTCTTTCCACTGAGCAATCCATCCGGGTAGGCGACCCATAGCAAATAGGACTGTGAACATATCTGTTGGAATGCCAAGTGCCCTGTAGATGATTCCGGAGTAAAAATCCACGTTTGGATATAGTTTTCTGTCTACGAAATATTGGTCATTCAATGCTGCAAATTCCAATTCTTTGGCTATTTCGAGCACAGGGTCATTTACTCCTAATTTTGTCAACACATCGTCTGCCGCTTTTTTAATGATTTTTGCTCTTGGGTCAAAGTTTTTATAAACCCTATGGCCAAAGCCCATCAATCTGAATGTATCATCTTTATCTTTTGCTTTATTCAGGAATTTTTTGGTATCACCACCGTCTTTTTTGATAGATTCAAGCATTTCAATTACAGCTTGATTGGCACCACCATGCAAAGGTCCCCAAAGCGCATTGATACCTGCAGAAATTGAAGCATATATACTTGCCTGTGAGGAACCAACGATCCTGACTGTGGATGTTGAGCAGTTTTGTTCATGATCGGCATGTAAAATTAATAACTGGTCAAGTGCTTTAGCGACAACTGGATCAGCATCATATCTTTCTGCCGGTAAGGCAAACATCATTTTTAAGAAGTTGGAGCAATAGTCTAAGCTATTGTCAGGATAATTTACAGGGTGTCCCACTTCATTTTTATAGGCCCAAGCAGCAAAAGTTGGCATTTTAGCCAATAGTCTGACAATGCTTAAGTTTACTTCATTCTCGTTTCTATTTGGATCGAGTGATTGGGGATAAAAAGCCGTCAAGGAACAAATCAATGAAGATAGAACTCCCATTGGGTGGGAATTGGAAGGAAATCCATCTAAGATTTTTTTGATGTCTTCATGTACTAAAGTATGGGTAGTGATTTCCCTAGTGAATTTTTCATATTCAGATTGGGAAGGCAGCTCACCATAAATAAGCAAATAAGCAACTTCCAAAAAAGTTGATTTTTCTGCTAAGTCTTCAATTCTATAACCCCTGTATCTTAAAATCCCGTTTTCACCATCTAAAAATGTGATGGCACTCATTGTTGAACCGGTATTTTTGTATCCGGGATCAATGGTAATGAGTCCGGATTGACCTCTCAATTTGGCTATATCAATAGCTTTTTCATTTTCGGTACCTTCTACTATGGGGAGTTCAAAATCTTTTCCTCCATAAGATAACTTAGCAATTTCAGACATAATTATATTATTTATTTATCAGTTTATTGTTTTTAAAAGCATAACTATCATTGAATCTCATAAGTTAGTAAAATCGGGGATTTTCTAAATGAATTATTATATCAACTACCTAAATTACGTTGTAGACATCGACAAAAAAAGTATATAGGTAAAAACTTTTATAGTTATGATTTTAAGTAAGGATTAGATTAAATGCACCTAAGAATATCAGGTATCTCAAATCAAACCAAATTTTATTTTCCAGTCTTTTCATGATATTGTTATATCTTTTTAGCAAAAAAAAAGCCCCGAAGGGCAGTTTTTATTTACAGAAATGATCAAAAACCTCGACAAGATGATCACCTATCATTTTTGCACTTCTTCCTTCTATATGGTGTCTCTCAATAAAGTGAACCAATTCACCATCTTTAAATAATGCCATTGATGGGGAGGAGGGGGGGTATGGAAGGTGATGTTGCCTGACTTTTGATACTGCCTCAGTATCATTGCCCGCAAAAACGGTAGCTAATACTTCCGGCTTGTTTTCGCTTTGCTCAAGTGCGTATCTCACACCTGGCCTTGCCGCACCTGCTGCACAGCCACAAACTGAATTGATTACAATAAAAGTGGTTCCTTTGTGGTCTTTCAAATGCTCTTCTACTTCTTTGGAAGTTCTAAATTCCTGAAAACCAACATTTGTCAATTCTGCACGCATTGGTGCTATAAGTTCCTCTGGATACATATAATTTTTATTTTTATTTATTTTATAGAAAACCTAATTCCAATTTGGCAGCCTCTGACATCATATCCTGAGAATAAGGCGGATCAAAAGTGAGTTCCAATTCTACGTGGTTGATTCCCTGTATTTGTTGGATTTTATCTTTGATTTCAGAGGGAATAAATTCAGCTGAAGGACAATTTGGTGAAGTCAATGTCATCAATACATAAACATTGTTGACAGGGTACACGCTGATTTCATAAATCAAACCCAATTCGTAAACATCAACGGGAATCTCTGGATCGTAAACCTGCTTAATGGCATTTACGACCTTTTCCTTGAGTTCTTGGGATGGTATTTCGATATGTTGTTCTTTAGATTCTTGCATGTAATTATCAGAAATTTTGCTTAGCTTGGTAAGCTAAAGCATATAGTTTCATTTGCTTGATCATTGCAGCCAAACCATTTGATCTTTGAGATCCAATTATATTTCCCATACCGATTTTATCTATGAAATCAAGTTGGGCATTAAGAATTTCCTGGGGTTTTCTTCCTGACAAAACTCTCATCAATAAGCTGATCAATCCTTTGGTAATGTCAGTATTTGAGTCTGCCAAGTAAATAATTCTATCATTTTCTTCTCTTGTGGTCAACCATACTTTTGATTGGCATCCTTTAATGATATTTTCATCTATCCTTTCATTCTCCGGAAATTCGGATAATTGCGCCCCCAATTCCATTATATAATATATAGTGGATTCCTTGTCGTCACCCAAGATGCCAAATTCCTCAATAATGTCATTTTGGATGTCCTCTATGGTATTCATTTGTTTTTAATTTTAGCGATTTTGGCTACTGTAAGAGCCATTTGATCGATTTCTGATTTGGAATTGTAAACAGAAAAAGAAGCTCTCACGGTTCCCTCTATCCCGAATCTTTGCATTAAAGGTTGGGTACAGTGGTGTCCAGTCCTCACTGCAATACCATTGGCATCCAACATCATCCCGACATCGAATGGATGCATACCCCTTATATTGAAAGATAAGACGCTCACTTTCTCTCTAGCTGTTCCCACAGGAATAAACCCCTTAATTTCTCCCAATAATTCATTGGCATAAGAAAGAAGACCCTCCTCATGGGTTTTTATATTTTGTTTACCAGTTGAATTGATAAATTCCAAAGATTTCTGAAAAGCGATAACATCAGCTATATTGGGTGTTCCGGCTTCAAATTTGAAGGGGATTTCATTATAGGTGGTTTTTTCGAATGTTACTTCCTTGATCATTTCACCTCCGCCCTGATAGGGTGGCATGGATTCCAGAATGCTTCTTTTGCCATATAAAACGCCCAATCCTGTCGGACCGAATAGTTTATGGGCAGAAAAAGCGAGGAAATCGCAGTCCAAATCCTGTACATCTACTTCCAAATGACTGGTAGATTGCGCACCATCCAAAAGAACTTTTGCCCCTAATTGATGTGCTTTTCTAATGATTTCTTTTACCGGGTTGATCGTGCCAAGTGAGTTGGAAGCATGGACAATGCTGACCAATTTTGTTTTTTCATTTAAAAGCCTGTCAAATTCTTCCAAAAGGATTTCACCGGAATCTGAAATTGGGATAATTTTAAGGGTAGCTTCTTTTTCTTCGCAGAGCATCTGCCACGGCACTATGTTGGAATGATGCTCCATCGTAGAAATCAGGATTTCATCACCTTTTGTAATGAATTTTTTGCCAAATGTAGCTGCAACTAAATTGATGCTTTCTGTAGTCCCTTTTGTGAAAATAATCTCCTCTTCCTCCCTTGCATTGATAAAATCCCTGATCATAGACCTGGTTTTCTCATAATACCTGGTGGCGCGATCAGCCAAAGTATGTGCACCTCGATGGATATTCGAATTATCTTGTTTGTAATAATCGGCCAATGCTTCAAGAACTGACAAAGGTTTTTGAGTAGTTGCCGCATTATCAAAATAAATCAAAGGCTTACCGTTTACCTTTTGGTGAAGGACTGGAAACAAACTTCTGATTTCTTCTACATTAAAAGACATAAATTTTAAAAATTACTTCCCAATCTCTCCTGCACAATTTTCACGATGTAATTTCTGAAATACTCATCAGAAATATTATCCATCACTTCTCCCGCAAAAGCATAAAGCAGCATTCCCTTTGCCTGATCTTTGCCCAATCCTCTTGATTGAAGATAGAAGAGTGCTTCTTCATCCAATTGTCCTGTAGTACAGCCGTGAGAACATTTTACATCATCCGCCCAAATTTCCAATTGGGGTTTGGTATTGATTATGGCATTTTCTGATAAAAGAATATTGTTGTTTTGCTGAAAAGCGTTGGTTTTCTGAGCATCCTGACGTACAAATATCTTTCCATTGAAAACCCCTCGTGAATTATCGTTAAGAATACCTTTGTATAATTCATTGGATTCTGCATGTGGTTTGGTATGGTCTACATTGGTATGGTTATCGACATGGGATTTCCCATTCAATAAATACAATCCATACATATTTCCCACACATCCCGAATCAAGTAGATTAAGACTAAGATTATTTCTCACCATATCACCTGATAGTGAGATTACTACTGAAGTGAAAGTAGCATCTTTATGTATATCGGTTTCAAAGTTGTTTACAACAATGGCATTAGGGTTCTCATTTTGAAGTCTGTTGAAATGAACATGTGCATTCCGACCAACTTTGATTTCAGTAACAGAATTGCTGAAATAAACAGCCTCATCCAATGAAATATTATTTTCCAAGAATATTGCCTCAGCATTATCTTCTACTTCTATCAAAACCCTTGGGCTAATGACTTGTCCCACGTTGGATTTGTTGAAAAAAAGTAGTAAGATCGGTTTTTGAATTTTTTGGTTTTTCTTGATTGTGATTGAGACACCGTTGTTGAAAGAGATATCGTTCAATGCGACAAAAGGATCTTTTTCAGTTTTGGCTATTGTTCCAAGTAATTCCGGTTTCGTTTCATTGATCAGATTAATAACATACCCGGTTTGTGTTATAGTGGATTTTAATTTATCGTAATGACCATTATTGAAAATCAACACATCTCCGTCAAAACCTTCGACTATGTTTGATTCGATCGTTTTTAAATCAAGATCGATTTGTCTTGCTTGAGTGAAATTACTGATCGATTTCTCCAGCTTCTTGCTGATTGAGGTAAACTTGTATTCTTCTTCTTTTAGTGCGGGAAGGCCGTTTTCAGCAAATATAGACTTCCCTTTTTTCCTAAGGTCAGGAAAAGAATCAAAATTGGGAATCTCACTCAATATCAGATCTGTTATATTATTTTTGGATAATGTTATCATAGTCAATAAAATATTGGGGATTAATGGTTTAGATTAAACAGAGGCAGCACTAACCTCTTCCTTGATCCAATCATATCCTTTTTCTTCCAATTCAAGAGCAAGATTTTTTGAACCGGATTTTACTATCCTACCATTAAACAAGACATGAACAAAATCCGGAACAATGTAATCCAAAAGCCTTTGGTAGTGGGTGACCACTATTGTGGCATTATCAGCAGATTTTAGTTTATTGACGCCATTAGATACAATTTTCAAGGCATCGATATCCAATCCAGAATCTGTCTCATCCAAAATGGACAGCGTTGGTTCCAACATGGCCATTTGAAAAATCTCATTTCTTTTTTTCTCTCCTCCTGAGAATCCTTCATTTAAAGAACGGCTCAATAGCTTCTGATCTATTTCAACCAACTTCATTTTTTCCTTCATAATGGAAAGAAACTTTACAGCATCTAAAGGGTCAAGACCTCTATATTCTCTCACCTGATTGACGGCAGTTCTCAAAAAGTTGGTGGTACTTACGCCAGGGATTTCCACAGGATACTGAAAAGCAAGAAAAACGCCTTCTCTGGCCCGATCCTCAGGAGCCAATTCCAATAGATTTTTACCTTTGAAAAGAACCTCACCGTCTGTTACCTCATATTCTTCTCTACCGGCGAGCACTGAAGCTAATGTTGATTTACCTGAGCCATTTGGCCCCATAATAGCATGTACTTCTCCAGCTTTTATCTCTAAGTTGATTCCTCTTAATATTGGCGTTCCTTCAATGGAAGCATGTAAATTCTTAATACTTAACATTTCAATCTTTCAATTTAAAATTTCAAACCTTACAATTATTAACCCACTGATCCTTCAAGTGTCAATGCAAGCAACTTCTGTGCTTCAACTGCAAATTCCATCGGTAACTGGTTTAGGACTTCTTTGGCATATCCATTGACAATCAAAGCAACTGCATCTTCAGTAGAAATCCCTCTTTGGTTACAATAAAACAATTGGTCTTCTCCGATTTTTGAGGTAGTGGCTTCATGTTCCACCTGAGCACTCGAGTTTTGAATATCAATGTAAGGGAATGTATGCGCACCACAATTTCCTCCCATTAATAAGGAGTCACATTGTGAAAAATTACGTGCATTGGTAGCTCTTTTCATCACTTGAACCTGTCCCCTGTAGGAATTCTGGGAATGGCCTGCCGAGATACCTTTAGATACAATTCGTGATCGGGTATTTTTACCGATATGAATCATTTTAGTTCCGGTATCAGCTTGCTGGTAATTATTGGTGACGGCTACTGAATAAAACTCTCCGACAGAATAGTCTCCTTTTAGAATACATGAAGGATATTTCCAAGTTACTGCAGAACCTGTTTCTACTTGGGTCCAGGATATCTTGGAATGGTCTCCTGCACAGATTCCCCTTTTGGTAACAAAATTATATATGCCACCTTTACCTTCTTTATCTCCAGGGAACCAGTTTTGAACTGTTGAATATTTTACTTCGGCATTTTTTTCGGCGTAGATTTCAACCACTGCGGCATGGAGTTGGTTTTCATCTCGTTGAGGTGCAGTGCAACCTTCTAAATAAGAGACATAAGAACCTTCCTCCGCAATAATCAAGGTTCTTTCAAACTGACCCGTATTTGCTGCATTTATCCTGAAGTAGGTTGAAAGTTCCATAGGACATCTTACACCTTTTGGTATATAACAAAAAGATCCATCAGAAAATACTGCGGAATTCAGTGCCGCGTAATAATTATCATTTATCGGGACCACAGATCCCAGATATTTTTTGATTAGTTCGGGATGCTCTTTGACTGCTTCGCTAAATGAACAGAAAATAATTCCTAATTTTGATAGGGTTTCTTTAAAAGTTGTACCAACGGAAACAGAATCCAATACCGCATCCACAGCAATACCCTGTAGTCTTTTTTGTTCATTTAAAGAAATACCCAATCGTTCATAGATTTGAAGCAATTCAGGATCTATTTCATTCAAATTCTTAGGCTTGTTTTTTTGCTTTGGAGCTGAATAAAACTTCAAGGATTGAAGATTGATTTTCGGATAGTGAACATTTGCCCATTCGGGTTCAGTCATTGTAAGCCAATTATTGAAGGCATTCAATCTCCATTCCAATAACCATTCAGGTTCTTCCTTTTTGGCAGAAATCCACTTGATAGTATCTTCTGTCAGTCCGGTAGGTGCTTCGTCTGCTTCAAGATTGACTGACCAGCCATGTTCATATTCCTTTGAGGTAAACTCTTCTAAAATTTGATTGTCTTTGCTCATGCGGTTGAGTTATTTAGACTAATTATAGTTTGTGGTGCGAAGATACAACATTAAACCAAATTATAATGTTCACAGTGATCTAAAAAATCCTTAAAAATTGAGCTTTTTTAGCTTAATCTACTTCATAATCAATAATATAAAAAAAAGTGAGACTAGTTTATAAAAAGCCAGTCCCAATTTAATAATTATATTTTATATTTAAATAATCAAAAAATAATTTAAATTAGATTTAATCTAAATAACGAAGTTTAACTAGATTCACCAATGATTTTATGATTTTACTCAACTTTTTTATCGAAAAACTGGATTGGTCTGTTAATGCTTTCTTCCAGGACAATCAAAGTTTCTGTCCTGTCAATACCTTCAACTTTTTGTATTTTATCCAAGACAGTCCTGAGGTGGTTGGTGTCTTTACAGATGATTTTTGCAAAAATACTGTAATTACCTGTGGTGTAATAGGCATTGATCACTTCTGAAATTTCTTTGAGTCTATCTATAACTGTGTCATATAAAGAACTTTTTTCCAAATAGATTCCTAAAAACGCAGAGATGTCATATCCCAGTTTGGAAAAATCAATATTTAAGGTTGCACTTTTTACTATGCCCATATCCTCTAATTTTCTCATTCTGACGTGAACTGTGCCTGAGGATACGTATACTTTTTTTGCTATTTCGGTGTAAGGGGTCTTTGCATCATCATTTAACAATGATATGATTTTGAGATCTACATTGTCAATATCTAAAATTTTGTCCATTTTTTTCGGGTTTATTTGAATCTATGTTAATCAATCAGCGGTTAAATTATGAAATACTTAAAAAATACCAAAATAAATTTTTCAATTTGTAAAAATGGCTAAAATGCAGTTACTTTGGTGCACTTCATTGGTTATTATATAAAATTTGGTGTTTTAATGATTTGGTCAAATAAACGATTGTGAAAATCTGTTTTATATTATTTTCAATGAATATTTCTTAGAAACTTTTAATCTCTAAAGTTATATTTGGGTTTATATTCTGAAAAGGGTCTTGCTGTTGGCAAGACTTTTTTGTGGCTTTTAAAATATTTGAAAAGCAAAAATTTGCATTTAAAAATATTTTATCTGTATATTTGTGCAAGTCAAATACAAAAAGCCATGAAAAATATATTTAGAGTATTTATCTTCGTTTTTGCAGTTATTATTTCGAGCCAGGAGCTTTTGGCATCTACATCAGATTCAAATAGGGGATTAATCAAGAAAAATGCCCTGAACAAAGAAGAGGTTTTGAAAGAAAATGTTTCTTTGATTCCAATTGGGGACAGCAATGATATCGATAGTCAAATATTGGAATCTTCAGAAAGCGTCAATTATTTTTATTATGCTCCATGGACTTGGACTGAATCTGCAATGGAATTGCTAGATAAGAGCACAGCTTTTATATTTAGGACAAAAAAGAGTTCTGAAGTTGATACTTTGAGGGTAATTATAAGTATCAATGATGAAGGAAAAATGATAGGATATAAAGTAATGAATGAGGAAGCAGACAAAGGGCTGATCGAAAGAGTTGGTTATGTTCTGAGGAAAATGCCAAATGCTGTTCCTGTTCCAGGATTTGATAATTATGGCCCTATGGATTTTGAATTGACATTCGGATTGTAATACAAGGTTGTTTGATTAGTTTAAATTCCCTGATGATTTTTTCATCGGGGAATTTTTTTTGAGTGGTTAGGAACTGGAAAGGGCAAACCTTATTTTTAGCCTAATCAACAAAAAAATATATGAAAAAATACATACTGCAATTAACGATGCTGACCTTTTTGTTCAGCGGAGTTTCTAATGCCCAGGAAACCTCCTTCGTCCCTCAAAAAAAATGGCCTGAGCAGGATAAAGAATCAAAATTTTATACGATTTCAGGAGAACGCCACGGACAATCCTTTTTTAGTAAGCATGAGTTTCCTGAAGTCCAATATCAACCAGGAGATATATTGACTTTTGATCTTTATCATACTCCGGATGTAATGTATCATTGGTATAGGTTGTGGGCCGAAAAATATCCTGATATCACAGAACTTTATGAAGTTGCAAGATCATTTGAAGGAAGACCCATTCTACAAATGACCATTACGAATAAAAAGACCGGTAAACATACAAACAAACCAGCAGCGTATTTTGAGGGCGGAAGACACGGGGGGGAAGTGACTGCAAGTGAAGCGGTTTTTTGGTTGACTCAACATCTTCTTGAGAATTATGGTAAAGATCCACAAATCACGAAGTTGATTGATACCAAAACTATTTACGTCCGGCCTCAAAATAATCCTGATGGGACAAATATGTATTTATTTTCTGCTCAGAGAAATAGAAGTACTGTCCGTCCGCATGATGTTGACAGGGATGGTTTGTTTGATGAAGACCCCGAAGAGGATCTTAACGGAGATGGGATTATGCACATGATGAGAAAAAAAGCGGTGACAGCGGAGGAAAAGGAAAATGCCAATTACATCATAGACCCCAGAGATCCAAAAGGCAGATTGATGCAGCGTGTGTTGGATGGTAAAGGGGATTATTTAATGTATTCTGAGGGGATAGACAACGACGGTGATGGTAAATATAATGAAGATGGAATCGGAGGGCTTGACCTGCACCGTAACTATCCTGAAAACTGGCGCCCTGACATTGGAGGTGATGCCACAGGTCGCGGTTATACGCAATTTGGCGCCGGAGAGTATCCATTAAGTGAAATAGAGACAAGATCCACAGTGCTTTGGCTACTTTCACATCCTAATATTTCCGTTGTTAATTCTTTGGATACCAGAGTTCCGATGCACCTTCGACCACCTTCCACTTCATCCAGTGAAGAATCCATGTTTTTAAAGGATAGGTTAATTTATGAATATTATGACAGTTTGGGAATGACTATCACAGGATACCCTTGGGCAGGTGATGTATACGAAACTTACAGCACAAGAGGAAAAGTAAACAGATTGACCGGAGATCCTTTAAAACCCAATCCGCTATTCGGTCATGGCCCTGATTTTGGGTACTTCTATTATGGCGCAGTTTGGTACGGTGATGAATTATGGAACAACGGGGCTATGAAAGACTATGATGGGGATGGTCTTCGAGACGATTATGATGGTTTGAGGTGGGATGATGAGGAAAATCAATCCAAAGGATTTAAAGTATGGGAGAAATTCAATCACCCTCAATTAGGAGAGGTTGAAATTGGTGGGTTTCATCCTAAATTCTTTTCACAAAATGGACCTCCTTGGCAGTTGGAAGGATGGATAAGAAAGCAATCTTTATTTAACCTTGCCATGGCTTTCGATCTGCCTCAGATTGAAATCAAGGATATTAAGGTTACCAAATCAGGGAATGAACATATAGTGATAGTAACATGGACCAATTCCGGTAAGCTGCCTGTAGCTCTTGATCAGGCCAAAAGAGTTAAAATTGTTCAGGAAGATAGATTGATGCTTGAATTTGACAAGGAATTGACAAAAGGTCATGAAAATGCACTTGTTCAGATATCGATGCCTGAATTATATAATAAAACAATCTTTGCAGGTTATACAGAACCCGGAGAAACGAAGCAGGCGGAATTTAGGGTTAAAATCTCCCAAAAGGATCCTGTTAAGGCAAAGCTGAAAATACTTTCTACACGAGGCGGATATCTGGAAAGAGAAATAATATTGGATTGACCTTTTTTGGGATTTCAATGAAATAAAACAATTTCAATTGTAAGGAAGTCTGAAGAATCGGGAATTAGTGATTTTCTTAACAACCCGGATGGCTATAGGCTATTCGGGTTGTTTCATAAAAGGGAATCATTGAATTCAAATAAAAAATGGTTAGGCGTATTGTAGATTTTATGTGGCAATAATTTTCAATACATCCTCTTGTTTGTATTTTGGAGTGCCTCCTTTTTGGGTTGCCACAAAAGCACC
Source organism: uncultured Aquiflexum sp. (assembly GCA_964559905.1). GTDB lineage: Bacteria > Bacteroidota > Bacteroidia > Cytophagales > Cyclobacteriaceae > Aquiflexum. Next base: position 12,265 of record CAZLJT010000022.1, read on the forward strand.
TAATGCACAGGCAAAGTCCAGAATTTCAACAGGAGATTTGTCTTCAAGATAAGATTGGACAAATCCACCCAAAAAAGCATCACCTGAACCTACTGTGTCTTCAACTTTTACCTTGTATCCTGGATGGGTGATAGTTTCCCCATTTTGATAGATCATTGCTCCTTTTGAACCCAATGTTATGCAGACCATTTTTACAGGGAAATGGGTGGTAAGTAGTCCGCAAACCTTCTCAACTTCCGGTTTTATTCCAAAATAATCAGCCACAATTTCAAGTTCATCTTCATTTATCTTGAGTATATCTGTAAAACCGAGGATGATTTCAATTTTTTCGAAATCAAAAAATGGAGCACGAAGATTAATATCAAAAACTTTAAGAGTTGGTAGATGGAGAAGTTGATACAATGTTTGCCAACTGACATTGTTCCTTACAGCTAAACTCCCGAAAATAAAAGCGTCCGAATTTCTAACGGCAGCTTTATTATCTTCATCTAACACTATAAAATCCCAAGCCACAGGTGAAACGATAGTATACCTGATGTTTTCAGGGTCTTCATTATGAACAGCAACAATTCCCGTCTGATGTTCGGTATCGTCCTGGATCAATCTGGTGGACAACCCATATCCTTCAACAAATTCCCTCAGTTTTTTTCCTTTTTCATCTGTACCCACTCTTGAAATCATCTGGGAGTTTAATCCCAGTTGCTTTAAGTGGAGTGCGACATTCATTGGTGCACCTCCTGGAATTTCTTTGTCTGGAAAACAATCCCATAACATTTCGCCGAAACAGATTACTTTTTTAAGCATGACTTTTTTGTAACTCTTTTTGTATTTCTTCCAATGATTTGCCCTTAGTTTCCGGCATCCTGAATGCTACCCAAATCAATTGCAACACCATCATCAGGGCAAAGAATGCAAAAATACTTCCTGCTCCAAATGTGCTTGCGAAGAATGGGAATAAATTGGCAATCAATGCGGCTAGAATCCAGTGTGTAAACGATCCCAATGATTGTCCAAATGCCCTGAGTTCATTGGGGAAAATTTCAGCAATAAACACCCAAATCACAGAACCTTGTCCAATGGCGTGCGAGGCAATAAATACAAATACAAAGTATGGCAGGAGGTCACTGCTGACAGCACCTCCAAAATAACTGTATGCCATTAAGGAAAGAGATATGATGTAACCAAATGAACCGATGTACATCAGTTTCTTTCTTCCTATTTTATCTATCAGATACAGCCCCAACATGGTTGCCACTAAGTTAATGACCCCTATACCTATGGTGGACAGTAGGGCATCTTCTGTAGCGATCCCTGCAGATTCAAAAATCCTCGGGGCAAAGTAAATGATGGCATTGATCCCCGACATTTGGTTGAAAAAAGCCATTAGAAAAGCAAAGAAAGAAATCTTCCTGAATTTGGGATTGAAAAGAGCTGTAGCTAATACTTTCCCTTTGATTTCTTTGCTTTCTGCAATTGCCAGAACCATCGCTTCATCTACTCCTTCCGGATCTGTTTTGGTCAATATTTCCCTGGCTAGATCAAAGTCCTGTTTTTTGGCAATCAGCCATCTTGGACTTTTTGGAACCTTTACAATCAATATACTGTATAGCAATGCCGGAATAGCTTCTACTCCAAGCATCCATCTCCAAGCTTCATCCAAATTTGCTGTGCCGATTAAATAATTTGAAAAATAAGCCATAAGAATACCGAAGACAATGTTAAATTGATAAAGGGCGACTAGTTGACCTCTTCGTTTTGCAGGAGCTATTTCCGAGATGTACATAGGTGCTACAACTGAGGAAGCCCCGACACCCAATCCCCCAATGAATCTGAATATCATGAAAGAATTCACATCAGTTGCCAAAGCAGAACCAATGGCGGATATCAAATAAAGGAGACCTATCCAAAGGAGGGAATTTTTTCTACCGAATTTATCCGCTGGAATTCCTCCGAAAAGAGCACCGATAACGGTCCCATATAGGGCCATCGCCACTGCAAGACCATGGCTCCAGTCATCCAACCCCCACAGATTTTGAATATCTCTCTCTGCACCGGAAATTACAGCAGTATCAAACCCAAACAAAAAACCACCCAATGCAGCGGTTACAGAAAGGAATAGAACATAATTTTTACTCTGCATGAAATTCGGGTTAATCAGTTGAATTTTAAAAATAGCTATAACAATGGGATTTAAAAATCCGATTTCTGTATTTTCTTGTTGATTTCAGGGATCATCATCAATGCAGCGGAACCATACCATTCCTTCAATTCCATCTCAAGTACTCCGGCAATCACAGCAGGGTCTGTATTGGTCAGTTTTTCCGCTTCCTCCATTGAATCAACGTCAAAAACAAATATTCCGCGCATGGCATCATTCCCTATAAAAGGTCCTGCCAATATTAGTTTTTTCATTTCTGCAAGTTTAGTGATATTGGCCATATGTCCTTTTTGGATCTCAGCCCGCTCTTCCGGATCATACTCGGATACACGATCTCCGGCAAAAAGAAAAGCAATTATAAACTTCCGCATTCCATAGTCATCAGCTTGAAGCTTTTCTGCCAGTGATTGATCGAATTGGGTATCCTGAGCTATCAAAAGCAAAGGAAATAGGATATGGTTGCAAAAATGATTAAGAAAGGTTTCATTTTAATTATTGGATTATGAGTGAAACTGAATCGGATTTGGTCCTTACTTTTAGCCAGTCTCCGAACCTTTGTTTTTCTTGTTTAGTCGGAGTTTGTTTGAATTTGGCAACAGCAAGGGTCAGGGTGTCCTGTCTATTTTCTTTAATATTGGCTATAATGGCCCTGTTGAGAGTGAAATTTTCGAGATTTGGATAATGGATCTTTGCTTCATTGGCCAAATCGGTAACCTGACTACTGCTTTTGCTATATTCAGACAGTTCTCTTTCAAGCAAATTGATTTTTTGGTCTTTGTCTTGGATTAGTGCTTCGTTGCGTTCATAAAGGTCTTTTAGAATATCTGATCGCAGCAAGTTCATATCGGTACCCGAATCACCGCTTTGTTTTAGAACCAGATGAGTGTTGCTCAAATTTAGTGCTCTCAGTCTTTTATTTAGTTTTGCTATTTCTGCATCATTTATTCTTTCGCCTATCAGGCTTACTTCTATGACACTGCTATCAGCATTATATATTAAATTGCTGCTGATCATTTGAGTTCTGGGAAGGTCAAATTCAGCCGAAATAAACTGACTGGCACTTTTCTCCCAGAATGTCCTTTTTACAATAATATAAGCCAGGTAGACACTTGGAATAATTGTAAGAAGGGTGAAAATAGTTATGTAAGTTCGCACAGTCTTTTCTCGTTTTCTGTCAAGAAATTCCTTTTTTGGAAATTTCATGAAGCGGACAATCAGATATGTCGAAAGGCTGATGAATACTGAATTGATAAAAAAGAGATAGAATGCACCGAAAAAATAATAAAGATTCCCGGTAGCTAATCCGTACCCAGCAGTACACAACGGAGGCATTAGAGCGGTTGCAATGGCAACCCCTGGAATAGCATTGCTTTTCTCTTTCCTTGAACCCGCCACTATACCTGCCAGTCCGCCGAACAATGCAATCAGTACATCCCAAATGGTAGGTTCAGTTCTTGCCAACAATTCCGATTGGGCGTCATCGAGAGGGGTGAAGGAAAAGTAAATAGTGCTTGTGATTATACTGATCAAAACAGCAATTCCCAGATTTTGAAGAGACTTTTTCAATAGTTCAAAGTCATTGATTCCTGCCGCCATTCCAATTCCCATTATAGGACCCATCAGTGGAGAGATCAACATGGCGCCAATAATGACTGCCGTAGAATTTACGTTCAGTCCAACAGATGCCACAAAAATGGCAAAGATCAGAATCCAAAGGTTAGCTCCCTTGAATTCCACATTCTTTTTAATATAATCAATAGTTTCAAGTTCATCTTCCTTGCCTTCATGCAGATCAAAGCGATCTCTAAAAAAAATCAACAACTTTAATATTTTATTTCTAAGGCTAACAGGTTTGTTGTTTTCTTCCATTTTGAGGGTTATTGATTCAGTCAGCAATCTAGATAAATTCAATCATCTGATGAATTCAAGATTGCTGGATTTTGAAAAAAATATCTTTGAACTTGAACCATTATAGAAAGTAACCTCCAAATAAGAATTCCCTCCAATCATTCCAATGTCATTTTAAAATCTATAATTCAATTGAGGTATATTGATTTAACAAATTGATATTTAATGGATTGAATTTAATTTAGGCTTGGCTAAATATGATTTACCTAAATAACTTAGATTAGACTAAAATGCTAATCTCATAAAAAAACTACTTCAATTTGGATATGTTCTTATATTTGTAAACAATATTGGGGGGGGTGCTGAATTTTATTTCTGCGAGAGAAGATTGGAAGGTGGTTTTAACAAACCTTATTATAGAACTTTATTATTTTTGACACATGGCAAAATTGATCAACAAATTGGTTTTTGTAGACGATGATAAAATTCAGCATATGATCAACCGCAAAAATCTTTTGCGTATCAAACCGGATATTGAACTGTTTTTCTTTGAAAATCCTTATAATGCATTGGAATGGCTCAAATCTAACGAAGCGGATTTGCTTATTTTGGATGTCAATATGCCTGAGATGCAGGGTTGGGATTTTCTCGTGGAACTACAAAATATAGGTAAAGACATTGAGGTGAAAATGCTGACGTCATCCATGGATCCTATGGATGTGATTATCAGTAAAAAATACAGCCAGGTTTCGGGTTTTTTAGTGAAACCGCTTCATACAGAAGTACTCACAGAGATTTTAGGGCTTGCCGATTGATTAAAATAATCTTATTTAGTAATTCGAATATATAGTTCTTATGGCGGAAAATATAGAATTCAATAAACCTGTGATTTCCAAAAAACTGGATAATTTTTTCACCGGAATGTCTGATGCATTTAAATTTGTAACTAGGTTTTTTAAGGAAGTTTGGTTTCCACCGTATGAATTCAAAGAGATATTAAGGCAATGCTATGAGATTGGGTATCGGTCACTTCCCTTGATTTCATTGACAGGATTTATTATTGGTATTGTTTTTACCAATCAATCCCGTCCATCTTTGGCTGAATTTGGTGCTTCATCTTGGTTGCCATCTTTGATATCCATCGCCGTGGTCAGGGCGTTAGGCCCTTTGGTGACAGCATTGATAGCCTCCGGAAAAGTCGGTTCAAGTATTGGCGCTGAGATAGGTTCCATGAACGTGACCGAGCAGATTGATGCGATGGAGGTTTCAGCCATCAATCCTTTCAAATATTTGGTAATTACCAGAACCCTTGCTGCTACATTTATGATACCTGTATTGGTAATGTACACAGATTTCGTTGCCTTGATGGGATCCTTTCTAAGTGTAAATGTCAATGAGTTGGTGAGTATGTCGACATTCTTTGTACAAGTGTTTGAAGCGATTTCCTTTTTGGATATTTTCTCATCAGTTATCAAATCTTTGATTTTTGGATTTACTATTGGAATTGTGGGTTGTTATAAAGGTTACAATTCTTCAAGAGGAACGGAAGGTGTTGGCCAAGCTGCTAATGCAGCGGTGGTAATGTCCATGTTTTTGATATTTATTGAAGAGCTTTTGATTATGCAAATTGTAAATGCCATTCGCTATGCATAATGAGCAAGAAATTGTCGTTGAGATAAGAGACCTAGTGAAGTCTTTTGGGGACAATCATGTCCTCAAAGGAGTTGATTTGGACCTTTACAAAGGTGAAAATTTGGTAGTCTTGGGTAAATCAGGAAGTGGAAAATCTGTCCTTATCAAGTTGATGGTAGGTCTGCTAAAGCAAGATGAGGGTAGCATAAAAATATTTGGGATTGATACTGCAAGGTTGAAGTTGAAGGAATTGAACAAATTGAGATTGAGGATAGGTTTTTCTTTTCAGGCTTCAGCGCTTTACGATAGTATGACTGTCAAAGAAAATCTTGAATTTCCTTTGGTGAGAAATGTCAAGAATCTTACCAGAAAAGAAATTGACAGGAGAGTGGAAGAATTGCTGGATGCTGTTGCACTTCCTAAAACCGTCAATCAGATGCCTTCTGAGCTCTCAGGGGGGCAAAAGAAAAGAATAGGGATTGCTAGAACATTGATCTTGAATCCTGAAATCATGCTATATGATGAGCCTACAGCAGGACTCGATCCTGTCACCTGTATAGAGATCAATAACCTGATCAATGAGGTAAGGGAAAGGTTTAAGACTTCTTCTATTGTCATTACCCATGATTTGACCTGTGCGAAGCAAACAGGTGATCGAATGGCGGTTTTGATTGAAGGCCAATTTAATTCAGTCGGTACTTTTGAGAAAGTTTTCGAGGAAGCTACCAACGAACAAGTGAAATCATTTTACGACTATAATTTTATCAGATAATGAGAAATGATAATAAGAAATCCGTGATCGTGGGCATTTTTGTCCTTGTCGGAATAATCATCTTCATAGCAGGTGTCCTTACTATGGGCGGTCAACAGAAAAAATTTGTAAAAAGTATTAGGCTCAAAGCAGTTTTTGATGATGTCGCAGGACTACAGACGGGAAATAACGTCTGGTTTTCAGGAGTGAAAATCGGTACAGTAAGAAAAATCAACTTTTATGGTGATTTTCAAGTGGAGATTGAAATGAGTGTGGAAAACAAAGTCCAGGATTATATCCGTAAGGATTCCCGGGCTACAATCAGTTCAGATGGATTGATCGGTAATAAAATTATTGTAATCTACGGAGGTACCACACAGGCGCCACGCATCGAAGACGGTGACAGGTTGATTGCAGTCATGCCATTGGATACTGACAACATGATGGCCACCCTTCAGGAGAACAACAAGAATCTTGTCACCATTACAGAAAACCTCAAAATATTGACCACAAAAATTGCTGAAGGACAAGGAATCGTAGGCGCTGTAATGACTGATAGTCTTTTGGAACAGAATTTTAAGAATATTTTGGAAACACTTGACAGAACTGCTACCAGAAGTAGTATTGTCGTAAATGATATTGGTAAAATCACTGCAAACCTTTACAAAGAAGGAACATTGATTTATGATTTGACGAATGACAAAGAATCATACAATAATTTAAAATCAGCAGTGGCTAATTTTCAGGAATCATCAGAAAATGCCAAGGAAATCACTGAAAATTTAAATTCTTTTACAGAAAAACTGAATTCTGAAGAAAGTGCTGCAGGTGTTTTGCTGACAGATGAGCAATTTGCCAGGGACCTCAAAAGCGTGATGGCCAATACAGATAGTGCAACTTATAACCTGAATAGGGGATTAGAGGCTTTGGAATATACTTGGCCGTTTAGAAGGGGCTTCAAGAGAAAAGCGAAAGCAGATGCCAAAGACCAATAAATGAAGGATTTATCCTCTATTAAAAAAAACCTTTGATATTTCATCAAAGGTTTTTTTTTGTGGTTCCACAGCATCAATTGTCTGAAATAAAAAATCTATAATCGTCGATGAAAACCTATATACTGATAAAGAAACGAGCAAAATAAGGTAAATTGAGAATCAATTGAGATTGAATGTAGTTATATAAATGAATGAATTTTTAATTTTATCAAATAATTAAAGACCATGAAAATACTTCCTAACCAAACAAAAAAAACACTCAAGACCAATAAGGGTACTTTCAACTATTGGAGTTTACCGTCCTTACAGGATGCAGGTTATAATATTGATACGCTGCCATTTTCTATCAGGATCCTTTTGGAAAATGCCCTCAGAAATTTCGATGATTTTGGAATTACCAAAGAGCATATAGAAACTTTAGCCACTTGGACTCCCGAACCTTCCGATAAAGATATTCCTTTCAAACCCGCAAGAGTTTTGATGCAGGATTTTACAGGTGTACCTGCTGTGGTAGATATAGCCTCACTCAGGGCCGAAGCTACGAGGAAAGGAAAAGATCCCCAGAAAATAAATCCGTTGATACCGGTGGATTTGGTGATTGACCACTCTGTGCAGGTCGATTATTTTGGCACTAATTATTCTTTTCAAAAAAATGTGGAGGTTGAATATGAAAGAAACGGAGAGCGTTATCAATTTTTGAAATGGGCACAAAAGGCCTTTGATAATTTCTCAGTTGTACCTCCCGGGATGGGAATCTGTCATCAGGTGAATCTGGAATACCTTGCCCAAGGTGTCATTCCAAGAGATGGAAATGCATTTCCCGATACTTTGGTAGGCACTGATTCCCACACTCCAATGGTCAATGGTATTGGGGTAGTGGCTTGGGGAGTTGGAGGGATTGAAGCTGAAGCGGCTATTTTAGGACAACCCATTTACTTTATCATGCCGGAAGTTGTGGGATTGAAACTTACGGGGAAACTCCCCTTAGGAACTACAGCTACCGACATGGTACTGACCATTACGGAATTGCTTAGGAGGCATGGTGTAGTTGGTAAATTTGTCGAAGTTTTTGGTTCAGGCTTGGATAACCTTACCGTTCCCGATAGGGCCACCATTGCTAATATGTCGCCGGAATTTGGTTGTACAGTTACCTATTTCCCCATTGATGATCGTACGTTGGATTATATGAAAAAGACCAACAGGGCTGCCGATCAAATTCAATTGGTTGAAGATTATTGTAAAGCAAATATGCTATGGAGGCAGGACGAGGATAAAATCAAATACAGTTCAATTGTAGAATTGGATCTCTCCTCCGTCGAACCTACCGTATCAGGACCAAAAAGACCGCAGGATAAAATTTTGGTCAGGGAGTTTAAAGCCAAGTTCGGAGAATTATTAGAAAAAGTCCATGGAAGGGAATACATCCCTATAGACAAAAGAGAGGTAGGACGTTGGTATGGAGAAGGGGGTAGTCAACCGTCCGAACCAAAAGGTGACTCACCCGCAGAAGTGGAGTATGAAACCAAAGTGAAAAACGGTCTCAAAACGGTGGTAGTAAAATTAAACAATGAAAAATTTGCGCTTCATGACGGTTCTATAGTCATCGCAGCCATCACCTCCTGCACCAATACATCAAACCCCTCCGTAATGATAGGTGCGGGGCTTGTTGCCCGAAAAGCAAGGGAAAGAGGTCTTGATACCAAAGCTTGGGTAAAAACCTCTTTGGCGCCGGGTTCTAAGGTAGTGACTGATTATCTGGAAAAATCGGGTCTTTTGGATGACCTGGAAGGTTTGAAATTTCATGTAGTAGGTTATGGATGTACTTCTTGTATTGGAAATTCCGGACCTCTCCCAAGACATATTGCCAAGGCTGTTGAGGATAATGATCTTGTGGTCAGTTCAGTATTATCCGGAAACAGAAACTTTGAAGCCCGAGTGCATCCTCAGGTGAAGATGAATTACCTCATGTCTCCCATGTTGGTTGTCGCCTACGCGATTGCAGGACGGGTGGATGTTGATCTGATCAATGAACCCTTGGGATATGATCCAAATCTCGAACCGGTTTACCTTAAAGATTTATGGCCAAGCAATGATGAGATTTTTGAAGTGATGAGCAAGGTGCTTTCTCCTTCTGATTTTGAGAAAAGTTATGGAGAGATTTTTGAAGGGAATGAAATGTGGAAGCAACTGGAAGCGCCAAAAGATAAGGTTTACCAATGGTCAGATGATAGTACTTACATCAAAGAGGCTCCTTTTTTCAATGGGATATCAGAATCTATAGCTGAACCCAAGGATGTCATCGGCGCAAGGGTTTTGTTGAAATTGGGTGATTCTATTACTACTGACCATATTTCTCCCGCAGGATCTTTTTCTGAATCTTCTCCGGCTGGTAAATACCTGTTGTCTAAAGGAGTGGAAAAGAAAGATTTCAATTCCTATGGTTCCAGGCGAGGTAATGATGAAGTCATGGTTAGGGGAACCTTCGCCAATGTGCGGATCAAAAATCAATTGGCAGAAAAAGAAGGCGGATTTACCAAGCATATTCCTTCAGGAGAGGAAATGACAGTATTTGATGCCTCTCATAAATATAGATCCGAAAATATACCTTTAATCGTATTGGCCGGAAAGGAATACGGAAGTGGCTCTTCCAGGGATTGGGCAGCTAAAGGAACAAACCTTCTGGGAATTAAGGCTGTGTTGGCAGAAAGCTATGAAAGGATCCATAGGAGCAATTTAGTAGGAATGGGCGTGTTGCCATTGCAGTATAAGCAAGGTGAGTCTGCTGAATATCTTGGCTTAAATGGTCGTGAAAAATTCAGTGTCCAAGGCATAGGAAATGGATTATCACCCCTTAAATCACTTCAGGTCAAAGCTGAAAAAGAAGATGGAACCATCAAGGAATTCGAAGTGATCTGTCGCTTGGATTCGGAAATCGAGATTGAATATTATAAAAATGGCGGAATCCTGCACTACGTACTTCGGGATTTCCTAAAAAAGTAAACCATACCCCTCTAAAGGTTTTATTTACTTGGCGGCAATTATCTGAATGAAGGGCTCTTTTTTTGAGCCCTTTTTTATTCGAGTTTTAAATACATTTCGGATATCTTTATTAAATAAAATTCCAGTCTATGAAAGCAGTAGTCCGATATAACTATGGTAATCCGGATAATATCCTGATAGAGGAAATACCCAAACCCGAACCGAAGCCAAAAGAAGTATTGATCAAAGTAAAAGCGACTACTGTTAATCGAACTGATTGTGCCGTGCTTTCGGGCGAACCTTATATTTTCAGGTTTTTTGTAGGTTGGCCAAAACCGAGAACCCCGATCCCGGGAACTGATTTTGCAGGGGTAGTGGAGGAAGTAGGCAGTCAGGTAAGTGGATTTAAAGTTGGAGACAAAGTTTGGGGTTTTAATGATAACGGTATCCCTTCTCAGGCTGAGTATATGGTTTTTAAAGAGGATGGGAATATGATGAAAATCCCTGATGGGTTCAGTTTTGCTGATGCTGCTGCTTCGGCAGAGGCAGCACATTACGCCATTAATTTTCTAAAGCCTTTGAAACTACAAAAAGACTCAAAAGTTCTTGTCAACGGGGCCACAGGAGGTATTGGTTCAGCGATGGTTCAAATCCTCTTGGCAAAAGGATTGGAAGTAGTGGCTACCGCCAATACCAAGAATTTGGATTTGATTAAGGGCTTGGGAGTAAGAAGGGTGATTGATTACCAAAAAGAGGACTTTACAAAACTGAACGAAAAATTCGATGTGGTTTTTGATTCTGTCGGGAAAAGTTCATTTGGGAAGTGCAAAGGTATTTTAAAGGAACATGGCAAATACCTCTCATCCGAATTGGGTCCGGGCAGTGAAAATCTTTACCTACCATTGGCGACTAAAATCAAAGGAGGGCAAAGGGTGATTTTTCCATTGCCCACTGATATCAAAGGAAGTATGACAACCATAAAGGAATTGATGGAAAAGGGTATATTCAGACCCGTAATCGACCGAAGTTATCCCTTGGAAAAAGCCGCCGAAGCATACCGCTACGTAGCCTCAGGTCAAAAAACCGGAAATGTGATTTTGGATATAGAAGGTGGTAAGGACCTGGACTATTTATTGTCTTGACTTTTACAATTTACAAAACCGTTCATGCCTATGGAATTCCCCTTCTCAATTGCCCCAATTGTAAATACTTTCACCTCTGAATGTTTGCACATTAATATATAGATCTGGAAAATATTCCCTTGATAATGAAAGAACATTTTCTTTAAAAACATCTTCTTTCCCTGCAAATCTGAATATAAATCCTTCTACAAACCAATAACCCGAATTTTCCCTGTTCACAACAATTTCCCCATCCTCGTCAATTTCAAAATAATGGTAATCACCTGGAATCTGCTTTTCAAAGAGGGCTCCCTCAATTTCAAGTTTTTGCAAAAACTCCTCAACTTGAGTAATGGAAGATTCAGTGTGGTATCCAATATTTCCCCAATAGGTATTCTCAGGAACTCTTTTGGTGACATTTCTTACTATTTCGATTCCATTTTGTTGTGGAAAATCCATAATGATTTCAGTATCGGTAATGGTTAATTGCCCCGGATTCCGATGGAGCGTAGTATTCAACTCCAAGTTCATTGGCCCTGTTTTTACAATTCCCAAATCCAAAACTGCCGTTGCAGGGCCTAAAGCAGTCAGGCAAAAATCCGTTTCTTCTATTCCCAAAAAGGTGATAAAAATCCCATTTTGATTGATGCTTTTATCAGTCAAAATCGGAAAATTCATACAAGGGTATATCTTTTCAGTCTTAGACTTCAAACTCAACGACCTTGAACTTTCTCCAAGTACTTCAATAGGGGTAATAATGATTTTGGATTCAAGAGCTGTAATGGGTTGGCTATTGTTAGTAAGGTCACAGGCGACCGAGAAAAGGCATAAAATAAATATCAGAAAGTTTCTCATTATTGACAGGACGCAAGTGATGAGGTAAATGTTGAGCCAAAGGTTGGTTTTATGGTACAATTAAAATCAATCAACACTATACCCAATTTCTTAAATTTACTTAGTGTCTTTGCTGTCTTTGTGGGATTCAAAATCACTTGACGTCTCCAAAAAACTCCTCCAAATCCAATTCAAATCCGGGAATGGCTGATGATTTGGCAATATCTCCTGAGGTCATTAGTCGGGAAGCCTCATATTTACCAACCATCAAAGTGTAAATCAAAAGTGTCTGTCCCTCAGGATCCAAAAGCCAATACTCTTTGACCCCGGACTCCTCATATACTTCATATTTATGCTGTAATT
>CAZLJT010000023.1:0-24387 GCA_964559905.1 uncultured Aquiflexum sp.
CTTATACGCCCACCAATCAGCAAAAACTGAAGCTCCCATAGTATATGCTGCCAACTCCGGAGCAACCTTAAAGCCTTCATTAACATGGGAAAACACGATGTTTGTAATTCCAAAATCCCTACAGGTATTGATCAGTGCATAGATTTCATCAGCCCGGTAAGAGTGGCAGTGGATAATGATTTTGCCATCTAATATATCGACAAGGGTTTGAAGCCTTGTGTCAAATTTAGGGGGTATTGGAGTGGCTCCTTTTTGTTTGAGGGCGGTATAGTAGCTTTCCCAAGTTTTTTTATATTGAATGGCTTCATTACATCCATTTCTAATTACTGCTTCAACCCCCATTCTTGATCGGGGTTGAATCCCGTTTCCCCTACCATGAACCCTGGTTGGGTTTTCCCCTAATGCAAACTTGATGGTTCTTGGAGCTTCCTTCATGAAAAGGTCTTCAGGATTTCCAGATCCATATCGGTGTTTCAAGGTGATGTTTTGACCTCCAATGGCATTTGCAGAACCGTGCATAGCGTGGGAGATTGTTACTCCGCCGGCCAAAGCTCTGTAAAGTCCAATATCATAAGGATCTACTACATCCGCCATTTTAACTTCTGAGGTGATTGGGGCTGTGGCTTCATTTACCGCATCCAAGGCAACATGGGAGTGAGCGTCAATAATACCCGGCATGAGAAATTTCCCATTGGCGTCTATGGTTTGAACATTTGAAGCAGAGAGGTTTTTACCGATTTTACGGATAATTCCATTTTCTACCAAAACGTCCGTATCTTCCAAAGTTCCGTTGGTAATGGTCAGTACTGTTGCATTTTTAATCAAAATAGAACCTTTTGGTGTCTGTGCCTTTACAAAAAAGGAACCCGACAAGAGTAAGGCAGTTAATATATAATTCAGTTTTTTCATTTTCGTTTGGATTAACGGGTGCTTTGATTTGGTTTTTTTGATGCGTTCAAGGGGAAGCTTCCAAAGTCTGCCAAAGACATATTTCCTGAAAATTTATTTTCATCTACATCTCCTGTTACTGAAACTTCCAAAGCCATTCCACCTGCTGCCACATCAAAGGAAAAAGTCATGAAATTTCCAGAAATACTGATGTTCTTCATTTCAGAACTTGCTTTGCCGTTACCTGAAGGGTTGTCATAGGTAATGGTACCCTTGAATGTTTCTCCTTCCTTGGTTATGACCATCGTCCCTCCCGAACTTCCTGCAGGTGTATCCGATGTGTATTCCCATTCTCCGGCAATGTCAGCTGTGCCATTTTTGCCGTTACCGTTTGTTGCCTTTTTTTCTTTTATTTCATAATCAAATATGTATCCATCTGCAATTACGTGCTTGATTTTTGAATCTTCATTGAACATTGGTCCATTAAAAATGACCATGTTGGCAAGTTTGCCTTTTTCAATCGTACCGGCAAATTTTGAAATTCCAAGGATATTTGCCGGATTAGTCGTCAATGCAGCCAATGCAGCATTTTCACTTAGTCCATTTTCAATCATCAACTTCAGGTTTTTGGGAAGGTCTGAGGTTTTGCCACCGATCGAAGTAAATCCAAAAGAAATCCCTGCTTTTTCCAAAAATCCAGCCTGTTTAAGGGAATTTTCGTAAGCCTCTTGGGCCCTTATTGTCCTCGCCTTAACTTCTTCAGAGAGTTCTTCTATTTTTGCCTTTTTGATTTTATCTTCTGGCAATTTCATACTGAGTAAAACCTGGGTATTTGTTGCTTTAATTTCATTGATAACCATATCCGCCTCAGTGACACCTACCAAAACAAGCCTGAAACCATTTTCCTTTTGGAGCGATATCGCTCTTCTAATTTCGAGATCATTCGAGACTTCAAACATGATAGGGATGCTTTTATCGAGGGCGGGATAAAAGGCCTCCAATGTTTTGTTTACTTCAGGTCTTGTCAATCCGCTGTTTGCTGCAAAAAGTCTTTTATGCTGTGCTGAATATTCTGCATTTTTATAAAGGTCCCTGAATTTGGCCATGATACCCAACTGGGTGCCGGGATATACACCTCTACCTCCTCTAGAGACGGACAGTTTCGCATTTAGGGCAGTATTTTGCCCGATGATATTGGTAGAGGCATTTCCGCCCAAGACAACTATAGCTGCTTTTCCGGGAAGCATTCCCCCCTCAGGTATAATCTGTGCGACGGTAAATCCACTTTTTCTCAAATCCGAAATTTGACCGTTTTTGAATTCGAAATTATCGAGAACGTTTCTCCATGGGGTGATTCCTGCAATCTCATCAGGGGGATTGGAAGGGTCAAAATTTGAAGGTCTTTCGGGATCGGCTGGTTTGGTTACACCAGCATTGCTAGCTCCGTCAATAAATCCAGCATAGATATACAAAGAATCTGCTTCAATTACCTGGGCTTCTAAAGGAATTTTTACATTGGTCCCGACCTCTTCAATCAAGCCATTTTTAATAAGGATGGTTGCACCTGAAACCGTTTTGCCTGGTGAAGTGGTTATGGTGGCACCTTTGATTGCATATGTCCCCGTCACTCTTCTTTCTCCGGATGGGTCACTCTGTGACCAAGCAAAAATGGATGAAAGAAAAAATCCAAAGAACATTAAGCTGCTGAATACTTTTAACTTGATGTTCATAATTTATAGTAATAGTATAAAATGATGTGTTTTTAACTTTGGTAAGCTAACAAAAGAATTTTTTTCAAAAAAAGTTATTTTTTTTTAATAGGGTATAACAGGTAAGAACGGCAAAAACTTTTCTTTATACTGCATTTTAAATAATTTGTATTTTTTGCGAAAAATTTTAAAATATTTCCAGTCATTTTGGGTTTGTTTTTTTGGTTTTTTTCCGATTATCTTTAATCACTTAGTCACCCAAAAATTGTTTAAAATGAAAAATGTTTTGATTATCGAAGACGATAAACTGATATCGAGTTTGGTACAGTTTAAGTTAAAAAAAGAAGGCTATAATGTTACGATGGCCGAAGATGGAATCTCAGGTATAGATGCCATCAATCTTTTGGAAGCAGATCTCATTATTACTGATGTGATGATTCCATTCAAAAATGGAATTGAAATCATCAACCATGCCAAGAAGGTTAGTCCCAAAGTCCCAATTATTGTCCTTAGCTCTTTAGGAGAGGAAGAAGGAACTGTAATGGAGGCGTTTAATCTTGGTGTATCTGATTTTGTACCTAAACCATTTAATCCCAATGAACTTGCTGTTAGGGTAAGAAGATTAATCAACAATTAGTAAATGATATTTGAAACTGGACTCAAAAGAATTAAAAAACTGATATTCTCTCTTGTTTTTTTATCCTTTTTTTTGTCCGGAAAACTTGTTGCTCAAGACAGTAGCATCACTGTTACTGGTTTACAGCCTGTTTTGGAAAATGCAGATGAAATTCCTGGTTTGGAGTTTATTGTGTATTTCAATGCACTCAATGATACAACTGATCTAACTCTTCTGAATTTAAGTCAGCATGCTGACTCAATTAATTTTTGGTTTTCTGATACTATTCTTCTTTATAAAGAAGCTGAAGAATTGAATGCTGATTTGGCCCTTTTAAATCAAGGTTCGGGGTCTATCAATTATTTATTGTTCAAAAGAGAAGTCAGTGAGTCAGGTGTTCTGGAATATTTGGATAATTTGATCAGAAATGAACTCTTTATTCCACCAATCAATGTCAATAATACTTTTGGCAGTGAAGGTGAACTGGTATTGCTGGGCACAAATACCCCTTTCCGGCCATTTTATAAATTAAAGATAAAAATCCTGAGCGATATCAAAATGCTATTGCTATTGACTTGTTTGAGCATGTTTCTTATAGCATCCTTAATAATGGTCATGGTGATGTTTGTCGTCAAATCAAGGAAAAGACGAAAAGAAGTCCTGACACTGAGGTTTAAAAATTTATGTTATGGACCGATCTCAGACCTTCTTTTTGATGATGAACCGGAGAGATTGAATAATTTGACTAAGGAAGATTTGGCTGCACAATTTCCAAAAGGTCATCTTGAGATTGACCTGTTCAAAGATGTGATGATTCATGAGATTATAAGTCTTAACAAAAACATGAAAGGCGATTTTAAAGCGCGGTTAAAACTTATTTACAGGAAACTGGATCTTGACGAGCATTCCATTAAAAAGCTTTCATTAAAAAGATGGGATAAAGTAACATCCGGTATAGTTGAGATCAATGAAATGGATATCGTTGAGGCTGCACCTTTGGTAGAAAAATTCACCTCTTACGAAAATTTCTATATCAGGTCCAATGCTATTGCCACAATGCTGAACATTTCAAATGATTTGTCTTTAAAAGTTTTGGCTGAACAACGTTATCCTTTATCCAGATGGCAGCAAATGAATTATTACAGAATTATCAAATACCTCAATTATAAGGGAAATGTTGAGGTCAATTTACTTTTTGAATCCAAAAATGAATCCGTTCGGGTTTTTGGGATAAAGTTGGTAAGATACCTCGGTTTGGTAGATCGACTTTCAATACTTCAGGAAATGTACGGATCAGCTTCGATCAATGAGAAAATAGAAATATTGAAATGCTACGATAACTTCAACTACACAAATGGTTTGGAAGATATCCATAAAGATCTGGGGACTTCTGACAAGACACTTTTTTTGAATGTCGTCAAAGTCTTGAAAAATTTGGGTTCTGAAATATCCCAGATACTTTTAATGGAATACTTTAAGAGAAATAAGGATTTTGAATGTCGCTTAAAAATATTGGAGGCAGTAAATTCACTCAATCCTGATTTGGTCACCTTAAGGGATTTTCCAAATAGGGATGAAGAATTAGATTTTATTTTAGCACACCTCAAAGATCCCATTCTCGGTCATGTATAGTATTTTATTCAATATTTTGATTGAAATCATGGGCATACTCTTTTTGATGTATAGCTTCTCCATCATTACGATATACTTGGTAATGGCAGTTTTGTCTGCACTGGAGATGAGAGACCACCTCAGAAAGAATAAATTTGCTGATTACCATGATGTTATTACAAGTCCGCTTTCTCCGGGGATTTCCATAATTGCTCCGGCTTTTAATGAAGGCAAAAACATCGTCCAGAATGCTAAAAGTCTTTTGACACTTCATTACAGCAGGTATGAGGTAATCATAGTAAATGATGGATCTAAAGATGACAGTTTGGAAAAAATGGTAGAAAGTTTTGATTTGGTAAAAACGGATTATGCTTACAATTATCAGATAGCATGTAAAAATGTCAGAGGTGTTTATAAGTCTACCAACAGATCTTTTTCAAAGCTAACTTTTGTCGATAAAGAAAATGGTGGAAAAGCTGATGCCTTGAATGCAGGGATCAATATTGCCCAAAATGAGATTTTAGCCTGCATTGACGTGGATTGTATTCTTTCAAGTGATTCCTTGAGCAGAATGGTTCGTCCATTTATGGAGGAGACCAATAGAAAAGTAATTGCTGTCGGTGGAGTCATTGGTGTGGCCAACAACTGTGATGTCAAAGACGGAACAGTTACCAAGTACAGGGTACCGGATACTTTATTGGGAAGATTTCAGGTAATTGAATATTTCAGGGCATTCCTTATGGGAAGAATGGCATGGACAAGAATTAATGGTCTGATGTTGATATCAGGCGCATTTGGTTTTTTCAAAAGAGATTTGGTATTGAAGGTGGGAGGATATTTTCCGAAGACAGTGGGAGAGGATATGGAGCTTGTGGTAAGGATGAGGCGATATATGAACGAGGAAGGTATAGCGCATAAAGTTGGCTTTGTTCCTGACCCCTTGTGCTGGACCGAAGTTCCGGAAACTAAAGGAGTGCTTTCCAGACAAAGGAACCGTTGGATGCGTGGAACCATTGAGACATTGCAGCTTCACCAAAATATCAGTATGAATCCCAAACACGGTGTCCTGGGTATGATATCTTATCCTTTTTGGGCAATTTTTGAAAAGTGGGCTCCTATCCTTGAATTTATAGGGATTATCTACACCATGATAATGGTCTTTACCGGTGATATCAGTGCTTTGTATTTCATTGCTCTTTTCGTCCTTATTTACTGTTTTTCCATTTTGATATCCTCATTTAGTATTCTGTACGAAGAGATTGCCTACAATAATTATAAGGACAAAACGGATCTGAAGAAACTGATCAAAACCATTATTTTGGAACCGTTTCTGATTCATCCCCAATTAGTATGGTGGGGATTGAAAGGACATTGGCACTTCATCAAAGGAAAAGGTGGCTGGGGAGAAATGATCAGGACAGGTTTCAAAAAAGCCACTGACAAACAAAAGGTAAGCGCTGTAACCCGATAAAGAAATTTGAAGATGAAACTGCAAATAACTCTCTTCTCTCTTTTTTTGCTCCTAATGCAGGCATTTAATCCAATTTCTGCAATAGCCCAGGAAAGCTTTGATCCGGACGAATTATATTTTGAAGCCAGGAAATTGATTTTGGATGGAAAAAGAGAGGAAGGAAGAGAAATCCTCAGAAAAGTACTTTCAAAATATCCGGAGTATGCCGATGTGCTGGTTTTGATGGGAAGATCATTTAGTTGGGATGGACAATATGATTCTGCCGGTAGGTATTATGAACGTGCGTTACTGGCAAGCCCTGAGTATGAGGATGTTTATGTTGCTTATATAGATAATTTGTTTTGGAGTGGAAATTACGATAAGGCGTCTGAGATACTTGAGATCGGTATCGAAAAAATCGGACCTTCTTCCATGGCGCTGAAATACCGAAAGTCAAGATTGCTTTATTATCGGGAATCCTATAAAGAAGCGCTAAATATTGCCAATGAGGTTTTTGCCAAAGCTCCAAAAACAGAAGGTATTTTAGGGTATATCCAAACATTGAGAAGATTTACCCGCATCAATGCCGTTGGCGCTACCTATGACTATGATTCCTTTGCGGGTTCTATCAGTCCATGGAATACCTATTCAGTTTATGGCAGGACCAGGACTAATTTTACAGGTTCTTTGATAGCAAGAGTGACACATTCCCAAAGGTTTGATGACAGTGGAACTCAATTTGAGCTTGATGCATTTCCCTCCTTGGGCAAAAATTCTTATGGTTATTTAAATGTTGGTTTTTCGGAGGCTTTCTTCTTTCCCCAATTCAGGTTTGGGACAAGTGTATTCTGGAATTTACCAAAAGCTTATGAAATCGAGGCGGGATATAGATACCTTCAATTTTCGGAGGTAACACATATCATCACCTCTTCTTTTGGGAAATATATCAGCAATTGGTGGCTGAATCTGAGGTTGAACTATATCCCAGGCACAGCAGGTTCCTCGAGCAGTGGCAATTTACAGGTAAGGTATTACTTCAGTGGACCTGAGGATTTTTTCAGTTTGCAAGCATCTACGGGAGTTTCTCCTGACGAGGAAAACAGGGATTTCCAATCCCAACTGTTAAATTCTTACAGGGTAAGAGCGGGCTACCAACATCTGTGGACATCAAGATGGATGGGATTTGGATTTATAGGTTATTCAAGAGACGAGATTTCCAAAGACAATTTCAGAAATAACCTCAATATTTCACTTGGTACTGAATTCCGATTCTGATGAAAAGTTTTTTTGACAAATATTTTCCGGCTGAATTAAGGTTATTATCCTTTTGGTTTTTTTTAGCCGTATTATTTTTTGTGGTTACACCTTTATTGAGTTTTGGGATTTGGTATCTGACTCCTTCCAGTTCATTAGGCGTATTGGTTGTCAATAAAACTGTCCCTAATCAGGAATATCAAGAGCATTATTCGATTCATTGGCTGCTCAATCACTTTAAATTCACCAAGCAGAATGGCAGTGTTTATGATAAATCAAAAGACTATTTCGGGTTTTTCCCTGGGAATACTTTAGAAGAATCAAAAATCAATGATTTCTCATCCCTTTCCTCTAATGAGATGGACAAGCTGATAAAGGAAAACCATTTGATATACTTTGCAGATACCTATGGAGTGTATGAAAATGATTTCAAGCAAGCTGTATTGAATAGCCCTTCCAAAAAGCTATATGGGGGTATGGACCAAAATGATATAAGCTTTTTGAAAGCGGCTTTCCATCAAGAAGTTGATATCGTTGCTGAATTCAATACTATAGCCAGTCCAACCAGAAAGGATGTGAGATTGGAATTTGAAAATCTTGCCGATATCAAGTGGACAGGTTGGATTACCAGATATTTCGATGAATTGGACACTTTGCTCAACAATGATTTGCCCCGTTGGCTGATCAAAGCATATGTCAACCAACATGATGGGGTTTGGGGGTTGGCTGGTCCCGGAATGGTATTTGTTCATGAACATGGAACCTTGGAAATTTTACGGTTTGGTAAGGATTTCAAGAGCAACGTCCCAAATATTGTTTCAACAGCCAAAAGCCAAAAAAGATATGAGATTCCCGAAATTGTCAAATACCCTTATTGGATTGACGTGATCTTGGTAAGCAGTGATTTTGAAGTCATTTCCTACTATGACTTACTTCCAACCGAAGCGGGAATTGATAAACTCAGAGAAATGGGGGTGCCACGGTATTTTCCGGCCGCAGTAGTCAAGGAAAATGGCAAAGGTAAATTTTACTATTTCTGTGGTGATTTTGCTGATAATCCTGTCAGTGGGAGTTCATTTCGATTTTTTGGGGTATCCAAGTTATGGAGGATGTTTTTACAAGCTGAGGATTATTC
Organism: uncultured Aquiflexum sp.; assembly: GCA_964559905.1. GTDB lineage: Bacteria > Bacteroidota > Bacteroidia > Cytophagales > Cyclobacteriaceae > Aquiflexum. The sequence continues at coordinate 8,664 of CAZLJT010000023.1, forward strand.
CCAACGAAACAGTTTTTTCTGGAACTATTACTATCCCCTGATGAAATACATCTTGAAGGATTCTGATGCCAGGAAAAATCAAAATTGACAGATTATCTCAAAGGTAGGTAGACCTTCAGTGAATCGGGAATGATCCGGTTGTTTTCAGTGGCGTATCGGTTCGAGTTCCTATAATTTTCAAACTCGCGGGACAGTTTTTCTTTGAGTTTGATATCTGTAATCGGTTCCATTCCCATGTTGTCATAAAGCCTGTATAGTTGGTTATCAGATAAAACGTATTCATTGCTGATATAATCAATAAGCTGGTTTTTATTTCTCATCAAAGGATTTGAAATGCTGGATTGGAAAACTGCTGAAGTATCCATGACATATCCTTTCCAGGCAGTCATGGAAGGTAAATCCAAGTCATAATGGGATTTAATAAATCCCAAAAGAGTAGGAGTGATTTCAAAATGGGTGGTGATTCCGTGCATTCTTTTCGGTCTCAGTAATTTTTCAGAGAAGATCATAATGGGCACATGAAACCTATCTATGGTAGTGGCCAAGGGGATTTCTGGTAGTCTGTGATCACCTGTTATGATAAATATAGTATTTTCATATTTGGGCATTTTTTTATACTCCTCAAAAAACTCCCTGATGGCCTCATCCACATAAAGAATACTGGCATACATGCTTTGGTATTTTCTGTAATTGGCTACCTCCATCGGATTGGCTTTCAGGGTTTTTGAAATATAGGTTTCAAATAGATCAAAATACCTTTGTTCATCCGGAATCAAAAATGGGTCGTGGGAAGTTTGAGTCTGAAAAACAGACAGCTGAGCTTGTTTCATTTCCCTTGGGATTTTTCTCATGCCATTTTCAAACATGGCCTTGTCAGGATATCCCCAGGAAAATCCTGATGTCGAAGGGGTTTCTTCAAAATCAGCATCGAAGGAGGACATATCCAGAATTCTGTCTACTTTTTGGTACTCCAAAAATGAACCAACATTGTCAAAATCCTTATCTGCTCCAATATGATAATTAGTGAAATAGCCGTTGTGCTTCAAAATAGAGAATAAGGATAAATGCAGGGGGTATTGCGGCGCCTGTTCCATAAATCCATTTTGGGCAAAAGGAAGTGAACCAAATATCCCTGTCAATACCCCAAAAGTTCTACCTGTAGTAGATAGTCCGTTTTTCCAATACAGAGAATGATTGCTGAGCGAATCCAAGAATGGCGTAAAACTACCCAAATAGGCGTCTTCACCGGAATACGCTTTTCCTAAGCCCTCAACAATCACAAATACCAAATCAGGGATACTATCGAAATCACTGAAATAGGGACTGAGTACATCGGGATAGTTATTCTCGTGCAAAAACGGGTAATTTGGTTCAACAAAGTTTTTTTGTACAAGAAGGTTTGTTTTACTAGGTGGGGAAAGGAAAAAATCAAAATAGATATAGTCCTTGTTGGTGAAGTAATTATAGGATTGATTATAAAAATAAAAAGATTTATTAGCTATCAGATTTTTTTCCAATTCAGGTCTTTCTATGAGCTTATTTTCAGGTAAAATATTGTAAATGATAATGAAAGCATAACAAACAATAGTCAATCCTACGGAAAAATTAAAAGTCAAAGGGATGTGTTTTCCCAAACTTAAAATGAAATATACAGCAGCAAATAAGAAGAATGAGGCTCCAATATTTACAATATTTAATTCTCCTGAAGCTTTGACAGTGGACAAAATATCATCAACCGAATAAGCATATAAATCTTCTCCTAAGGGTAGAAGCATTTTTGTAAAATAAAAAAACAGTCCACCTTGAAGGAGTATAAGTATTGTAGTAGACGATATGAATAGGATGTGAGTAAATTTTTTAAATTTCAGACCCAAGGGAAGGTAAATCAACAGAAGAAAACCCAGTATATAAAAAACCCACAATAGGTCATGCACTGTTCCCATCAGCATAATTTCATTTTTATTAAAAGATAAATCATGCATTGAAAACACAGTACGAATCTCTAAGAAGCGCAAGAGTAATAGACACACAATAAATGGGATTCCGATTTGCCAGAATTTGACAAATGATTTTTTAAAATTCAGTATTAAATCTGAACTGATGGATTCTTGGGTAGACATGGGTAATTAAGTCTGAAAATAAAACTCAAGGGGCAATACATTCATTTTTTTTCTAAAATTCCTATCTTGCCGGATTAAAGGATAAATATGAAAAATAAAGGGGTCTTAATTAAAGAACTTTGCAAAAATATTTCCACAACGGGAGCAATTACTTTCAGTTCTACTTCATTGGTAAACAAAATGTTATCCTATGCTAATTTTGAGGGTTTGAAATTTATTGTTGAGTTGGGCGGGGGTGATGGCAGTATTACCAAGGGAATAGTTGAAAGAATGGATCCTGACGCTTTGTTGCTTGTGTTTGAAATCAATAAACCTTTTTGTGAGGCTCTTGAAAAACAATTTCCTCAGGATAATGTGAAAATCATCTGTGATTCGGCTGAAAATCTTGACAAATATCTCAATGGACAAAAAGTTGACATCATACTTTCCTCTTTGCCTTTGACTTTGATCAAGAAAGATGCAAGAGAAGAAATCTATAAAAAGAGTAAAGACGCTATAAATGGTCAAGGAAAATTTATACAAATCTGTTACTCGTATTTATTGAAATATCAGTTTGCCGGCTACTTCGGAAACATCAAAAGTTATTTATCTGTCAAAAATTTCCCTCCGACTTTTATTTTGGTCTGCAATTGATTGATAAACCTTTGATTTAGCATTTGTATTTCCTATGTAAATGACCTCAAGAAATTACATAGAACCCAATATTCTTGCACTGGCCATTTTGGAAATGTGCAGGATGAAAAAGGGGCAAATTTTTTGTCCTTCTGATGTTGTAAAATGGCTTTACCCGCAGGATTGGGAGTTTTTTCTAGCAGATGTCAAGATTGAAATGATGCGTCTGTACAAAGAGGGCAAGTTGTTGGTGACCCAAAATGGAATACCGGTAAATCCTGATGTCACACCAACAGGTCTTGTCAGGATTAGTTCTATTCCCAAAACTTCTTGAGCCTTCTTGTTGTTAAAGCATTAAATTAAAGAGAAATGAAATCGATGCTTTTTATTTTAAGCTTGGCAATGACTACGACATTTGCCTGTGCACAGACCTCATCAAAGAAAGAAAATAATATGAGAGATTTACCAAAAACAACAGTTGATGTACCAGAAGGATATGAAATCGCCACCCTCGGCGGGGGTTGCTTTTGGTGTACAGAAGCAATCTATCAGGATCTAAAAGGAGTAAAAAGTGTCAAATCCGGGTATAGTGGTGGTCATGTTGACAATCCTACCTACCGACAGGTAACTTCCGGTACAACAGGTCACGCCGAAGTGATTCAGGTTTTATTTGATCCTTCTGAGATTTCTTATTCGGAAATATTGGAAATTTTTTGGTCTACCCATGATCCGACTACCCTCAATAGGCAAGGGGCAGATGTAGGGCCTCAGTACAGATCAGCTGTTTTTTTTCATTCAGAAAGCCAAAAAGCGGAAGCTGATTTTTATAGAAAAAAACTTGACGAGTCAGGGGCTTTTTCCAGACCAATAGTGACCGAAATCACTCCATTCAGCAATTTCTACGTCGCTGAGGATTATCATCAAAACTATTTCAATGATAATGGGATGCAACCCTATTGTCAGTTTGTGATAAAACCCAAATTGGAAAAATTCAAAAAGGCATTTGCTGACAAGTTAAAGTGAATCGGTAATTTAGAATTATTGGATTAATTGTTTCTTGTAGTTAGTTTTGAAAAAAATCGAAGCGATATGAAAAAGATAATGTTCCCATTCCTGCTTTTATCCATTATTATCGGGGCTTGCCAGCCTCAATCCAATAAAGAAGCAGAGGAAAATGCTGTGGATGCCGATACACCGACCGGTAATTTTGGTGAAGCGATCAATGATGATGGGGTGGTTTCGTTAACCCAATTGGTTTCGGAACTTAAGGATAATGAAGCTTTTGAAGGTAAAGTTGTAGGAGAAATAAAAGAGGTTTGTGCGATGAAGGGTTGTTGGATGACCATTGATCTTCCCAATGGACAGACTATGAGAGTCACTTTCAAAGATTACGGTTTTTTTGTTCCGAAAAACTCCCAAGGATATCCAGTTATAATTGAAGGAGTTGCAACCAAGAAAATTACTGATGTGGCTACCTTGAGACATTATGCCGAAGATGCAGGTAAATCCAAAGAAGAAATTGAATCCATTACTGAACCAAAGCAGGAATATGCTTTTGAAGCTAGAGGGGTTATTATTCGCGATGATGCCTAGAATTACAATATTGTCCCTGACCAATCCAAAGAATAAATAAACTAATCAAAGAGTAAAAAGATGGCTATAGCTTTGGACAATTTAAGAGTCGGAAGGATTTATGAATTTACCAATATGGGCGAAAAGCGTAAGCTTGAAATTTTGGCCAGGTTATCAGGGGAGAACTTTAAAGTAAAAGATCTGGAAACCACCGAAATCTATACTATTGAAGAATTGCTTAGGTGGGGTAAAGGAAAAGACTATGACTTGGATGAAGTAATAGGAGAAAGTTCCCGAGGTCTCGTCCCAAAAAGGTTCTAAAAAAAGCCCTGGAAATTGATTCTAGGGCTTTTTTTACTTAAACTTCTTTTTTTTATGGCTTTTCCTTCTAATCAAATCTCCATTCCACAAAAAATATAAAATCTAAAATCTGCTTTTCCTATATCTAAAATCTTTCTAATGAAAGGTCTTAAATCCGGGCTCATAGATAATCCGGATAAAGGAACTTAGCCCTTGCTGTTCTCGGTTGATGGGAATTCCTGTCACAATGCCTACCATTAAGTTTTCGGCGAGGCCGACCCTCATCTGAGGTCGAAGGACTGTTTCGAGTTTACCTTGGTTAATTCCCTGATTTACTTCCACACCGATAAAATTCCTTGTTCCTGCTATCATGTAATGAAAATTGCTGTTGATTTGGTAGGTGATATCCGGGTTGTTCTGTCCAAACTGTTTTTCAATTTTTGGTCCGGTATAAATCAGAGTGTGGTAATTCCTACCCCATCGTTTGGCTGCAATAAAAAACGGGTTGAAAATATTTCCTTTGAATAAATCTCCCTGGCCCATTTTATTCAAGTCTACAAATTCAAATTCATGGATATAGCCCAAAGCCAAGGATGTTTTTGCATTTTCCGAAACCAGGAAAGACCACTGCGTTGCCAATTTGATGGACTCGACCCGATTGGACGGCCGGGTGATGTCCAAAGGTAAGTCACCTCTATTGGAGAAGATGGTTACCGGAATTTCAATTTCCAGCCCAAGCCGGTCAATTACTGCCCACTCATATTCTATCAATGCTTCATACTCATCATATCCACGCTTATCGGCCATTCCCAGGCCTACGTTCCATTCCTTTTCACCTTTTCGGGCGCCCAAGTCACGGATAAGGTCTATATATAGGGGTTCTGCATGCAATACTTTTGGTTTTTGGTTTTTGACTGCTTCCTCTATCTCGGATAAGAAAATGCTGTCCAACAATATCCGTTCAATTTTTGAGCTATCTGATTTAGCATCCTGCGCAAGGATTTGTTGGCTACCAAAAAGTATGGCAGCCATCACTACATATATTTTTTTCATTTTTATAATTGATTGGTATTCTAAACTCTTCTGAATGGGTTTTTTCACCTCATTTGGATGAAGTAAAGGAAAAAAATTATATTCAGATAAAGTATTTGGGCGGAGGAGAGGATTGCTCTAAATGGATGTTTTCAAAAATATCCTTCAAAATAAAAACAGAATCTTTCTTAAAAGAAATTTTTGGTGGGATAATATTTATTGAAGTTTTTTCTATTAAAATTTTGAAGTCAACTATTTTCCTTTTTTCATGGGGTACTTCAGTATCAGGGATTGTTTCCTCATCCATTTCCAAAACATATTCCAATACCAGTTCAGTGATGGAATCAATCGGGTCGTAGTTTTCCAATTCTTTAGAATCCATTACAGATGCATGGTAAAAATTCGCTGACAAGTTTATAAAGTTTACCAGAAGAATGTAGGTAATCCATTTAATGGGTTGATATCGCTTTAATGTAATCAGCATGTTGCAAATATAACCAAATTAAAAAATAAGCTTTGATTCAGATGTTTTCAAAGTTTTGGAACGTGACCTAAATCACTTTTGTTTCTCCAATATTGGCTATATTTGCCACAATTAAGTAAAGTTCATGAAAGAAAAATCTTTAGGGGCGGCAATGTTTCAAGCAAAATGCCCAAAATGCAGGGAAGGGAATATTTTCCCCAATTCAATTTTTAGTTATCGTAAGCTTACTGAAGTAAACCAAAGATGTTCCAATTGTAATGCAGTATTGGTTCCTGAGCCAGATTTCTTCTATGGTGCCATGTATATCAGTTATGCTTTTTCAGTGGCATTAGTCATCAATGTGATGATTATCCTCAATTTTTTCTTTGAAGATCCCGCTGTATCAGCATATATCATTACAGTAGTCGTGGCGAATATTATTTTACTTCCCCTTATGCTAAGATACTCTAAAGTCCTGTATCTCTATTGGTTGGGAAAATTGAAATACACTCCGGTTGATGAAAGAAACTCTTAATTCACCCATCTTTAAAACATATTCCTTCGCTAATTTGACATTTCAAATAGTAGACTTTAAACCCATAGATCCTTTTGGACACCACATGCCTCAAGCATAAAGTTGTGCAGTTCAAAGTTTTTGACAAATCCCGTTAATTTTTCAGATCCCGGTCCGTACATAGCCAATTCCACATAGTCACCGGAATGATTGTTTCCGGCCCATTGAACCGAATTATGGGTAGACTGCATGGATGCCAAAGGCAATAAAGGAAGGTTGTTGGTATTGTAAAGCCCATTATCTCCTGGCCTATAATTTTTCAAAAGTAATTCAGCATCGGCTGTTTTAAGCGCGATATTTTGGTGTGCCATGATCAAATCAACAACCTGAGAAGCATTATAATCAGAATTGATCTGATTTAAAACCCACTCGTTGGAGGCAGTGGTCGTGTAAAGCTTTTCAAAGTTTTTGCTTGCCTGATTGCCGCCAAATAAACCCGGATTACTATTGCCATGATCAGTGGTGATGATCACCAAGGTATCTTTATCCTTTATAGCAAAATCCATAGCTACCGCAACTGCTTCATCAAAATCCAATTGGTCGTAGAGTAGGGCAGGAGCGTCGTTTCCATGGGCAGCCCAGTCTACTTTCCCGCCTTCAACCTGCATGACGAACCCTTTTTTGTTTTTACTTAAAACTTCAATGGCTTTTTTGGTCATTTCTGCAAGGCTAGGAACTTGGGATTTGAGCTCTTCATAATATTCTCTATCTACAGCATAGGGAAGCCCATCATCAGCAAATACGCCCATGATAGGCTTATTCCCATTCGCATTCATCATTTCTGCTTTACTTCTGACCAAGTCAAATCCCTTTTGCTTGTAGGCCTTGTATAAATCCACTTTATCAGCTCTCTTTTCTGCACTGAAAAAATTTCCACCTCCACCCATCATCACATCAAATCTCAATTTCAGGTAATCCTCGGCAATTTCAGCCATTGCATTTCTGCTGTTATTGTTGACACAAAAGGATGCGGGAGTGGCATGGGTAATCTGAACAGTAGTCACACATCCTACAGCTTTTCCCATAGATTTGAATTTTTGGAGAACGGGGACAGGTCTTTCACCATCAGGTCCAATATTTAATGAGCCGTTTTTGACCCTCATTCCGCCTCCCCATGCAGAGCCGGCAGCTGCTGAATCGGTTATAAAAGAATTTGCAGAGGCGGTATCCATCAAGGCTCTTTTGACAAGGTTTTCTTCATAAAGACTTATCCACCTTGTAGCCCGGCTTTCTTTATTTCTTAAAAGAATATCTGCCATGTTGAGTGTGCCTGAGCTCATACCATCACTTACCAGAAAGATGATGTTTTTTGCTTGCCCTTTAGCCAGTTTAGAGTCGTTGGCAAACACAGGGTAAGAACCTATTGTTCCCAATCCTAGGGTGGTTAAAAATCCATTTTTGAAGAAATCCCGTCTTTTCATAAGTCTATATTTTGGTTTATGGTCATTTGAGTTTTTTAAATTTTAAATGTGTGTATTCTTAATCAATAAGAGTGAAATTAGGGATTAGGGATTTGTTATTAAATCTTAATGTTTGTCAATGGCTAAATTTGGGTTTAAAGTTTAAAAAAAAAATAGCTCACTTCCTGTCGAAACCTGTATCACTACTGATCTTCCCTATGAAATAGTCAAATTCTTAAACAGAAGTTGATAAGAATCCACCATAAAAAAGTATTAATATAGGTTAAAGGTTAACTTTTTATTAATCTGATTTCTAACCAAAAGAAATCAAAAACTCAGTGCAGGATTACCTTACCTGTCCGTTTCCTTTGATGACCCATTTATAGCTCGTCAGCTCATTTAAAGCCATCGGCCCCCGAGCATGGAGTTTCTGCGTGCTGATTCCGATCTCGGCCCCAAGTCCAAATTGGTTGCCATCAGTAAAGGCAGTGGAGGCATTGGCATATACCGCTGCGGCATCGACCATTTTGAGAAATCTGTCAATATTGGACTGATCTTCGGAAATGATGGCTTCACTGTGCTTGGAACTATATTCAGCGATATGGTTTAATGCCCCACCTAAATCAGATACTGTTTTGACAGACATCTGAAGTGATAGGAATTCCGTCCCAAAATGCTCCTCATTTGCTTTTTCAACTGAAGGTTTTCCTTCAAGTATTGTAAATGACTTTTCATCTGCAAATATTCTCACGCCTGAATCCAAGACCGGTTTTAAGAGTTCTGGAAGTTCATTGATTCTGCTCTCATGGATGATCAAACAATCCAGACTATTACATACACTTGGCCGTCTTGTTTTCGCATTATGTATAATGGCTTTTCCTTTGGAAAGGTCACCTGTTTCATCAAAATAGGTATGCACAATTCCGGCCCCTGTTTCAATTACTGGAACTTTGGCATTTTGCCTTACATAGTCAATCAATCCCTGACTTCCTCGGGGAATGATAATATCCACTAAGCCAACGGCCTCCAAAAGTGCTTTAGTAGCTTCCCTTTCCACAGGCAATAGTTGATAGGCATCTTTTGGAATTTTATTCAATTCGAGCGCTTGATGTATTAAGGAAATGATCGCCCTGTTTGAATGCTCAGCATCAGCGCTTCCTTTCAGTACGAGGCCGTTGCCCGATTTAAGTGCCAAGCTAAACACATCAAAGGTAACATTTGGCCTTGCCTCATAAATGATTCCCAATACGCCTAATGGAACGGAGATTTTTTGAAGTTCAAGACCATTTTCTAAAATTTTGCTTTCCAAAATCCTGTTCAAAGGAGAGGGCAAGGATTTAACCTGTGCAATTTCATTGCAGATATTTTTTATTCTTTCTTCAGAAAGTAATAGACGGTCATATTTTGGATCATGGGGATCCATCTTGGCCAAATCCTGAAGGTTTGCCTGCAAAATATAATCTATGCTATCGATTGAAATTTCCCTAAGTGATTGGAGCGTTTGGATAATTTCCCGTTCTGTTAGTAAAGGTAAATTTCTTGTTGCGGATTTGACGGATTGGAAAATTTGTTTGTAATCAGTCATGTTGGAATAAGTAGAGGTAGTCATAATGGATAAAAGGCTTTTGGTTCTTTTTTCCCAACACCTCTATAGCTGTTGCGGAATTATATTCTGATTTTCCTAAGCCGATTTTCTCGCCTTTTTCATCTATGATCCGGATGATATCTCCTTTTGAAAATTCCCCAGAAGTAGAAACAATACCTATTGGAAGTAGACTGATTATTTTTTCGGAAGCCAATGCAGACTTTGCACCTTCATTGATCACTACCTCACCTTTGTAATATTGTTCGCCATGAGCAAGCCATTTTTTTTGACTTTGCTTGGACGGCTTGGGTTCAAAATAGGTATATGGAACGTCTTCCTCTAAAATCTTTTGAAGAATATGGTCTTTTTTGCCATTGGCTATGATTACCTGAATTCCAAGATCAGCGGATTTTTTGGCCATGGTCAACTTGGTTAACATGCCTCCTCTTCCAAATGAGGATTTGGTCGGGCTTATCATAGAACCAAGTTCAGGCATTTTATGTCCAATAACGGAAATTAATTTAGAATCTGTGTCGGAGGGAGGCCCATCAAAAATACCGTCCACATTGGTCAATAATATCAAAGTATCAGCATTGACCATAGCAGCTGTCAAAGATGCCAATTCATCATTGTCGGTAAACATTAATTCGGTAATGGCAACAGTATCATTCTCGTTCAGGATGGGGACAATTCCTTGGGACAGTAAACCAAGGATACAGTTACGCATATTCAGATAATGTTTTCTGTCCCGAAAATCCTCCTTAGTGACAAGAATTTGAGCTATCTGATGTCCATTTTCCGCGAAAAGGTTATTGTATTTCCGTATCAGGGAAATCTGCCCCACAGAAGCCCAAATTTGTTTTTTTAGAACTGGGTTTAGTTTTTCCTGAAGGACTATTTCTTTCCTTCCAAAGGCAACAGCACCGGAGGAAACCAAAAGGACCTTGACACCTTTTTCTTTAAGGTAAGAAACTTGATCTACCAATTGTTTCATACGGATTTCATCAGGTTGCCCTGAATCAGAAGTAATCACGTTTGAACCTATTTTGATGATTGCGCAATGAATCGGAAGCATAACGTTTTATGGAATTGACACAATATTAGGTCAATAATTAAAAAAATACTAAAGAAGATAAAATCTAACAGGAAATGATTTTGGGTCGATAAGCACAAAAGTTTTGATTTATAACTTCAGTTCTACATCGTTTGGATAATTAAGGTTATTTTTGATACCTTCTTTATTTAATTTAAAATCTTATCTATTCGAATTTGGTGTATGGCAAATAATGTATTTGGAGAAGAGTTGGTGATTTGTAGTTCCGAACCATTGACAGGTTACTATAGAAATGGATGTTGTGAGACAGGAACTGATGACTTGGGGACACATACGGTTTGTGCAGTAATGACTGAAAAGTTTCTCAGGTTCAGTTACGAACGAGGTAATGACCTTATTACTCCTAGGCCTGAGTGGGCATTTCCTGGTTTGAAGGCAGGTGATAAATGGTGTCTCTGTGTCAGTAGATGGATGGAAGCATATCGGGCAGGTGTTGCTCCAAAAGTAATATTGGAGGCATGTAATGAAAAAACACTACGATATATTTCTTTGGAAGAGTTGGTGCTTTTTGCCTTTACTTGACAAGTAATCAATGAAGGATTATTTTTTTGGTTTCAACCTGATAATTACTGTAAACTTTCATCAAATAAATTCCTTTTTCCAATCCGCTAAGGTCGATTTCAAATATTCTTCCTGATTGGTTAGGTAAAGTGATGATTAAACTTCCTTGGACATCATATAGGGACAAGGTTGCATTTTCAAGATTTTGGTTTTCTGATAAGATGTTAACTTTTCCTTGAGTTGGGTTGGGATAAACTTTTACCGCCAATTTTTCCTGGATTTCATTGAGAGTTACCCCCACGGCTTTGAAAGTCTCTGAAGTACCGTCAAAATCTGTTTGGATTAATCTATAAAATTGTCTTCCAAAAACCGCATTTTCATCAATGAATTCATAATTCAGAATAATATCTGAATTTCCTGCTCCTGCCAATATACCAATTGGAAACCAATCTTGCCCATCTAAGGATTTCATGATAGTGAAGAAGGCATTGTCTTTTTCAGAAACAGTAGCCCAAGAAACCTTGATTTGCCTGTCGCTGATTGGAGTTGCAGAAAAGGAGAGTAATTCGATTGGTAAAATTCTGAAGGATTGTCCCAATGTAAAAATATCATTTGACCAATCAGGAACTGCTGTTAGATTACTGACTGTGCCGGCAGTTTCATCACCTGCTAACCCATCCTGACCCAAATCAATCCATTCAGATCCATTCCATTGCACTACAATAAATTCAGCAAAATCTACAATTGGACAGGTTCTGTCATCGGACCAGGATAATGTTACAGAAGGATTTGCAGAGCCGTTTGTTCTTTCGAATTCCCAATATTCGCATTCATTGACCACCCCAATACTGCTTTCTTTACTTTCCCTGTCATAAGGAACCAAATCAGGGTTGATATGGAAAAATCTTCCAGTGAAATGGAAAGATGTTCCTCCACCACCTGTACCCCAGCCGGTTGTTGTTAGGGGTGCATAAAATCCTCCATTTCCAAAAGGATAAGTAAAGGCCGCATTTCCGATTTTCCTTATTCTTCCATCTACATGGCTGGCATTGGATCCCCCCATTACAGATGAATTATGGATGAATGTGATGAGATTTTCATCATTGAGAATTACCCCATTATTTAAAGTCATATTCACACCTAAAGTAAATGGAACCAAAACTTCCAAAGTGCCTGAAGTATTCATATTTAACCGGCGGATTGTCGGTGAATTGCCCACATCTCCCAATAATTGTTGAGTGGTGTTTCCGACAATATCAACTTCTCCTGAACCAAGTCCAAAAGTAATCGCATTGGAAGAACCTAAGGTGGAGATGTTGCCGGAAAAACTGCTCGTTCCATTTCTTACCGGATCCAATTCCCCGGATCCATTTTGATTGAAAGTGGCATTTCCTATAAAGGCATCATTTAGGGGAGTGGTGTTGGACATCCTTATTCTTCCTGTACCATTATTGGTTACAATTACATTTCCAAAAGTATTACCACCTTGCCAATCATTGTTGTTTGTGCCGTTTTTGGTAAAATTGGTTGTTGTTCCCGGTGTTGTACTGAAACTGTTTCCTCCTGTCATTACTATTCCTCCTTCTGAAATAAAGCTATTATTTCCTGCGAATGAACTGGCATTTTGAATAGTCAAATTTCCTGTACCTAAGTTGGTTACGCCAAAATCTCCAAGTAGACTAACACTGTTAGCTGTAAAGGTGGTTACTCCAAAAGTTCCATTTGGATCGGATGATAATTGGGTGAAATTTCTAATGTTCAATTCATTTCCAACTGAGAAATTAGAGGTGATGAGGCCTCCGTTGGTTTGAGTACTGTTGCCGCCTCCTGCGCCAAATCGAATACTTCCACCAGGATTTGTGTTATTTATTTCAATCTGATCAGCAAAAGTATTTGTTCCGTTCCTGGCGATATCAAATTCACCGGAATTATTATTTGAAAAAACTGAAGTTGAAGTAAATGTATCTCCTATCCCATTGTTGGTCATCCGTATATAGTTTGCAGCATTTTTGACATACTCTACAGTTCCAAAAGTATTGCCCCCATTCCAATTTGCGTTGCCCCCACCATTCTTTTCAAAATAGCTGCTTTTGGACCCATTGGTGCTAAACTCCGAATTGCCACCCAAAGTGAGTTGCCCATTGGATATGAAACTGTTGTTAGATGCAAATCTGACATCTGCCAGTAAATTCATATCCCCTGATGTAGTCACTGTAAAATCTCCTTCAAAGGAACTGTTTCCCACTGTAAAGGTGATAGGTAAAAATGGTCCATTAGGTATATCCTGACTCTGATTGAAATTTTGAATGGTAAGAATTCCAGTATTAAATCCTGAAGTGGTCAGACTTCCATTGGCTTGAGAACTGTTTCCGCCTCCTGCACCAAATCGAATACTTCCACCAGCATTTGAATTATTTATTTCAATTTGATCAGCAAAAGTATTGGTTCCGTTCCTGGCGATATCAAATTCACCGGAATTATTATTTGAAAAAATGGAAGTTGAGGTAAATGTATCTCCAATGCCATTGTTGGTCATCCGAATATAGTTTGCAGTATTTTTGACAAACTCTACAGTTCCAAAAGTATTGTCCCCATTCCAATTTACGTTGCCCCCACCATTCTTTTCAAAATAGCTGCTTGTACCTCCATTGGTGCTGAACTCCGAATTGCCACCTAAGGTGAGTTGTCCATTGGATATGAAACTGTTGTTGGATGCAAATCTGACATCTGCCTGTAAATTCATATCGCCTGAAGTCGTCACAGTAAAATCCCCTTCAAAGGAACTGTTTGCCGCAGTGAATGTATTTGGTTCGAATGGACCGTTGGCAATGTTTGTAAGCTGATCGAAATTCCGAATATTCAAATTTCCCGCAGTAAAGTTTGTAGTCGTCAACGCACCATTCTGAAGTTCATTGGTTCCCCCATTTAACCCAAAACCTATGGTTCCTCCCGCATTTATATTGTTTATTGTAATTTGGTCCATATAAATATTGGTGCCACTTCTACCTATATCCAAAATATTGGTACCATTATTAATAAAAATACTGGTCCCAAGGTATTCATCTCCAGTTGTATTCGCTAGCCTCAATAAGTTATTGCTGTTGTTGGTGATACTGACATCTCCATTGAAAGTATTGCCACCTTGCCACACAATGTTGCCAGGAGTATTGTTTTCCAAAATAAAATTACCTGCACTGTTTCCGCCGCCCCAGGTGACATTTCCCCCTCCGTTTCTTATCATAGTTGTGGTATTACCATGATTACTAAAAGTATTTCCACCAATGACCATGACAATATTACCAGTTGCAGTAAATGAATTATTTCCTCTAAAACTGCTGCCACCTGTGAAGGTAGTCTGCCCAATAGTAGTGATAGAAAAATCCCCGTTAAAGGAGCTATTTTCAACTTCGAAATTCAAGGGGTTAAAAGGTCCGTTTGAAATATTGTCCAACTGGGTAAATCTCCTGATGGTAAGAGTCCCATTGGTCAGGTCGTTGGTATTGATTCCGCCATTGTTTTGAACACTTGTTCCTGTTTGGGCTGCTGTCCCTCCAAATCTTATATTCCCGGCACCATTGTTATCGATAGTAATTTGATCCGCAAAGGTCGTATTTCCATTGAAAGCAATGTCCATGGTGCTTGTACCATTATTTATAAAATGGACGGTTCCACTAAAAATATCTCCTAGGGTATTTGCAAGTCGTAGTATATTATTGGAATTATTGGTTATCACTACATTTCCATTGAAGGTGTTATTTCCTTCCCAAGTCATGTTACTGGCAGCATTATCTGTAAATATTAAAGCGCCAAATGAATTTCCAGGTCCCCATACTACCGTTCCACCACCGTTCCTTGTTATAGTTGTGGTACCGGAAATACTATTGAAGATATTTCCTCCATCAGGCATAGCAAACTGATTTCCTGAGATAAGCTGATTATTTGAAGCAAAAGTATTTGACCCCGCTAATGTCAGGAATCCTGTTGTAGTGGCAGAAAAATCTCCTAAAAATGTTGAATTTGAAATGGTTAATGTAGTGGGATTAAATACACCATTCGGCAAGGTATTGAGTTGGGTCAAATTATTGATGGTTAAAATACCAATGTTAAAGGTGGTAGTATTTAAACCCCCATTTGTCAGCGAAGAAGTCCCACCTCCTTGCCCTATGTTCAATTGATTGTTTGCAACCGTGTTGTTGATGGTTACTTCTTGTCCAAAAATATTGATGCCATTAAAAGCGATTTCCAAATTCCCCGCTCCATTTTTATTGAATACCACTGAAGAATTGAATGTATCTCCATTAGTAGAAGCCAACCTTAATCGGCTGTTATTTAGGTTTGTGATGATTGTAGGACCATTGAATACATTTCCTCCTGTCAAATCGTTATTTCCTCCTCCATTTTTAATTATGGTGATATTCCCGTTAAATACCATATTCTGAATTTCCAGGATA
>CAZLJT010000024.1:0-20289 GCA_964559905.1 uncultured Aquiflexum sp.
TTTTCTTTTCATATATATTTTATAATTTCAGGCCATGATTTGGGCATATCCTGATTTGAATTTGATAATTATCCTGGCTGTCCTGTTTGGACTGCTATATTTTATTTACCTGTTTCGTTTTTATTTAATCAATAAAAAACTGGAAGTAAAGAAGCACCGGCTGTTTTTTAAAATTTTATTGCGGTTTTCTTACTTCTTCCTGTTTTTGATTGCACTTGCAGGACCTTCAGTGGGAACTGCCCTCAAAGAAATCAAAGAGGAGGGCAAAGATATTTTCATTGCTATTGACCTTTCTCAATCGATGAACGCGACAGATATTGGTCCCAGCAGACTTCAAAGGGTTAAATATGAACTAAAAAATTTAGTCAAGAATTTTTCCGGAGACAGGATCGGGCTTATCATTTTCAGTTCGGAGGCTTTTGTTCAGTGCCCCCTAACATTCGATCAAAACGTGATTCAGCTTCATCTCGATGGACTCAACACAGGCCTGGTTCCAAATCAGGGAACAGATATCAGCGCTCCACTAAACATGGCATTGGATAAATTCAGCCTGGAAAATTCTCCTGATGTCAATTCCAAATCCGTGATTTTAATTTCAGATGGGGAAGATTTTGCAGAAAATTTTAGAGACCTTACTGAGAAGCTCAGCGATCAGGGAGTCAAAGTATTCACTTTGGGTGTAGGCACCGGACAGGGAAGTACAATTCCAAGAGGAAACTCCAGAATTATAGACCCAAAAACCAACCAACCTGCAATTTCAAGATTGGACTCAAATAATCTAAAACTGATAGCAAGTCAGACGGGTGGTCAGTATTTTGAACTCAGTGATGAAATGCAGGAAATACCTGATCTGATTTCAGCGATAGAGCGACAGGAAGGTACTGTCACAGGTACCAGAATGGTAGAGGCCTCTGCCAACAAATACTTTTATTTTCTATTGATTGGATTAGGGTTGGCGTTAATAGATTTAATGCTGCCAATAAAAACAATAAACCTTTAAAATCGTGATATAAAAGATGTATCTGTTAATTAGAATTCTTCTTTTTTCTTTTTTGATGATCCCGTCCTCACTTACTGAAATAAGTGAGCGGAATAAAGCTATTAAAAAAGCCGCTGAAGATTATGCGAAAACAGAATATGAAGCTTCTGTAGCAAGCCATTTGAAATTAAAAACAGATTATGGAATCAATCTTCCCAATCTTGATTATAATCTTGCGCTTAGCTATCATTATAATGGACAACTCGAAGAGGCACAAAGCAACTATCAGGTATTGGAAAACAACTCAGACAAAAACCTGGCGTCTTTCGCATACAATCAGAATGGCATCATTTTAGGAGAGCAGCAGAAATATGAAGAGGCACTTGCCTCGTTCAAAATGTCGCTTATCAAAAACCCTGAAAATGAATCGGCCAGATATAATTATGAATTGCTGAGCAGGTGGTTGGAAAAAAATCCTGACCAACAAGATCAAAACCAGGAAGGAGAAGACGGAGAAGACCAACAAGATCAGCAACAAGAAGATCAACAGGATCAGGATAAACAATCCCAGGATAAAAAAGATGGTGAGGGTGAAGAGCAAACAAATGAGGATGAAGCTTCAGAATCACAAAAAAAAGAGGATAAAACCGGTGAAAAATCCCAACAGGAAGAAGAATCCGAAGAACCCAGTGATCTTGAAAGTGATCTGAGCGATAGGGAAAAAGCAATGGAAAAGATGCGCGAAAGTCTCAAGGAAATGAACCTGACTCCCGAACAGGCTGCTCAAATCCTCGAGGCTATGAATGCCGCGGAACTTAGATATATCCAACAGAATCAGAAAAAACCAACAAAAAGACCTGATAAAGGATTGCCTGATTGGTAAGATAGGTTCTGAAATTGAAAGATTCTAAGAACTTGTCCGCCGCGGCGGACAAGAATTTTGCCTCTTTCCTACCTGATCCTCAATTCAAACTGAGCTTCTAACTCTTGATTCTCGGCTCTCGGCTCTCGGTTCTTGGTTCTTTGTTCTTATATCTCACATCTCATGTCTCACGTCTAAAATCTTACGTCTTAAATATAAACCCAATGAAAGAAGTATATATAGTATCAGCAGTCCGGACCCCACTTGGGAGTTTTGGAGGAAAATTATCAGGTTTGACTGCCATCGAACTTGGAAGTGTAGCCATTAAAGGTGCATTGGATAAGGCAGGAATTGACCCCAAAGAGGTCGAAGAGGTCATTATGGGCAATGTCATTTCTGCAAACTTGGGACAGGCACCTGCCCGACAGGCAGCTATTGGAGCAGGAATTGGCTATGAAGTCCCCTGTACTACTGTGAATAAGGTATGTTCCTCAGGTATGAAAGCCGTGATGTTTGCAGCACAATCCATCATGACAGGACAAAATGGTGTGATAGTAGCCGGCGGAATGGAAAGCATGTCAAACGTTCCTTATTATGTCCCAAAGGCTAGATTTGGGTACAAATATGGCAATGCAGAATTGATTGACGGCTTGGTAAAAGATGGATTATTTGAGGTCTATTACAAATTTCCCATGGGAAATTGCGCCGACAATACCGCCAAAGAAATGAACATTTCAAGAGAGGATCAGGATAACTATGCCATCCAATCTTATTTGAGGTCGGCAGAGGCATGGAAAGCAGGTGCGTTCAAGGATGAGGTAATCCCCGTAGAAATAAAAGGTAGAAAAGGAGAATCCATTATCATCGATGAGGATGAGGAATATAAAAATGTAATGTTTGATAAAATCCCTTCTTTAAGACCTGTTTTTGATAAAAATGGTACTGTAACGGCTGCAAATGCTTCTACCATGAATGATGGTGCATCCGCTTTGATTTTGATGAGCAAAGAAAAAGTCATGGAATTGGGAGTGAAGCCAATAGCTAAAATCATAGGATTCGCAGATGCAGCACAAGACCCTCTTTGGTTTACAACAACTCCTTCTATAGCTATTCCAAAAGCAATAAAAAATGCAGGTCTAACTGAAAGAGATGTAGATTTCTATGAAATAAATGAAGCATTTGCAGCTGTAGCCATTGCCAATCAACGCCAGTTGAACCTTGATAATGACAAACTCAATGTTTTCGGGGGAGCTGTTTCTTTAGGACATCCTCTCGGAGCTTCTGGGGCGAGAATTATCGCCACACTATATTCTGTTTTAAGCAACAAGAATGGTAAAATAGGTGTTGCCGGTATCTGCAATGGAGGTGGCGGTGCCTCAGCCATTGTCATTGAAAAAATTTAGTCAGAATTTTGACAGAACATCCCAGTCCATTTGAAATTTCTCTACTGAGATTGATTGAGTCAAGAAAGCATAACCTTGCTTTTAAATGTTATGCCTTTCCATCGGATTTATTTCAAATTAAATTTATGAAAATTTATCTTCTTCTCCCCTTAGTGTTTTTTCTGACCAATTCTCTGAGTAGTCAGACGCTTGTCAAAACCTATTATGATGAAGACAGCCTCAAGGTTAAGGAGACCTATGAGGTCGTTAATGGGGTGCCAAATGGTATTTACAAGCTGTATTACGAAGAAGGAGGAATTGCGGTCATTGGTCAATTAAAAGAAGGTAAAAAATACGGTCTTTTTGTAGATTACTTCCCATTTTCTGTTGATACCCTGCGAATTGTCAATTATCGGGATAATCTGCGCGAAGGGCCCTCAAAAAGTTTTTTTCAATCCGGTGTGGTTTCCCAAGAAGTCGAATTCTCAAAAAATGAAATATCCGGTGAAGTAATTACTTATTTTGAAAATGGTAAAATCAAACAAAAATCAAGTTTTCAAAATAATAATCCGAATGGATGGAGTTATGTTTATGACGAGAATGAAATACTTATAGAAAAAGCTTTTTATAATTCCGGGGTCATTGATGGAAGTAAAGAGGTATATGATGAAGAAGGTAATCTAATTGCCAAATCAAATTACAAAAACGGGAAATTGGATGGAGATCAGTTTACTTATTATTCTGATGGCAAAGTAAAATCGCAGATACAATATAATCTGGGGGTGCAAAATGGAAACACTCTTTATTTTCATCCAAACGGTCAAATTGCCAGGGAAGGAAAAGTTAAAAAAGGTCAACCCTATGGAACATTCAAGAGCTATTATGATACTGGTCATCTTGAAGAGCAAGGTCAATATAAAAACGGACGGATTTCAGGGAATATAATGACCTATTTCCCTGATGGAAAAACAAAGGAAATCGCCATCTATAATTCCTATGGAGAACTGACGAAAATTACCGGTTATTTCCAAAGCGGGCAAGAAGAGCGAAAGATTACTTATAGAAATGGAAAAGAAGAAGGCGATGCAATTATCTTTCATTCCAATGGAAACCCAAAAGAAATTATGCCCTATAGAATGGGCAAAGCCCATGGAATACAGAAGATTTATAATGAATCGGGGGAATTGATTCTTGAGAGACAGTTCAAGGAAGGCAAGTTTATCGAAATAATACCTGCTGATCCTGATAAAAAAAACAATAAATAAATTCTTTAAACACCTCAAAAGAGCAGTCTTTTTCTAATTTTGTCTTTCAGCTATACGAAATGGAAACCGCAATAAAAGAAACCCAGTTTAAATTTCCGGAACAAATCGGATTTTACAAAGGAAAAGTAAGGGATGTCTATATTTTTGAAAACAGCCTTGCCATTGTGGCCACGGATAGAATCTCTGCTTTTGATGTTGTATTGCCCCGACCTATTCCTTACAAAGGACAGGTCTTGAATCAGATTGCTTCCAAATTTCTTCAGGCTACTGCTGATATTGTCCCAAATTGGGTGACTTCAACACCACATCCCAATGTGACAATCGGTAAAAAATGTGAACCATTTAAAGTTGAAATGGTAATCAGGGGATATCTTGCAGGTCACGCTGCCAGAGAATATAAAGCAGGTAAAAGAATGCTATGTGGTGTTTCCCTTCCTGAGGGTTTAAAAGAAAATGATAAACTGCCAACACCGATTATTACTCCAACCACCAAGGCATCGGAAGGTCACGATGAGGATATTTCAAAAGAAGAAATATTAGCACAGGGAATCGTCAGTAAGGAAGACTATGAGGTGTTGGAAAAATATACCCATCTACTCTATACTAAAGGAAGCCAAATGGCTAAGGAAAAGGGGCTGATATTGGTGGACACAAAATATGAATTCGGTAAATTTGAAGATCAAATCCTATTGATTGATGAAATTCATACCCCTGATTCTTCCAGATACTTCTATGCAAATAATTATGAGGCTTTACAGATGGAAGGTCTTCCTCAGAAACAACTTTCAAAGGAATTTGTAAGGCAATGGCTAATAGCGAATGGTTTTCAAGGAAAAGAAGGTCAGAAAGTGCCTGTTATGCTGGATAAATTTGTCAGGGAAATATCAGACAGGTACATTGAATTATACGAAAAAATTACCGGAGATATCTTTTTGAAATCTACATTTGAAGATTTGGAAGAAAGTATAGAAAAAGCCATTTTAAAAAATATTTTATAAAATAAAGGATATTGCGTTTACATTTGGAGAAAATGAAAATTTGCTTCAAATTTCAAAATCCAATAAAAACCAACTCCTCAAAACTTACCGAATTAAAACGTTATGAAATATACAGTAGATAAAAAAGAACAATTTGTTGTTTTTACTCCAATGGAAGAGAAACTGGACTCAGCTTTGTCTCCAAAGCTAAAGTCTGAATTGTTGACCGTGAATGCCGAAGGTTACCATAATCTTGTTATAGACATGAGTCAGGTGAAATACGCTGACTCAAGCGGTCTGAGTGCTTTATTGGTCGGTAACAGAGAATTCAGCAGAAATGGCGGTATTTTTATAGTTGCCTCTCCACAGGAACATGTCATGAAATTGATGAAAATATCCATGTTGGATAAGGTTTTTACTATTGTGGATTCAATTGAAGAAGCTGCAGAGGCCATTTTCATTCATGAAATTGAAGGCAAGGAACAAGAAGAAGATGATTGATTTTGGAATTTGAAGTCACTGTTTTAGGATCAAACTCTGCTATTCCTGCGCATGGAAGAAATCAGACCTCACAACTGATTCAAGTTGGAGGTTCCTATATACTTTTGGATTGCGGTGAAGGCACTCAAATTCAGTTACGCAAATACAGGTTAAAATTTTCAAGGATTGATTTCATTTTTATTTCACACCTGCACGGTGATCATTTTTATGGTTTGATGGGTTTGATTTCAAGTTTTCACTTAGTGAAAAGAGAAAGGTTGCTCACCATTTTTGGCCCTAGAGGATTGGATGAAATCATCACTGTTCAACTTAAACATAGCAATTCTAAATTGGATTTTCCGATTAGGTTTGTAAATACACACACGGACGGTAAGGAACTTATTCTTGAGGAAAAAAACTTTAGAGTTTATTCTTTTCCACTCAAACATCGGATTGCATGTACAGGTTTTTTGATTGAGGAAAAAAGGGGTCTTTTGAATTTGGTCAAAGAGAAACTCCTCAAAAATAAACTCAGCATTGAAGCCATCAATACGCTCCGAGGGGGCAATGATTATCTAGACAAAAACGGAAAGGTTTTATATTCTGTTGCAGAATATACCCACCCGCAAAAAGAAGTAAGAAAATATGCCTATTGCTCTGATACCATTTATGACCCGGATTTGATACAATATATTCATGGAGTGGATCTTTTATATCATGAAGCCACTTTTGACAATAATGAGGAAACTAGGGCATTTTCAACTTTCCACAGTACCGCAAAACAGGCCGGATTAATAGCTGATGCGGCTAAAGTAAAAAAATTACTGTTAGGTCATTATTCCTCCAGATATAAGGATTTAAGTCCAATTTTGGCTCAGGCGAGAGATGTCTTTTTGGAAAGTCATCTTAGTGAGGAGGGAGTTACTTATTCTGTAAGCCCTTAATTTTTCAAAATATATTCACCCTCATTCTAATATTCAATGGATAAAGTTATCAGTTCGAAGACCTTTCAGTCCAAAAAGACAAACCTCTTTATCATCCTTAGTGGGATATTTCTAACCAATGCTATTCTTGCTGAAATCATTGGTGTTAAAATCTTTTCAGGAGAAAGAACTCTGGGTCTAGAACCAGCAGGGTGGACCATTTTCGGTGATTATATCCTTGATTTTAATCTTACCGCCGGTGCCGTAATATGGCCAGTTGTTTTTATTACCACCGATATCATCAATGAATACTTTGGAAAAAAAGGTGTCAGAAAAATCAGTTTTATCACGGCTTTTTTTATTGCGTATGTTTTCCTGATTATAGTGCTGGTCACCGGTCTTCCTCCTGCAGCATTCTGGCTAGATGTAAATACACCTGACTTGGACGGCAATCCATTTAATATAGATTATGCGTTCAAAGTAATATTCAGGCAAGGATTGGGAATTATCCTCGGTTCCTTGGTAGCTTTTTTATTAGGGCAGTTGATTGATGTCTATGTATTTCAGAAACTACGCAAAGTCACTGGGCCCAAGATGATTTGGTTAAGGGCAACAGGATCAACCTTGGTTTCCCAATTTATAGATTCATTTGTTGTGCTGGGGATTGCATTTTATATTTTCGGAAACTGGAGTTGGGCTCAGGTCGCTTCAGTAGGGATTATCAATTACATCTACAAATTCAGCGTTGCAATTTTACTCACTCCCCTACTCTATATTGGCCACTATCTTATTGACAGGTATCTTGGAAAGGAAATTGCAGAAAAAATGACTAAGGAAGCTTCTAAAGATACTTCGTTTCTATGATTTTAAGAAATTTAAGCTTTAGAGTATCGTTTAAGTTTTTTCGATTTGGCCGTAGAATCAAATATTTGAACATTTAATATCGGGAAAAATTCTTTTTGTGTTTTTGATTTTTTATATTCCACATAAATTTGGCCATGTAATACATTTTTATTTGTTGATTTATCTAGAATGTCAATTAAAAAGTCAACTTTTCTTTTTGCTTCCAGCTTATTATTTGTAATCAGCGGAGTTAACGCTATCCTGGCATTGGATTCCTTTTTATTACCTTTCAATTATAAAATAACAGTAGATCCCCCCATTGCAGATTTCAATTTTGGAGAAGGTGATGTATGTGGCAGTTCTCCAGTGAAATTCACCAATTTATCTTCCGGCAATAAACTCAGCTTTGAATGGCAATTTGGAGATGGTAGAAATTCCACTTTAGAAGAGCCTGAGCATATTTTTGATAGAGCAATAGGAAATGAAGAAGAAACATTTAATGTTACGCTGACAGTAACTGATTCTTTGGGATTAATTGATTCAGTGACGAAACCAATCATAGTCAAGCAAATTCCTTCTATTGATGTCGCCAGTGACAGAAATAATACAAGTTTCGACGACCTTCCCTATTTCATAGTCTGTGACAATGACGCCCTTTCTGAATTCACCTTTTATAACAACTCCAGTACCAAAGAGACCAACGTTTCATATGTTGTAGATTGGGGGGATGGAACAGAACCTTTCAAAGGAAGCGATTGGGATGAATTAAAGCATTCTTATGAGATAGGAGTCTATTACCTAAACTACACTGTAACCGGAGAGAACGGTTGTGCTATTAACAGAAGAATAGGAGTATTTATAGGTTCTAATCCAGCTGTGGGTTTCGGCAACCCAGGTAATACAAACATTTGTTCTGGGGAAGCCCTTACTTTTCCAATTACAGGAACAGAAAACAACCCCATAGGAACCACCTATACCGTAACCTTTTCAGACGGAACACCGCCGCAGGTTTTTTCGCATCCTCCTCCCCCATTTGTCAGTCATATTTTTGATACTACTTCTTGCGGACAATTTGGGGCACCTGGATTTAGAAATTCCTTTTCTGCTACCATCTTAGCCGAAAATCCCTGTTCCAAATCGTCTGCACAGGTAGTCCCTATTTATGTGTCTGAAAAACCTGTTCCCATTATCGGACTTGCAGATTCTGTTTATTGTGAAAACACATTTTTCAACATCACCAATCAGACACTTTATGGTAATGAGGTAAGCAATAATGGCCAATGTACCACTGCGGGTAAGTTTGTCTGGGAAATAAGTCCAGAAAGTGGATGGGAACTAAGCCCGGGAAATACATTAGGCTTTATGAATAATCCGGAAATCCCTAATTCTTGGATAAATGGTTCCCCTACCATCACACCAAGATTTACGAAACCTGGTATATATACCATCAAACTCATCTCCGGTAATCGATGTGGCATTGAGGAAACCGAAGAGACAATCTGTATAATCCCTGAACCCATTGCCTCCTTTGACTTGGATAAAATCGAAGGTTGTGGTCCTATTCAGGTAAGGGCAACAAATACTTCCAATATACTTGGGACCTGTGCGGATGGGGGGGATTACTTCATTTGGTCAGTAGCTTATCAAGTAAGTGAATGCAGTGTTGGAGAAGATTGGAATTTCGAAGAAGGAAGCAGCTTTAATTCCATCAATCCGATTTTTAATTTTAACAACTCTGGAGACTACATCATTGTCCAGCAGCTGATTACTTCATGTGGTACATTTTCTTCCCAACAATTGATCTCTGTGTCAGCACCTCCATCAGTTTTTTTAGATAATATTGCAGATGCATGTGGGGCTGTGATTTTGTCTCCTTCGGCGAGCATATCCCTATGTGGTGAAGATGAAGCTGAATATAAATGGACTTTCTTGGGTGGAATTCCTGCAACATCTAATGAATTAGACCCTGGTGTGGTCGAATTCAATACGGTAGGAGAAAAAACAGTGATACTGGAAGTGACCAATTCCTGTGGTACAACTACCGTATCCACAAACTTCAATGTCAACCCTATTCCTGAGATAGATTTGGGAACGGATAGGGAAATCTGCAAGGGAGAAAGTATTATACTGGAAACACAAATCCTACCTGAAGGCAATTATAACTACAATTGGACAAGTAATCCCCAAAGCAATATTCAGGATTCGGATACTCCAAACCCAACAGTCAGGCCTGAAGCGACTACTATATTTTCTGTTCTAGCCACTAATATCCAAACCGGTTGTATCGCTGAAAGTCAGGTAACAGTGACAGTAATCCCAGCTCCAACAGTATCATTCTCTTTACCGGATCAAACCATTTGCTCAGGTGAAACAACTGAAGCTGTATTACTCAGTTCTGATCTTGCTGAAGCAGTGATAGAATGGACATCCCTAAGTAATGGTGCAGTGGGTGTATTAACTGATGGGATCAATGAAATCCCGGCCCAACTTATTACCAACACTACCAATTTCCCCGTTCAGGTTATTTTTCTTGCCAAAATAACATCAGAAAATTTGGGGAGTTGTGAAGAAGTAGTCGCTGCTTACACAGTTACTGTGAATCCGGAGCCTGTTTATAAAGATGAAACCGTAGAAATTTGTAGCTCCCAGAAACTTGATTTTACTCCTCAAAATTTTGTTGCTGGCAGTACCTTTATCTGGACAGTCAATGCAGGCACAAATATTTCCGGAGCTGAACCATCAGATGAAACAAAAACATCCCTTCAGCAGGAGTTGGTGAATTCCAGCAATATCCCTGAGAATGTGGTTTATACAATCACACCATTTTTGGGTGATTGTCCTGGAAGTCCCTTTACCTTGACAGTTGTGGTACAACCCTCCCCGTCTATTAATTTCTCCATGGAGAACCAAATCCTCTGTACAGGAACAGAAAGCCAAGAAGTTTCTATCAGCAGTGATGTACCTGATGCAGTGATTTCTTGGACCTCCATTTCTAATGGCGTCTTAGGAGTGGAGGCTTCCGGGACCGATTTTATTCCTGCACAAAACCTCATTAATCCCACCTCTGAACCCATTGATGTGGAATTCCTTGTGTTTGCATCCACAGGGGGACAAACCAACTGTGAGGGCCTCCCAAAAATTTATACCATTACAGTCAATCCTTCCATCAGTATCAATGATAAAGTAAGTGATTACTCAGGATTTGGTATCAGTTGTTTTGGTGCCAATGATGGTAAAATTACCCTTAACCCTCAAGGTGGAAATGGAAATCTTAAAATTTCTTGGACTGGCCCCAATGGATTTACGGCCATTACTGAAAGTATTGAGAATCTAAAACCAGGAAATTACAATTTGTTGATTGAAGATGATTTTGGTTGCAGCCTGACAGGATCTTATATCATAACCCAACCAAGCCAATTATTGGTAGACTTGATCAGCAAAAGAGATGTTTTTTGTAAAGGAGATGCTTCAGGAGCTATTGAAGTTACTGTAACAGGAGGTATTATAGACATGGAATACCAATTTAATTGGACGAAAGATGGACTTCCTTTTGCAGCTGTCGGAACAAAACTTGAAAATATTCCTGCGGGAATTTATGAACTAACAGTTACTGATGGTAATGATTGCGCAGTTTCTACAGGACCGATCAATATCCTGGAACCTGATCAAAGATTGGAAATAGAAATTGAAAAAAGTGACATTTCCTGCTACGAAGCCAACGACGGAATTATGAGACTAAATATTTTTGGCGGAGTTGCCCCCTATACTATCTCTTGGAATTTCGGATCTAATTTGACCGAATTTGAAAATGTGGGTCCAGGAGAATATTCGGTTACCGTTTCAGATCAGGCAGGTTGTATCCTCAATCAATCAGTAAGTATAATAGATGCTCCTTTATTCAAATTAAATGCTGAAGTTCAGCAAATCACCTGTTTTGGAGAGAAAAACGGACAGATTAAGCTCAATATTGAAGGAGACTTGGAAGGTGTCAGTATCCGTTGGGATCAAGGGGGAGAATTGGAAAATCTATTTAACCTTGACGCCGGGACTTATGGCGTAACAGTATCAAAATTCGGTTCCTGTGATATAAGAAGGGAGTTTACCATTATTCAGCCGGACCCCCTCTTGGTAGAAAGTACCGTAATTGATGCTCTAGATTGTGAAAGCCCTGAAAGTGGAAGTATAATAGTAAATCCTGCCGGCGGCAACCCTCCCTTTACTTATAAATGGAGTAATGGAAGTACCGAAAAAAATCTTATTAATGTCCCCTCAGGAACATACAGCGTAGAAATTGAGGATTCTAAAGGCTGTTTAACAGAAAAACTATTTACAGTAAAGAGACCTGTCCCGATTTCAGTGGAAACTATTAGAAATACCATTGTCAATTGTAATCCAAGGGAAATATTGGAGGAATTCACTATCTCTGTAACCGGAGGTTCAGCCCCTTATAACATTCAATGGTCTGGAGGTGAATCCAGCAATAATGGCCTAACCATGTCTACGGGACTCTCTGGACTATATATTTTGAATATCACAGATGGCCAGGGATGCCGATATACCGAATCATTCCAGGTAGAAAATACCAATGTGATTTTAGAAGCGGACATTGAATCTCTGTCTTTCAAGCAGTATAATTCCTTCTTGGTAGGTATACCGATCCAATTCAAAAATAATTCCATAGGGAATATCATTTCCTATTTTTGGGATTTTGGGGATGGCAACAGCAGTACGGAAGAAAACCCATCCCATATTTATCAATCACAAGGTGAATATGAAATAACCTTACAAGCCTTAGACACCTTTGGCTGTATTCAGGAACTGAAGAAAAACATCCGTGTCTTGGATTATTTTCTGGTTGTACCAAATGTTTTCTCCCCTAATGGTGATGGTGTCAATGACTATTTCTTTCCCAAATTTCTGAATATAGAATCCATGGAGTTTTGGGTATTGAATAAATGGGGAGAAACCATCTTCTATACCCCTGATATCAATTCCAATGGTTGGGATGGTACTGTCATGGGCGATCCAGCGATGCCGGGAAATTATGTTTACAAACTTAAATTCCAAACCGTAGATGGAAGAACAGAAACCAAAACTGACGTCTTTTTATTGTTAAAATGATGGCTAGAATCATGTCCATAGCGCTTTTTGTATTGCTGATTTCCATAAAGGGGATGAGTCAGGATTTCCATTTTTCTCAGTTTTACGCTTCTCCGCTAAACCTCAATCCGGCCTTGACAGGATCTACAGAACTTACCCGTGTGGGTATCAATTACAGAAAACAATGGCCTGGTCTTTCCTATGATTTCAATGCCTATTCGGCCTATTTCGATCATTACAGTTATGACCTGAACAGTGGATTCGGAATAATGGTCAATAGTTTTCAGGAAGCCAATATGCAGATAAATACATCGGATATTTCTTTCCTGTATTCCTATAACCTACGGGTAGCGGAGTCCTGGAACTTCAGGTTTGGCGGACAAGGGGCATGGGTAAGGAGAAGTGCAAAGTTGGACAACCTCCTCTTTGGAGATCAGGTGGATTTGTTCAATAGGACTGTCAATCAGACCAGTATAGATCAGATTCCCGATTTTGAACCTAACGGTTATTTGGACTTTTCTTTTGGTGCTTTGGTCAACAATGATATGATGTGGCTTGGCGCTTCAGCGCACCATATCAATCAACCCAATCTGAGTTTTTTTCCTGACAATGAGGCCGGGGTCCTGCCCATGAAATGGAGTGTACACGGCGGAGTGAATTTCCCTTTGGGAGCGAGTGATTACTTCGGTTCCAAATTTGATAATCAGGTTTCCATATTGGCAAACTACAAACAGCAGGGACCCTTTCAGCAATTGGATATGGCTGTTCAGGCATTGTACGGCAATGTCATAGGTGGGCTTGGATACAGGGGAATTCCCGGTCTCAGGAATACGCCCAATCAGGATTCGATCATCCTGATGCTCGGGGTCAACCTGGAAAACGGATTGGTGATAGGCTACAGCTACGACTTTATGATCTCAAATATCGGCTATCAGACCCGAGGTGCCCATGAAGTTTCTATCCGCTACCAATTCCTCTTGGGAGACCCCCGAAGCCGAAACCAAAAAAGCAGGGTAATGAGATGCTTTAAGTATATGATGTGAGAAGGGGGATTTAAGATTGGAGACATAAGACACAAGACACAAGACTTAAGACCTAAGAAACTGAGAAAATCCCATCTATAACTACTTTCCTTTCTGTCTTGTTTCTTTCTTATTCTTCATCCTTCACCCTTTCCTCCTACTCCACCGCCATCTTTTCCTTTCCAACAGCTAACTGAATAATCGCTGCCAAAACCATTAAGAAAAGGCAGCCGATGACGTTGTACCATAGGAAACCGATATTGATGGTAATTCCCAAAAGTGATCCGCCACCATTTTTCCAATGGATCAGAAAAATCAAAATCTGTGTAAGTATTGCGGCTAGAAAGACAGCTTTTCCTTTTACCCATTTCATGTAAAAGGCCACACAAAATATCCCGAGCAAGGTTCCATAAAACAGGGACCCCAGTAAATTGACCGCCTGAATCAGGTTTTCAAACAAGGTTGCATAGGTGGCAAAGAGGATGGCAAAGATTCCCCAAAAGGCCGTGAACCATTTTGAAGATAGCAGGTAATGGTACTGACTCGCGTGCTTGGATAAGGACCTTTTGTAAATATCTATGGTAGTTGTTGTCCCCAAAGCATTCAGTTCAGAAGCAGTAGAAGACATCGCCGCACTGAATATCACCGCAAACAATAAACCGACTATGCCTGTTGGCAAATAATCCATCACAAAGCGCATAAAAACATAATCCGTATCCCGTGTTTCGGCAAGAGGATCATTCTTTACAATCAGGTCTTTCACTTCATTACGGATACTTTCCTGATAATGACTTTTTTTCTTTATACCATCCTTGGCCAAGGCAATAGCTGCTTCATCTTCCATTTCCACAGCGGTCAGCAGATCTTTCAAGTCTTTGCTTTTCTCCCGGAATACCTCTGTATATTCATTTTCCAAAAATTTGTAATCTTCCCTAAAAGCACTTTGTTCCAATTGTTCTGTCTGTACTTTATTGAAAACCACAGGGGGCTGAAAATACTGGTAAAAGACAAAAACCATGACCCCGATAAAAAGAATAACAAACTGCATGGGCACCTTCAGCAATCCGTTCATCATCAGACCCATCCTGCTTTGGGTCAATGTACTGCCGGCAAGATAGCGCTGTACCTGTGATTGATCTGTTCCGAAATAGGAAAGAAAAAGAAACAGCGCGGCGGTCATTCCTGACCAGAAGTTATACCTGTCGGACAGGTTGAATTCAAAATTCACCACATTCAGCCGCTCCATCTTACCGGCTACATGCAAGGCTTCAGTAAACTTGATAGGCAACATCTGAATTACCAGAATCCCTGCCAGAATCATCCCGCCCATCATCACGGCCATCTGTTGCTTTTGGGTGATGGATACTGCCCTCGTGCCTCCGGAGACTGTATAGATAATCACCAAAACTCCAATAAAAATATTGGTAAAAGTCAGGTTCCATCCCAATAAGGTAGATAGAATAATGGCGGGGGCATAGATGGTAATTCCCGCTGCCAAGCCCCTTTGGACCAAAAAAAGCAGTGCTGCCAACGTCCTTGTCTTCAGATCAAATCTGTTTTCCAGAAATTCATAGGCGGTATACACTTTTAGTTTATAGTACATTGGTAAAAAAGTGACCGAAAGAATTATCATGGCCAAAGGCAATCCAAAATAAAACTGGATAAAACGCATTCCATCCTCATAAGCTTGTCCCGGAGTACTCAAAAAAGTAATTGCAGAAGCCTGTGTGGCCATGATGGACAGTCCGATGGTCCACCAATTCATGTTTCCTGTGCCACGGATATAGCTGTCCATGTCCTTTTGACCGTAGGTCTTATATACACCATAGCCAACAATGGCCAAAAGCGTCCCGAACATGATTATCCAATCGATTCCACTCATGAGTAGCTTTCAGTTAGCCAATAAAAAAATACAATCAACAATCCTAAGATGAGCATCAATCCTATGTACCAGTTTTTCCAATTAATTTGATCCTTCACCTGACTGTTCTATTAAGTTGACAAATATTTTTATGGCCCCCGGTACACCCGCCGGCAATTGCCGGAACCAGGAAAGACCGGTGTAGGTATAAGTCCCTTTTCCGAAGGTAGTGAAAATCATTGAGCCTTGATTGGGTTCTTCTCCAGGGTCATTCATGGCCAAGGGCGTGGAATAATTCTTATCTATATCACTCGTAAAATATAATCCCCGCTCCTGAACCCATCCTTCAAAATCACTTGGAAGTACTTTATTGGGTATACTCATCAGGGGATGGGAATAATCTGCTTTTACGGGGGAATTCTCGACTGCCACTCTAAATCTGGAAATGGAGAAGGGATAAGGTCCCAAATCTCTGGTCAGCAATGGAGAACTGGTATTATATTGTACTATAAGATTGCCTCCTTCTTTTACATAAGCCATCAATTGGTCTACATTATCTGCCAAAGCCTGATTGACATTGAATGCCCTAATGCCTACGATGATGGTTTGATAGGACATAAGCCTTTCTTTTTTGAAATCACTGTCTTCAAGAAAATTAACTTCATATCCTAAATTCCTCAACACATCCGGGACATCATCTCCTGCACCAGTGATATAGCCTATTCTCTGCTTACTGAGTTTGAGGTCCATTTGGATCAATCTCAAAGTTGTAGTGGTAAAATAGGTGAGATTAGGTATATGTTTATAAATTATTCTCTTGGTATCCTGATTGAATTTCAGTCCGTCATTAGTCCTGAAGGAAACAAGAACATCTTTTAACTCCTTATCCGAATCCAAAAATTCCACAGTATAAATAAGCCTTTTCCTTCTTTCTTCCTTATCCATGGAGAGAATTCGGTATTGATTTGGTGTCAAACCATCAATCACCAAATCTCCTTCAAGGATCTTATTGTAAAATGTAACTTCAACTTTCAGTATTTTATCAGCACCGTCAACTAGAAACAGGTTGTTTTTATCCAGTTTGACATTGACTTCAGGAACCAATGTGAACGGCTGTTTTATTTCTCCATCCACCTGATCGTTGTATTTGTATTCTAAAGGTAAATTCATTTTTATCATTTCACCTGAAATCAACAAATTCAATGTTCCCTCAACACTGGGATCGTTTACGGGCTTACCAATTAACTTGAGATCCTGAATATTAAAAAGACTGCCATCAAGGGGGTCTTTCAACCAAAATGGCTGAGAAACGGGAAAGTCCCTTGGGATCGGAATTTCGAAAGACTGTGATACCGGAACATTGTTTTTAGCCTCACTTCCAATATTAAATTGAAACAATTTTCCTTCAAAAGATTCAACATTTAATGGAATATCCGAAGGATTATTGAAAATCAAATCAGCCTTTATTTTTTCTCCGGGAAATCCGAGTTCCTTTTTTACGGTAAATTCCGCTTTAACTCCCAATACTTCAAGGATTAATTCATCCAAGAAATTTTTCTTTTCAAGAAACCAAAGTTCTTCACTCTTTTCTTTATCCAAGAAGGATTTGATTACAAGAAGATTATTTGCGTTTTTCTCAGGAGAAATAAAATCAAATTCCGAAAGTGAGGTTTCTATGGCTTTAATAATGCTTTCGCCATTCGTCAGTTGATTCCACCTATTGCTGATATCCTCAAAAGGATTGTTTTTGAAGGTATTTCCGCTTATCAATTCAATAAAATCATTTCCCTGACCAATCTGAGATGTGGAACCAAAACCCTGCGATTTGTGCATGGTACGGCTGTCAGCTGCTATTTGGGAATATGTCGTTCCCAAAAGGGGATTGTAATCTCCTACAGAAAAATTATAATAGGTTTTGCCTTCTTCAGGTTCATATTGGCCTCCCCAATTGTATGCATTCCAAAAAATCCTCTTTGCCTGCCATGGTTGAGTATATTTAAGTTGTTCCGGAAATACTGACGAATCTGCCGCCTTGTTGAAAGTCTCTACAGAAAGCAAAGCTGAACTTGTGTGATGACCATGAGTAGTTCCCGGGATGGTATTAAACCTATTTATGATGATATCAGGTTGAAATTTCCGGACCATCCAAACCACATCTGCCAATAATTTTTCTTTGTCCCAATTATTGAAAGTCTCACTCGGATTTTTGCTGTATCCAAAATCCAAGGCCCTGGTGAAATACTGCCTTCCACCGTCAGTTTCCCTTGCCTTTAATAATTCATTGGTTCTGATGAGACCTAGTTCAATACCTAATTCTTTTCCAAGAAGGTTCTGTCCTCCGTCTCCTCTTGTTAGGGAAAGATAGGCCACTTCTGCATGTGCTGCATTTGCCAAATAGGCAATCAGCCTGGTATTTTCATCATCGGGATGTGCAGCAACAAACAATACCCTCTTGGTATCTTTAAATCTTAAAAGTTTATGATAAAGTACTGATGAAGGTTGTGTTTGGGAGAAGAGGGGAATGATAATTACAAAAGATAGCCAAAACAAAAGGCATTTAGGGTTTTTCATGTTTTCTCTGAAATTTGGGCAAAAGTTAATTGAAGCTTTGAAGAATAAAAACTCTTTTTTATACAAGAGGGTTTGGTTTATGTTAAATAAACTTAACCCGCTTATATTGACTAAGATCCTGATTTAAAGTTGATGGGTTTAATGGTATTTAAATTAACTTTTATGGGAAAAGTAATCGGCATTATGAGAGCTGAGAAGCAAGAATAGGCTGAATAAATCAATATTTGTTCTTATCCTCAAAAATAGAATAACCTAAAGTCCATTCAAAAAAGTCAGCTTTGAACCCATGGGCTTTAAGGGTCACTCCAGCAAAGAAATGATTGTTAAAGCGATACCTTGCACCTATTCTTTTATAAAACCATTTGATCTCTTCATTATGAACGTTTCGGTGAAGATAAGTCCCGAATGCGATTGGAACGTAAATATTTTTTGTAAGTACCCATTCCCACGAACCTACTAATGCAACCGATATTTGATCTCCTATGGAAACTGATTTTGAGGGATACCTGATAACAGTACCTGAGGAATAAAACAAATCCATTCCTAATCCCATTCGGTATTTATAATTCCATTGTCTTAAATAGTTTACTCCAACAACAGATTTCATATATACATTTTCACCTTTTTGATAGTTTTTACCTCCGGCCGAAACCCATAGATTGATTTGGCTATTTGAAACAAATTGTGGTATTTCTCTATATTCAGAAAAACCTAAATCCGATTGATTGAGGTTAAATTTAGCTCCAATCGAAAAAGGAATAAAATTCAAACCGGCATTGGGTTTCTTCAAAGAACCATTTGAAAAATGCTTGAACCCGATGGCACTTTCCAGACTCAAATCCTGAAATAATTGATATCGCATATTAAATGAAACATGGACATATCCGTTTTGGTAAGAACCAATAAATTGATTGATAGGATTATACTCAGAATCATAAGGTTTGAAGTTAAATGAAACCCCCATTGCTGCCAGGTAGCTAAAAGTAAGTTTATTATTTTGAAATGATTTGGGAAAAGGAATATCTGCAAAAAGGTATATGGCATTGGGCTTTCCTATATAAGGGTTTTTGAATGTAGAAGTATAAAAACCAAATCCAAAAGTCGGGTAACGATATACCATATTATAGACTTTTGGTTGAATTTTTCTAAAACCCAATCTCATATCCAAGGCTTTATATTTGAGATCATCTTTAATAACATCTGACCAATCAGTACCACGGGGAATCATAGGCCCTGCCTCAAAAAAAACACTAAGCTGTTTTTGGAATTTTTGGGGTTTGGAAATTGAATCCAATGACTGTAGAGCGGAAACTTTACCGAAAGGAAAAATAAAAAGAAATGCTGCTAATTTAAATAATTGATTCACAATAAAGTTTCCAGAATAATATCATAAAGTGTAAAATTGATGAATAAATATTTTTTTTCAAAAGAAGAAACTTGCTCATACCTAATTATTTCGACAAAAAATCAAATATCTTATAAATAAAAAATGCTGA
The DNA here is from genome assembly GCA_964559905.1 of uncultured Aquiflexum sp. Classification (GTDB taxonomy): domain Bacteria; phylum Bacteroidota; class Bacteroidia; order Cytophagales; family Cyclobacteriaceae; genus Aquiflexum. Next base: position 19,762 of record CAZLJT010000024.1, read on the forward strand.
CCTATTTTATAGATCAGCATTTTATATTCAAAGAATATATAAACTTTATCTTTCCAACCAATTGGGTCCAAGAAGGGCTATTAATTTTTGATTATATTTTTCTGCCTCACCTTCATTTTTCAACCTGGTATGAATCTGGAAAAGAATCTCAAGAATCTCAGTATTTTCGGGTTTCAGTTCCGAAGCTTTAGTAAAATAAGGAATGGCTTCTACATACAAACTATCTGCCTCTTTGGACATCTCGGGAGCTTTTTTTTCCCATTCCTCATCAGACAAATTATTTACTTCTGCTAAAATCGCTCTTGCACGATCTATGTAGATCGCTCCAGCGTAATAATTTCCTTCAAAAAAATCGGGATCAGCTACTACTGCTTTTTTATATTCTCCCAAAGCTCCATCCATATTTCCGGATTGTTCCATTAGGTAACCATGTCTCAACAATAATCCTGCATTATTAGGATCATCCTTCAAAGCTGCCTTTACAGATGCCATTGCTTCTTCCATTTTATTCATTTGAAGCAATAATTG
>CAZLJT010000024.1:20299-23623 GCA_964559905.1 uncultured Aquiflexum sp.
TTGCACTTCAAACTCCGAAAGTGTTTTATCATCTGGATAATCTTTTCTGGCCTTTGCAACATACTTGTAAGCTGCCTCAGGATCTTTATCTTCACCACTGGCAATCTGGATCAGAAAATAATAAGCATTAAGTTTGTCATAGTTTTCAATTTCAAGAAGCCGGTTGAAAAGAACTTTGGCTTCTTCATATTTACCAATGTCATTTGCCAAAAAGCCCGCATTGAAAGCAGCTGTTGTATCTTTTGGATCTATATCAGAAACCAATGAAAAGAATTCAAAAGACATTTCATAATCGTCTACCTCATAAGCTGAAATTGCTTTTGAAAAAGAAGCTTGCCTCAATGATTCCAAAGAAAAAGGACGAAGATTATCAGGCAATACCCCAGGAATGTCTTCCTTGTATACTTCTTTTCCTATTTTGCTTTCTTTGTCATTACCCGACATTTCCATAGTTATATTGAAATTAGAAAAAGCGTTCCTTCCTGTTTCAACAGTTTCCATATTATTATCCTCATCCTTCTCAAACATTTTTGTTTGAATCTTGGCTTTTAACAACAGTGTATTCGGGTCATCCATTGTTTCAGGATCACTTAAAGCCGCATTTACCTCTTCAAGAGCTATTTCGAGATCACCGTTCTTAAAGTTCTTTTCGGCAGATTTCACTACCTTTTTTTGTGCAAAGGCCATAGTTGCAATACCTACTAAAGCCAATGATAAGATTAACTTTTTCATTTTATTTCGTTTTTTGCTAATTGTTTGGTCTATTTTAATTTTGGTCTAATTACTTATAAGATTAGGATTCGGTAGGGTTTACTTCTGCATCTCCCTCATTTAATCCTTCCGCTTTATTCTCAATTTTTCCTTCGGGATTTTCTTCATCCTCTTCTTTAGATATTTTTTCTACAGATGAAATACTATCTGTCTCACTGAGTTTAATCAATCTCACTCCCTGTGTCGCCCTACCCATTACCCTAAGGTTTGAAACCGGTGTTCTAATCGTAATTCCTGATTTATTGATAATCATCAGGTCATCACTGTCTACTACTTCTTTAATGGCAACAAGAAAACCTGTCTTTTCAGTAATATTCATTGCTTTCACACCTTTGCCTCCTCTATTGGTGATTCTGTATTCTTCAAGTGGAGACCTTTTTCCATAACCCTTTTCTGAGACTACCAAAAGGCTTGCATCTTCTCTGGAAGCACATACCATGCCAACGACTTCGTCGTTAACATCCCTTAACTTAATTGCTTTAACCCCAGTCGCTGTTCTACCCATTGGTCTTACTGTAGACTCATGAAAATGTATAGCTCTACCTGATTTGGCAGCGATGATTATATGGGAATCTCCATTGGTCATTTCCACTCTCAATAACTGATCATCTTCCCTGATATTCAAAGCAATAATACCATTCGTTCTAGGTCTTGAGTATTGTTCTAAAGTTGTTTTTTTGATAATACCTTTAGTGGTCACCATCACCAAAAAATTATTGTTTATATAATCAGCATCATTAAGATCACCCACCTGAATAATTGACCTGATTTTATCCTCTGAATCGATATTGATCAAATTTTGTATGGGCCGCCCTTTGGAAGTTTTTGAACCTTCCGGTATTGCATAAGTCTTGAGCCAGAACAACTTTCCATGATCTGTGAAAATCAAAAGATAATTATGGGTTGAAGCTGTAAAAAGGTATTCGGTCCAATCATCTTCTTTGGTAGAAACTCCCTTTGAACCAACTCCGCCTCGACCTTGAGTTCTGTACTCTGTAAGGACTGTTCTCTTGATATATCCTTCATGGGAAACCGTGATAATCACTTCCTCATTAGGAATCATATCTTCATAACTGAAATCTTCCGCGTTATGCTCAATAGTTGTTCTTCTAGCATCATTGTAGCGATCCTTTATTTCAGCCAATTCATCTTTGATGATCTGCATCCTTTTTTCCTCGCTGTCAAGAATTTCTTTGAGTTCCTCAATAAACGCCATTAATTCTTTATATTCTTCCTGGATTTTTTCACGCTCCATTCCGGTAAGTCGCTGAAGCCTCATATCCAAAATAGCCCGTGCCTGGATTTCACTCAACTGAAATTTTTCCATCAGACCGTTTCTAGCTGTCTCCGGATCCCTTGAACTTCTAATCAATGAAATCACTTCATCCAAATGATCCAAGGCAATAAGATATCCCTCCAAAATATGGGCTCTCTTCTCGGCTTCTCTCAGTTCATATTGAGTCCTCCTGACCACTACTTCATGTCTATGACTGACGTAATGCACGATCATGTCCTTGAGGTTAAGTGTCTGAGGTCTTCCTTTAACCAAAGCTACATTGTTGACTGAAAATGAGGTCTGTAACTGAGTTTGTTTGTAAAGGTTATTCAATACAACATTGGTAATGGCATCTCTTTTCAGATCATACACCACCCGCATCCCTTGCCTATCAGATTCATCTCTGATAGCTACTATTCCATCAATTTTTTTCTCATTGATCAGCGCAGCAGTTTTTTCAATCATATTGGCCTTATTGACCATATATGGTATTTCCGAAATAATAATGGACTCGCGGCCATTATCTTTGGTTTCAATCTCTGCCTTGCCCCGTACAACTATCCTTCCTCTTCCTGTTTCAAAAGCCGCTTTGACCCCATTATAGCCATAAATAATACCGCCTGTCGGGAAATCCGGAGCGATGATAAATTCCATCAACTCAGAAACTGTAATGTCCCTGTTATCAATGTAGGCTATGATACCATCTACAACTTCGCCCAAATTATGGGGAGCCATATTAGTGGCCATTCCCACTGCAATACCTGAGGCACCGTTCAACAACAATGCGGGAATTTTGGCGGGAAGAACTACCGGCTCTTTTAATGAATCATCAAAATTGAGTTGAAAATCTACTGTTTCTTTATTAATATCAGTAAGGAGTTCTTCTGCAATTCTCTTCAGTCTTGCTTCGGTATAACGCATTGCAGCAGGATTATCTCCGTCTACAGATCCAAAGTTTCCCTGACCATCAACCAAGGGATATCTCAATGACCAAGGTTGGGCCATGCGGACCATGGTTTCATATACAGCAGAATCACCGTGGGGGTGATATTTTCCTAATACTTCCCCTACTATCCTTGCAGATTTTTTGAATGGTTTATTATGTAATACACCTAATTCCTGCATTCCAAAAAGTATTCTTCTGTGAACCGGTTTGAGTCCGTCCCGGACATCTGGAAGTGCTCTGGAAACAATGACCGACATCGAATAATCGATATAGGCCCCACGCATTTCATCTTCAATATTAATCGGAATTATATTCTCGTTTTCTCCCTTCG
>CAZLJT010000025.1:0-2172 GCA_964559905.1 uncultured Aquiflexum sp.
TAAGCTTGGTATTACGATGCAAAGTTAATAAAATTATTCCCACAAAAAAAAACAGTAAACTTGTAATAAATTGGGAATTAGATAATAATTTTGCCTGCCCACGTTAGATGTTCTGCGCTGCATTGTTAAATTTATACGATTATCTATCATCAAATCAACCAAAAAAGACATAATGGGATTATTCGATTTTTTCTCCAGTGATATTGCTATCGATCTAGGTACTGCCAATACACTTATTATACACAAAGACAAAATCGTGGTCGATGAACCTTCCATCATTGCCATTGACAGAACCAATAACAGGGTTCTTGCTGTTGGCAAGGATGCAATGAATATGCATGAAAAAACCCACGAAAACATCAGAACAATCCGGCCATTGAAAGATGGCGTAATTGCCGATTTTTATGCTGCAGAGCAAATGATAAGGGGATTGATCAAGATGATTCCCGGTCATAAAAAGGGAATGTTCCCAAAATCCCACAGGATGGTCATATGTATTCCTTCGGGTATCACAGAGGTTGAAAAAAGGGCAGTCAGGGACTCCGCAGAGCATGCAGGTGCCAAGGAAGTTTATATGATTTATGAGCCGATTGCTGCTGCCATTGGTATCGGTATTGATATAGAAAAGCCTATGGGTTCAATGATTGTAGATATAGGTGGCGGTACTACTGAAATTGCTTTGATTGCGCTTTCAGGTATTGTTGCGGATCAATCAATAAGAGTTGCGGGGGATACTTTTACAAAAGATATCCTTGATTACATGAGAAGACAGCACAATCTTTTGATCGGAGAGCGTTCTGCGGAAAAAGTTAAAATTGCTATCGGTTCGGCTTTAACAGAATTGGATGATGCCCCCGAAGATTATGAAATCAGAGGAAGAGATCTGATGACAGGAATACCAAAAGTAATTAAAGTCTCCTATTCTGAAATCGCTTTTGCACTTGATAAATCTGTTTCCAAAATAGAAGAAGCAGTTTTGAAGGCACTTGAAATTGCACCACCCGAACTCTCTGCAGATATTTATGACAATGGGATTCACTTGACAGGTGGTGGTGCCCTGTTAAAAGGTCTTGACAAAAGATTGCATCAGAAAACGAAATTACCGATTCATATTGCAGAAGATCCTTTAAGGGCTGTAGTAAGAGGGACCGGCACGGCATTGAAAAATATAAATAATTTCAGGACAGTGTTGATGACCTAATCACTGAATGCAACAAATACTACTCTTTTTATTTAAGATCCGCGCGTTTCTGTTATTTGTTTTATTGGAAGCAATAGCTGTGTGGATGATTGCATCCAATAATACTCAACAGGGTTCTGTTTTTTTTAATAGTTCAAATCGCTTGATTGGCTCAGTTCTCAGTGCACAGAATGATATTGTTGAATATTTCTCATTGGCTTCTGTAAATAAAAGTCTCGTCGAGAAAAATGCCGAACTGCTTATGGAATTGGAAAAATTCAGGCAACCTGCAGACAGTGTTTTTATTGCTCTTGACAGCACCTTGGCCAGCAGTTTTCAATTCAAAGGAGCAAAAGTCATCAACAATTCATTGAAATTGACCCAAAATCACCTTACCATAAGCAAAGGTTCCAACCATGGGATTAAACTTGGAATGGGTGTTTTCAATGAAGAAGGGGTAATTGGAAGAGTAAAAAGCGTGAGTAAAAATTATTCCTTAATTATTTCACTTTTACACACAGAATTGCTCATATCCTCTAAAATCCAGTCCAATGATGTTTTTGGTTCAACAAAATGGGATGGGAAGGATTCCAAAATTGCCAAGCTGCTGTATGTGCCTCGGCATGTTGTCGTAAAAGCAGGAGATAAGGTGGTTACTTCAGGTTATAATGCTGTGTTTCCTGAGGGAATTCCTATAGGTACTGTTAAAGATGTAAAACCAGGAACAGAAACAAACTATTTGGATATAACTATTGAATTGGCCACGGACTTTTCAAGGATTTCCTATGTATATCTGGTAGAGAATACGCAGCAACAGGAATTGGATTCTTTAAATCAATCAATAGGGATAGAAAATGAGTAGCAGCAGGATTATCATGTTGGTGGGAGGAGGAATCCTTTATTTGTTTTTTCAGGTTTTGATTCTGAAAAATCTAGTCCTATTTGGGATTGCTTTCTGCTTCCTTTATATGATGTTTATCCTGTTACTACCG
>CAZLJT010000025.1:2182-19376 GCA_964559905.1 uncultured Aquiflexum sp.
TACCGGTTCACATCAAGACAATTCCGGTTTTATTGATCAGCTTTTTTTTGGGCTTGGGAGTGGATTTTTTTTATGATACTATGGGGATCCATACGGCCTGTTTGGTTGCTGTAGGGTTTGTGAGGTACAGATGGCTTCAGGTATTGGTTCCAACAGGAGGATATGATGATGATTTACAACCGAGCATTTTGAATATGGGCTTTGGATGGTTTTTTTCATATAGTTTTCCTTTGATACTGGTCCATCACGCTTTGTTTTTTTATATTGAGAGTATGGGTACAGATTTATTTATTTCTTCCCTTCAAAAAATAATTGCCAGTGCTATTTTTGTATTTATAATGAGTATAATTGTCCAACTGTTGTTATACAGGAGAAGGAGAGGAATTTAATGAACGACCAAAGACAAATCACTATTATCATCACCGTAATTCTGGTGGGTATAATTCTATTGACCAAACTGTTTTTGATCCAAGTAGCTGACGATAGTTTTTTAAAAAGGGCTGAGAGTAATGCTATTCAGCGACTGGTAGATCATCCATATAGAGGTTTGGTATATGACCGAACAGGGAAAATAATGGTTTACAACAATCCTATTTTTGATTTGATGATTATTCCAAAGGAATTTCAGATCAATGACACAACCAGGTTTTGTGAAATTTTCAAAATTGATAAGGAATACCTCAAAGAAGCCTACACAGCAGCTAGGAAATATTCAGCCGTCAAACCATCACCATTAATCAAACAGATTTCGACAACTGATTTTGCAAGAGTTCAGGATTTTCTTATTGATTACCCAGGGCTTTTTGTCATGACCAGGTCAGTGAGGTCTTATCCTCAATCAAGTGCCGCAAATGCGCTGGGATATATTGGTGAAATCAGTGCAGTTCAATTGGAAAGGGATAGTGCCAACTATTATACCCAAGGGGATTATGTGGGATTAAGTGGAATAGAAGGCTTTTATGAAACTGAATTAAGAGGAGTCAAAGGGGTGAAATATAAAATGGTCAATGTACGGGGAGTTGATAAAGGCGCATTTAAAAGTGGAGAATACGATTCAGCTTCTGTAGCTGGCCGAAACCTTACATCTACTATTGATCTAGAGCTTCAACTTTATGGTGAGATGTTGATGGAAGGTAAGCGAGGTTCCGTAGTAGCTATCGAGCCTAAGACCGGTGAAGTCCTGGCAATGATATCCGCACCTACTTATGATCCCAATATATTGACAGGTGCTAAATTCAGTTCCAATTATTTGGAGTTAAACAGAGATGAAACCAAACCCTTATTCAACAGGCCAATAATGGCCATGTATCCTCCTGGATCCATTTTTAAGATAGTCCAGTCTCTTGTGGGGCTACAGATGGGTGTTCTGAATCCCAATACCACTTACAGTTGTAACAGGTCCTTGGTAGCCTGCCACAATCATCCAAGTCCGGTCAATCTCTTCGGTGCGATAAGAAATTCCTGTAATCCTTATTACCATCAGGCCTATAGGGCCATGATAAACCGGGAAGTCTCCGGAAATACATTTAAGGACACTGAAATAGGCTTGAATGAATGGAGAGAATATGTGTTGAAATTTGGTTTGGGATCTCCTTTGGGAATTGATTTAAAAAATGAGAAAGGTGGATCTATTCCCTCAAGTAAACTTTATGATCGGATTTATGGTGAAGGAAGATGGAAATATTCTACCATCTATTCCCTTTCAATTGGACAGGGAGAAATGTTGGTAACCCCATTGCAAATGGCTAACTTGGCCGCTATTTTTGCCAATAAGGGTTATTATTATCCACCTCACTTGATCAAGGCTGTTGATGGGGATCCATCAGCAATCCCTAATAAATTTCTGGTGAAACATGAGGTAGGCGTAGATGCCCATCATTTTGATCTTGTGCAGGATGCTATGGCAGAGGCAATTTACGGAACTGCCGCCAGAGCAGCTATTAAAGATATTACCATTGCAGGAAAAACAGGAACAGCCCAAAATCCCCAAGGTGAAGACCATTCGGTATTTATAGCATTTGCTCCAAAAGAAGATCCCAAGATTGCGATTGCCGTGTATGTTGAAAATGCTGGCTGGGGGGGCAGGGCAGCAGCAAGTACAGCAAGTTTGATGATTGAAAAATACATCAGAAGAGAAATCACAAGACCTGCTTTAGAGGAATATGTGAAGGTTGGAAAATTTATGTAGACAGTGAGGCAGGACGATTTATATATCAATAAGATTGATTGGATTTCAATTTCCATTTATGCTATTCTGGTCATCATAGGTTGGTTTAATATTTACGCAGCTGTCTACGACGAGCAAGCCGCCAAAAGCATTTTTGATTTTTCAATCAATTCAGGAAAACAACTCGTTTGGATTGGAACTGCCATTTTACTGATTATTGTCATTATGGTGGCAGATTATAGACTTTATGAAAATCTGGCAATTCCGCTTTACCTGATTTTTTTGTTTTTTTTGTTGATCACACCATTTTTTGGAAAAGAAATAAACGGACAACGAGCTTGGTTTGAAATAGGAGCTTTCAGACTTCAACCAGCAGAATTTGCCAAATTCGCCACAGCTTTGGCGTTGGCGAAGTTTATGGAAAGAACAACTTTTGATCTTTCTCAGGTAAAATATCAGATCCAATCTTTAGCGATCATCATGTTGCCTGTCGCATTTATTATGTTACAGCCTGATACAGGTACAGCAATGGTTTATTCTGCTTTTTTTATCATGTTGTATAGAGAAGGTATGCCGGTGAGCTATTATGCATTAGGACTTTCATTTGTGGCTATTTCATTATTGTCGTTGGCCATCGAAAATAATCTTTATTTAGCAATCGGAATTATCATCATCATTGCTGTTATTTTTTTATTGGGGAAGAAAAAATTATCAAGAGGGATCATTTTGGCTGTGATAGGAATTGTAATTATAGGTTATTCATATAGTTTGGATTATGTGGTATCAAAGCTCCCCGATCATCAGCAGAATAGAATAATGGTCTTGTTTAATCCTAATATCGATCCATTAGGAGTAGGATGGAATGTCACCCAATCCAAAATTGCAATCGGTTCGGGAGGCTTTATGGGGAAAGGGTATCTTGAAGGGACTCAGACCAAGTTTGATTTTGTTCCTGAACAGCATACGGATTTTATTTTTTGTACACTTGGAGAAGAGTTCGGATGGATAGGCAGTTTGGTGGTGATTACTTTGTTCTGTGCGCTTTTAATCAGGTTAGTGATATTGGCCGAAAGGCAAAAAAACAGGTTTTCAAGAATTTATGGATATTGTGTAGTTTCCATTCTATTATTCCACTTTTTCATCAATATCTCTATGACCATAGGACTTTTTCCGGTGGTTGGGATTCCTTTACCTTTCTTTAGTTATGGGGGATCTTCTCTTTGGTCCTTTACTATTCTATTGTTTATTTTTATCAAATTGGATTCACATAGAATTCAGCAATTGAATAGGATGGGGTAATATTTCGAATCGAATCTCGATTGATTTAAAAAAAATATTTTTAAATACTGTCTTCAGTAATTTTTTGAAGCCAAATTTGCTTTTTAGGTTTCCTGTATTTCTTTGCAAAAGGGGTATGGAATTCATGTTTGGTCAAAAAAGAAATCTGAAGGTTTTTCCAATCCTCATCGGTTTTTATGACATTGGTTGATTTAAATTCCAAATAAAGACGCTTGCTGATTTCAGGATAATCATTTCTACCAAGATAATCCAAATCCGAATCACAAATTATTTTCTGAAGTTGTGTCTTCGGATTTTGAGGTATTTTTGTAGCTAAAATCAAGCCCCGCACAATTTCAATTTGTTCTTGGCTCATGTTCAAAGATGACATGATTTCAGATGCCATATCTGCCCCAACTTCTTCATGGTTGATATTTGTTTTTAAAAATCCCATATCGTGTACAATTGCACCGATACGAAGCAAAAAGGCATCATCTCCTTTGATATTATCTCTTTTGATGTATTGGTTGCATACATCAAGTACATCCAAAACATGTTGTAGGTTATGGTAGGTTAGGTGTTTTGGCAGACCATTTTCCAATTTAGTCAAAACTATACGTCTAAGTTTAAGATAACCTTTCATTTGTTGATGTTTTTTGCCAAAAAAATTAAATTAGATGATAGTACAGTTTGTAGAATGCTAAATTATAAATATTAAAATTAATTAAAACACTAAACAGAATTCATTTAGAGTTTATGCCGTTAATTTGGGAGTTAATTGGGTTTTATTGGGCTCAGGCTTTAAATGAAGTTAAACAAATAAATACGCTTTATAATTAAATACCAAATTCAGGCTAACTAACTTTTCTGTAATTTAGTAAATCAAAATTGATATAAACTTATATTCATCTTGGAATTTAGTCTTTTTGATCAAATTTTCTAAAAACCAATTGTAGAAATTCATTGACAACTTCGGAGTTTTTATCCCATTTCAATGTGCCTACAAAGCGGTCATTGATCAAGTTGATGGCTTCAATAAAACTCTCACATTGATCAATGGATTTTAATCCGTGCTTCAAAAGATCGGGATTTCCATCAAAAAGTTCCTTTGTAAACATAAATCTCTGGTTCAGCCCTATACTTTCCGAAAGATCCTTGATCGTCCCTTTCATGATGGAATATTCCTCAGTTTCGAACCTTGCCCAAGCCTGAAGGGGATCTATTGCCTGGGCAGCAGTTGCTGTATTGCTATGCCTTGTTTTGGTTTCTTTTTCAAGAAGAATTTCATCATCACTTTCCTGAAAATTGTCAATATTTTCTTGCTCAAGAGGTTGTTTTTCTACCTTATGGATTTCAGGATCAGATTCCTTTGGTATTTCAGCTTGGACCTTGGATTCGATAATTGATTCCTGTCCTTTTACGGATTCTTCTTGGATCAAAATCTGATCAAAGTCCAGAAATTTAACCTGTCCCATGCTATTCAACAATATTTTAAAATCTTCCAAACTTGCTTTTTGGTTGGAAAAGTTGTTTGAAAGACTATCCTTGTAGGCTTGGTTGGAATGTTCCAACCCTGCTTTATCAATCAGATTTGTGATCAGATTAGCATGCCATTTGTAATATTTTTTATTCTCTTTGAGATATTGGTTGATTTGATTGCTGGGGACTTTATCAAATTCACCTGAATAAAAACTGACCGGGTCAATGGCTAATGCAAAGGAGTCCAATACTGCACGGATCAGCAGGGGCTCAAAATGAGTTCTTTCGATTTTAATGGTCCGGGACAATACATTCATGAATTCTTTAAGTGCTTCATGGACTGTTTTGTCCCTATAGTCAAAAAAGGGGTTGCTTTTAAGTTTTTCCAACTCCAGTTGCCAGGCTTCAAAAATAGTCTTAATAATAAAAAAATTAACCTGTGGACTTGGGCTCAGGGTAATGATTTGGTGACCTGTCATATATTTTTTTTGGGAGAAATATTGGTCACATATTTCCTTGCTGAATTCATTTGCGTAGTTTTCTACGTATTTGCTGTTTATTTTAGCGGACATATTATATTTTGGAATTTTTATTCTAGAATAGCATAAATCATGCTGAAAATCATCATTGAAAACCTCCATCACAGGGAAATCAAATCCAATGATAAGGTACGTAAAGTTATAGATTTAATCCATGAAAACCACATCGATTGGATGCATGCCTGTGGGAAAAAAGGCAGATGTACTACATGTAAGATCATAGTCAAAGAAGGTATGGATAATCTTACCCCTTTGACTGACAAGGAAGAATTTTTCAGGAAAAACAACAGGTTAAACCCTTTCGAAAGGTTATCTTGCCAAGCTTATTTGGAAAATGGGGAAATCAGAGTTTGTGTAGCTGAAGAAAACAAATTTACCCATATGGATTATAGCGATTGATAAAGCATGTTTATAGAACCTACCTTTGGAAAATCCAGACAATCAGAAAAAAAAGGTCATATTGAAGTGATTTGCGGTTCTATGTTTTCCGGAAAAACAGAGGAATTGATAAGGAGGCTCAACAGGGCACTGATAGCTAAGCAAAAAGTTGAAATATTTAAACCTGCTGTGGATAAGCGTTATCATGAACTTGATGTGGTATCGCACAATGAGAATGCCATTAGATCAACTCCGGTACAATTTGCGGATGATATTATTCTATTGGCAGGAAACTGTGAGGTTGTTGGAATTGATGAGGTCCAGTTTTTTGATGACAGAATAGTCAATGTGGCAAATGTTTTGGCCAATTCCGGAAAAAGAGTCATCCTTGCAGGACTTGATATGGATTTTGAAGGAAATCCTTTTGATCCAATGCCCCAACTGCTTGCAATTGCTGAATACGTCACCAAAGTTCATGCTATCTGTATGAAATGCGGAGACTTGGCTTCCTATTCTTACCGCCTTGTTGAAGTTAAGGATAAAGTGGTTTTGGGAGAGAAAGAAAGTTATGAGGCGAGATGTAGGAAATGTTTTTTTGAAGGTAAAGGGAAATAAAAGGATCTGAAGATGCGGAAATTTCCCGATTTATTGATATCAGCATATTGCTTTCCATCTAATTTGCATAAATTGATCCATAAAAGAATTGGAGTATTGTCCTTGTTTCTTTCTGTTCTTGCTGTTTTTGAAGTATACAGCCAATCAAAAATTGAAGTGGGAAGTTGGAGAATACATCCGACTTATTCAGAAGGGGGAAATTTGAACGGAAGTGACCAAACAGTTTTTTTTCAAGGAATAAACACCATATTTTATTTTTCAACTGACAATGATGAACCCAAGCCACTTTCGGTCATGGATGGGTTATATTCCCAATCATTCACTGCTTCTGTTTATGATATCCAATCTAAAAAACTGATAGTGACTTACGAAGACGGGGTAGTGGACTTGGTAGGAGAAAGGAATGTGCAATCACTCACTTCTATCAGGGACAATCCGTTGATTTTAAACAAAAAAATCATTCATGCCAGGTCGATAGATGGATTGGTTTACTTGACAGGTGATTTTGGCGTGGCTGTTATTGATCCGGTAATAGGAGCTTTCCGTGATTCATATATCAATATTGGGCCGGAGGGTTCAGAACTGGAAATTTTGGATATAGACAAAGAGGGGGATTTTTATTATCTGGCTACTGCCTTGGGCTTATTGCAGGGAAATATAAATACCAATCTCAATGATTTCAGGAATTGGGTCAATCAGGGCCTTGACCTTGCAGGAGGGGTAAAGGAAGTTCAGGTATCGGAAGGCGAAGTATTTTTATTGGATGCTGATGGTCGTATTTACATTTTCAAAAACGGGAATTTGGATTGGCTAATCGGTACGGAAAACTCCGGAAGATTGAAGAAGATCAATGGACAATTGTTTTTTACAGATGGCGCTTCCATCTATCAGCTATCTTTAGGTGGGTCATTTTCACAGATTTTACAAAGAGAAGAGAATTCGATTATTGATTTTCATATTACGGACAACAATGTTTATTTGAGCCAAATTGCCGGGGTTTTCAACCAAAACTCAGAAGAATTCATTTCTCCAAATGGGCCTTATTCCCAAATCAGAAATTTTCATTGGGATAAGAAGGGAATCTGGGGGATGCCTGTATTTTTCCCTATAAGGGGTAATCCGATCGGATCCATTGGGGATAAAACTTCCGTGTTAAAAGATGGTATTTGGGAAGAAGCAATTGCCCCAAGTCATGCAATGTCGAAAGCAGTATTTAAGGACGATAATTATTTTGGAGCCTTTGAAAATGGCTTGTGGATAGAGTCAAATGGCAACCTGGAAAAGATAGATATTCCCCAATTATCCCCAACCGCCTCCATTCGGTCATTTGCAAATCACAACGATAATTCGCTTTGGATAGGCGCAAATGACAATCTGGGAAGATTACTTAAATTAAGCTCAAAAAATCAAATAACTACTGTTCAAGTTTCAGGGCTTCAGTTTCCTCACAAAATTATTTCAGACCAATCAGGTAATCTTTGGATTTTGCAGGCTCCGCCCAATGGAACTCCAAGAATGAGGGTCTTCAATGAGGATACAGGACTTAATCGTTTGTTGAATAATTCCTCAAATCAAGGAAATCTTCCCAATGCAGAAATTTTAGATATGGATATCGATTCGGAAGGTAATCTCTGGATTGCTACCTCATCAGGTGTTGCATATCTTCCATTTGTTCAATTCACTACTATTAACAGTCCCATCAATGCCATTTTGCCTATTTTCGATAATAGGCCACTGCTGATAGGGCAGCGGGTTAAGTCAGTTTTGGTTGCACCTGATCAGACTAAATGGTTTGGTACTGAAAGGGAAGGCCTATGGCAATTTTCAGAACTTGGTGATATCCTATTGAATCAATTTACCGGAAACAACAGCCCCTTGACTTCTCCTGATATTCAAAACACTACTTTGGAACCCTTTTCCGGTGAGATTCTTATCACCCAATCAAATGCTGCATTTTCTTTTAGGGGTACAAGTATATCCGCATTTGAAAGCCTTAACTCATTGAAAATTTACCCGAATCCTGTACGACCGGAATTTTCGGGGTACCTGAGTATTGAAGGATTGACTGACTTTGCCCAGATAAAAATCACAACGTCCGCGGGAAGGGTGGTTTTTGGAGCCCAGGTCAGAGGCGGAAAAGCCACTTGGGATTTAAGAGAAGGTTCTGGGAACAGGCCTGAAGCAGGCATTTATCTAGTCTATGTTTCTGATGAATCAGGAGTTGAAAAAGTTGCCGGTAAATTTGTGATCCTATGAGTCTAAAAAAAACCCGGGGCCTGGTTATTTCTTTCATCAGGTATAGGGAAACCTCTATTATTGTGAAGATTTTTACCAGAGATATAGGGTTCAAATCATATATAGTCAATAGTGCCCGGACCAAAGGCACAAAGAGTAAAATGGCTTTTTTTCAACCGCTTACCTTAGTGGAATTGGTGGTTTACGATAAAGAAGGTGTGGGACTGAACAGGGTTTCGGAAGTGAAATTATCCAAGGCTTATGAAAAAATCCCATTTGACCATCTACGTTCTGCTATTGCCATGTTTATTGGAGAAGTATTGGGGAAGTCGATTTATCAAGATTACCTGAACGAAGAGTTTTTCGATTTCTTGGAATATGCCATGGGATTGTTGGACAGTGAGGAGGCCATATTGGTTCACTTCCCCTTGGTATTTTTATATGAGACTTCCAGGTACCTGGGCTTTGCCCCCAACGATGCAGGATCTTTTTTTGACGAACTGACGCATGAATTACAGGTTTCAGAGGAATTGAAAGAGGAAATGGATTATTTGGATCTTTTGATCCATGAATCATTTGATTGCAAAGAAAAGATTCATGCTGTCAGCAGGAAAAAATTACTGGATCATTTTTTGCTGTTTTATACCAAGCACTTGGATCTCCAATACGATTGGAAGTCTGTAAATATACTCAGACAGCTAATGAGCTAAAAATAATTGCCGTAACCAGATTAAATTTGGTAATTAATTAATGTTAATGTAATATTGCAGTGTTATAGTATCCGAAAATCCGATCCCCCTGGATTTCAGCTATCCTGAATACCTTTTTAATTCAGTTCAGTAGTACTCAATACACAATCATTACGTATCACACAAATCTTACAAATAATTTCATAAGCTTTTTATGTATAACATAGAAGAATTAAGGCTCAGACTTCTTTCTGAATTGAAAGAAATTGCTGAGGAATTGGGTGTTAAAAATTTTAAAACACTTAAAAAAGACGACCTTGTATACGCTATACTCGATCAACAGGCACTCATGGATGAAAATTCACTTCCTAAAAAAAGGCCTTCGGTTGCAGTAGAAGAAGAAAATAAGAAGGTAGAAGAAGAAAATAAGAAGGTAGAAGAAACTAAACCCCCAATTCCTGAAAGACGCAAGTTCAGAGAGGGAAAGGTTGACCCACGCAGCCAGGACAAAAAAGAAAAGGAAGCAGATCAGAAGGATGTAAGGCCTTCCCAAGAAAACAAGCCTAAATTCAAAAGGGAGAATTTTTCAGATTTGACAAAGGAAAATGGCGGAAGAGAGCAAGCAGAGAAAAAACATGACTCCTCTAAATTCGAAAAATCAGCTCCCCAAAAAGACATCGAATCGCGTCCCAAAAGAGAAGTTGAACCTGCATTCAAAAAAGACGCCGAGCCTTTGCATATAAAAGAATCGATCCCCCATCCATCTCATGGAGAGGAAAAAGCTAAATTTATCAGACCCCGACGTAAGGTCGTAGATGACCCACAGCCCGAAGCTACGCCTGTTCAAAATGTAACTGGGGATATTGAGGTAGATCTTCCAAAAAGAAAGAATTTCAAAAATATTGACGAAGTTCATATCCCTGCTGCAGAAATGGTTTCTTCTAAAAGGAAACCTTATGTTAGTGTAAAAGAATTTGAGGGGATCATCGAAAATGAAGGTGTTTTGGAAATCATGCCTGAGAGCTATGGTTTTATGCGGTCATTGGATTACAATTACTTGGCATCACCGGACGATATCTATGTGTCTCCTTCACAGATCAAACTATTTGGGTTAAAGACCGGAGATCATATTAAAGGGACCATCCGCCCACCTAAGGAAGGAGAAAAATATTTTGCACTTTTAAAAGTAATCACTGTCAATGGTAAAACTTCTGAAGAAATCAGGGACAGGATTCCATTCGAATACCTCACACCATTGTTTCCGGAGGAAAGGTTGAATCTTTCTACAAAATCAGATAATTACTCTACCAGGATTTTGGATTTATTTGCCCCTATAGGGAAGGGCCAAAGGGGAATGATAGTAGCTCAGCCAAAAACAGGTAAGACGGTTTTATTGCAAAAGATTGCCAATGCAATTGCTGAGAATCATCCTGAGGTTCATTTGATGATACTTTTGATTGATGAAAGGCCTGAGGAAGTGACGGAGATGGCCCGGTCTGTAAAAGCTGAGGTAATCTCTTCGACTTTTGATGAACAGGCTGAAAGACATGTGAAAGTAGCTACCATCGTTTTGGAAAAAGCCAAAAGAATGGTGGAGTGCGGGCATGATGTCGTTATCTTATTGGATTCCATCACCAGGTTAGCCAGGGCTTATAATACAGTGGTCCCATCTTCAGGTAAAATACTTTCCGGTGGTGTGGATGCCAATGCACTCCATAAGCCAAAGAGGTTTTTTGGTGCGGCCAGAAATGTGGAAAACGGTGGTTCTCTCACCATCATCGCCACAGCTTTGGTAGAAACAGGTTCTAAGATGGATGAAGTGATCTTTGAAGAATTCAAAGGTACTGGAAACATGGAACTGGCTTTGGACAGAAAACTTTCCAACAGAAGGATTTATCCTGCCATTGATGTGCCAGGTTCCGGAACCAGAAGAGAAGACCTATTGATGGATAAAGAAGAGATGCAGCGGGTTTGGATACTAAGAAAACTCATGTCAGACATGACTTCTCAAGAAGCTATGGAATTCCTATTGCAAAGAATGAAAGGTACCAGGGATAATGTTGAGTTTTTGATCAGCATGAATGGGTAGAAATCCTTTCATTAATTTATAATATTTGGCCTTTGGGAATCGTTTCCCAAAGGCTTTTTTGTGAAATTTTCAAATACACTTGAATATAAGTAACTAACTATTTAAATTTCAAAATGACATTTAAATAAGTCATTTTTTTTTTTGAATCATTTACTTGAAATAAGAATTGATATAATTCAAGAGAAAAAGTAAAATCATTAGTTATTTGGTGGTAGGACAATATTTACCTATTTTTATGGTTTAATCACCTCGGATTAGTTCACCCAATAATCCTCTATCTTTTATTTTGTATAAAATCAGAAATGTGCAACTGAGGTTTCTTGACTTGGTATTTCATGTGGTCCTTATATTGGTTTTGGCATTCCCATTGGAAAGCATGGGACAGGAATGTTCCAGCTGCGCTGAAACAACTTCTAATATTCAGGCAGCCGGGACCTTGGCATCACCAAGGGCAGTCGGCAATAACAATCCTAGTTGGAGTTCCAATTTCCCTTCCTCAACAGGTATTGCTAGGTTCGCAAATTCCGGGTTTTATAGATGGACGGCAGGAAGTAACAATACCATTCAGATTGGGGGTGTAATTTTAGAACCTGGAGTCACTTTGATTTTGGATAGATCAAATGATGGGATTTTTGAAGCATTCAATATAATCGGTGGTTGTATTGTTGTTAAAAATAATGCGGTCTTGGATTTCAGGTATTTTACAGCCCTTGAATCTGTAAATATCTGTGTTGAGGCAGGTGGGAAAGTGAAATTTGATAGTAGAAGAGGTGGTGGCGGGGTCAGGGACGATTTTATCTTTGATGATGTAGTTATTGATTTACAGGATTCAACTGCCACTTTGGAATTTGGCGATGCTGATATACGGATTCTTACAGATGATGGGCTGGTCATTAATGGCTGGTCAGGAGAGAGTATATGTGAAAACGATGTCCCACCTACTGAGAGAGTTTCAGGAAATATCTCTTGGACAGATGGTACTATAAATATTTGCGACGTCATCGGCAGCAGAATTCTCCCTGTAGATTGGTTATATTTCAATGCTGATTACCTTGAGGAAGAGAGGAAGGTTGATTTAAATTGGGGCACAGCCAAGGAATGGGAAAGCTCTCATTTTGAAATACTGAGATCCATTGGGAATATCAGAGATTGGGAAAGCCTTGGTATGGTAAATGCAATTGGTTGGTCAGATGTGCCAGTTGACTATTTTTTTTCAGATATACAACTGCCTATTGGAGAAGGAATGGTTTATTATCAGCTTAAACAAGTGGATTTAGACGGAGAATTCTCGATGAGTAAAATTGTTTCAGTTAAAATTTCTTCCACTCAAAAAAACGACAAAAATTGGCGGATTTATCCTAACCCAACCAATGGAGACAAATTAAAAATTGAATTACTGAGTTTGGACGGTCCAAGAGACGAAAGGATTAATATTAAGCTTATTCATCCAAATGGAGTTGTAAGATTTTTTGATGAGATCAACTCTGAATTACTTTCCGAGAACATCTTGACACATTTAAAAAATATTTCAAAAGGAGTATATATTCTCGAGATATCCATGGGAAATGAAATTGAGCGTCATAAACTAATTTTCAGATAGCTTTGATTTTCAAAATTTGAATATGAAATCAGGTTTAAGTCTGTTTTTTTAAGTTTTCAACTCAATTTCCCGACTTGGTAAAAAACAAGTTTTTATCAAAAAAAGCAATTCTACTTTTGAATAAAGAATATTTAGGTGTTAATTGCTTCTTGTTTATCACCCCAAACAATATTCAAAACACTTAAAATTGGCAACAATTTAAAATTCACCCAATTCAATCTCTTTATTTTAATAAAAAATACTGGTAATTAAATATATTTTATAGTGTAGCTTTAACCAAGACCTTGGTATGAAGATCAAATTCATTATGTGGCTTTTTTTTTCAATAGTATCGCTCTTTTTAGGTTTAAAAGAAGCATCTGCACAATGTACCTCATGCACAGTAAACATTGATGGCAATGCTGCCCCTGATGCTGCGATTACCAATGGAAGTGTGGTATGTATTACAGGAAACAGAACCGAACAGATTGCCTTCAACAACAGAAACAACATCAGCATCTGTATTGGAATTGGTGCATCTTGGAATGGCTCTTTTAGTCAATTATCAGGCTTGAACAGTATTGATAACTTTGGGGAATTAGTGGTAAACAATGATTTCAACGGAAATTGGACTATCAATAATTACAGTTTGATGACATTTTCCGGCAATATCAACTCAAATAAGACAATCAATAATTACGGAGAAATGATTGTTCTTGGAAGTTTGATTGTAAGTAGTAATGCCACATTAAACAGTAACGGGAATTTATCAATTGGAGGTGAAGTCACTTTCAATAGCAATTCCAATATAACTTTGGAAGGAAATTCATCCATAGCAGGGTCAGCTACTATCAATTCAAACGTCTCTGTGAATTTTTCAGGTAACCTTTCAATAGGAGGGTCGCTTCAGCTCAATGGCAATAGTGGCCTTTACAATTTGAATTCCAACAGGTGTAACGGTATCACAGTAGCCGGAGGATTTGTTAATAATGGAGAGATAAGTGGAAATAATCTGAATAATTCCGGATCTCCATTGCTTCTGAATAAATTACCTGCAGGAAATGCCTTGACCGGCGGGGCAGCTGTAGGAACTTGTCCTGCTCAGGAATGCTTACAAACTGAAATAATTGAGACTCCGTCCGGTTATGATGCAGTTTATATTTTTAGATGTTCGGACACTTTCATCATGCCCTCCATAGGAATAGATGAGGAAATTATTGATGTAATGGTGGCTGTGGTTGCTGGCGGTGGTGGGGCAGGCAGAGGTGAAGCAGCGGGAGGTGGAGGTGCAGGAGCCATTTCAAACAGAGACGGCCTGCCTTTGATTGTGGGAGCTTCCTATCCTGTTGCTGTTGGGAGTGGTGGGACAGGCTCAAATTCCCTGAATCAAAGAGGGGCAAATGGGACCATATCATCTTTTTTTGGTATAAATTCTTTAGGCGGAGGTGGTGGAGGTTCTTCTTCAGCTGCTGCTAGAAATGGCTCAGCAGGAGGTTCAGGAGGGGGTGCAGCTGCAAATAATAATCCCGGAAATGGTCAGGGAACAAGAGGGGGCAATTCTGGCAGTCAAACTAACCCAGGAGGTAATGGAAGAAGAGCAGGCAATGGCAACCAACTAAGTGGCGGCGGAGGAGGGGGTGCCGGAGGATTCGGGTCCAATGGGGCGAACAATAATCCTGGAAATGGTGGGAACGGTGTGGGTCTAAATATTTTGTTGAATATTCCAAATGTCCAAAATAGTTTTGCCGGTGGAGGAGGTTCTACGGGGAGAAATCCTGCCCAAATATATGGTTCGGGGACGGGGGGTACGTTTTCTGGGATTACTTTAGGAGGAGATGGAGATGGGTCAATAGCTGTTGGGGTTGGTGGAAGTGGTAGAACAAACACAGGTTCCGGTGGAGGTGCAGGGAGAAATGTTGGTGGAGCAGGTTCTGCAGGTATTGTTATTATCCGGATTTCTTATAGGATTTTGCCGGTAGAGTATCTTTACTTTGAAGCTAATTTCAGAAGAGAAGAAAGGTTGGCAGAAATTAAATGGGCCACTGCAAAAGAGTGGGGAAATTCCCACTTTGAACTGCAGCGCTCCTTAGGAGATGTAAAAAATTGGGAGACCATCGAAAAAATCGAAGGTGTTGGTTGGTCAGATGTACCTGTTGTATATTCTTTTAAAGACAAAACACTTCCATTGGTGGGGGGACTTGCCTATTACAGATTAAAGCAGGTTGACTTCAATGGGGATTCTCATCTCAGCAATGTTATCGCTATCCGGATTCCTTCCCAACAAGTCACAAACGATGTTTGGAGAGTTTTTCCAAATCCAAATAATGGAGATCAATTGACCTTGGATTTGGTAAACAGCTCGGAATATGCTGGGGAAGAATTGAGGATAAGACTGATCTCTCCCACCTCTGGCAATTATTTTTTGGAGGGGAAAGATTTCAGGGAAATTTCAGAGCAAATACGAAAACAATTACAAAAATTACCCAATGGGGTTTATATTTTGCAGGTTTCTTGGGGCAAAAAAATTGAGTATCTTAAAGTGTTGAGGATATCAAACTCAGCTTCTGTAAATTAAATTTTACTTTTATCCGTATATCTCTTTTTCACAAATTATTCCGGAAAAAACTAACAAGGTGTTGATTAAATATTAATTGTTCGTGAATAATTCGGCTTTCTAAAATCACATTCCGAAAGGCAATGCAGAATTGTTAAAAGTCTTCTTTGCTGTACACTGTTTTTTTAATATGCTGAAAAATGTGTTTTAATTTAAGTTAAAACCTTTTTGTATTTTTTATATTCTGTTTTTTGTTAAATTGAAACGTTTAATTTCCCTTGCTTTTGGATATTCACCAAATTGACATAAAAAATCATCTTTTGGTTTATGCTGATTAGGTTTCTAAGGACTGATTGGGGGGGGAAGCAACAATCCTTATATGAAATTTATTCACTCCAATGTATGCTTTTTCTTGTTGGTAAGCCTGTTTCAGTGGGGAAGTTCTAATGTATATGCTCAATGTAATAGTCCGGTAATTTTCAATTCCCCTGGAGAATATGATTTTTTTGTGCCTGCGGGAGTAAATTCCCTTGTGATTGAAGTTTGGGGTGCAGGGGCCGGAGGAGGCGGGAGAACTACAAATGGAACCGGAGGCGGTGGCGGAGGTGGCGCTTATTCCAGAAGTGAAATCAATGTTATTCCAGGCACAGTATATACTGTTTCGGTTGGGGCAGGAGGGCTATCCAATATCAATGGAGAAGATTCGTGGGTTGCGCTTTCAGAGGTAATATCCAATAAGGTAGTTTTGGCCAAAGGTGGAGAAAGTCCCGGTAACAATAACGCAATTGGTGGATTAGGCGGATCTTCTGCAAATGGAACTGGTACTTTTAGATTTAGCGGGGGTGATGGGGCAACTGGAGCTGGGAACGCCGGGGGTGGTGGAGGATCTTCAGCAGGGATTGGGGTTGATGGAAATTCCGCAACGAACCGAGATGGGGCCAATGCTCCTGTTGGTGGAGGATCAGGAGGAAATGGGGCCAATTCTAATAACAGTGATGGATTTTCTCCAACTATTGCTCCCGGAGGGGGAGGTGGTGGAGCAAGAGGTACCACCCAAGCCGGTGGAAAAGGGGGTGATGGAAGGGTTAGGATTACCTATACTTGTCAATTATTTGTCGGAGGGACCTTATTGGATGACGGGGCGATTACAGGAACTACGATCATCGAATTTGCTAATCCAGGCTTGAATTTATGGACTGCTCCAAAAGGGCTTACTGAGTTTGAGTTGTTTGTGGTTGGCGGTGGTGGTGGTGGCGGTTTTGGAAATGCTGCAGGTGGCGGCGGCGGCGGCGGAATAACCATTGCAAATTTTAGCAATATAAATGGGGGACAGGGATTTGCAGAGGATACTGAGTTTGAAATGAATGTTGGAGGTGGAGGTGGAGGTGCTGGAAATGAAGGAGTCCGAGGTTCAAATGGTACTCCTTCAATATTCGGTAGAAACTCTGAATTCGAGACAGTTGCCGGTGGAGGTGGAGGAGGCGGGTCAAATATGAATCCATCTAGTCTTAACGTAATTTTAGCCAATGTTAATGCCTCAGCAGGAGGGGCGAGTGGTGTTAATAGTGCAGGACTTGGAAATGCATTAGGAA
>CAZLJT010000025.1:19386-22686 GCA_964559905.1 uncultured Aquiflexum sp.
AGAGGATACTGAATTTGAAATGAATGTTGGAGGAGGCGGAGGGGGAGCGGGAAACCAAAATATTAAAGGTACCAATGGTACGCTTTCTTTATTTGGCCAAGGCACAGATTTTCAGGTAGTCGCAGGCGGAGGTGGCGGAGGTGGTTCAGATATATCAGTAAATGGGAATAATGGATTTCAGTTGAATGCTTCAGGAGGGGGCGCAAGTGGTTTGAATACCCCAGGTAATGGGAGGGAAAATGGAAATAATGGTAGTACTGGATTTAATAATAATATTGGTGGGGGTGGAGGAGGTTCTGGAAGTCCTGGTACGCCTGGAACGTTAATTTCTGGCACTGCAAATGGTGGCAATGGTGGGGAAGGTTTTTCTTCTGATTTTAGAGGGAATGTAAGAATATATACAGCAGGCGGAGGAGGTACTACCAATGGTGGTTCAAACCCTAGTCCTCAAAGGAATGTTGCTGGTTTAGGAGGAAGCGGTGTTGGTAACAATGCCAACAATAATGGAACCGGTGGTGCCCCGGTAAGTTCACCGGGTTCAGGGGGAGGTGCTGGAAGTTCCGGTGGTGGGGCAGGAAGTTCCGGTGTAGTCATTATCAAATACCCTAACTTTAGGATTCTTCCGGTGGAATACCTTTATTTTGATGCTAATTTCAAAAGAGAAACCAAATCTGTAGACCTAAAATGGGCTACAGCTAAGGAACGGGAAAACTCCCATTTTGAAATCCAAAGGTCATTGCAAGGAGTAAAAAACTGGGAAGTGATAGGTAAAGAACCTGGAGTTGGTTGGTCGGATGATCCGGTTGAATATTTTTACAATGACAACAATCTACCCTTGATAGGAGGGCTGGCTTATTACCGACTTCTGCAGTTTGATCTTAATGGGAACTCTAATTTTTCAAAAATAATAGCTGTCCGTATCCCCGCTCTAAATCAAGTTAAGGGTGTATGGAGAGCCTATCCAAATCCCAATACCGGAGTGCAATTCAATCTTGAATTAATAGATGAAAGGAAATATAATGGAGAAGATCTCAGCGTAAGGTTGATCACACCTTATGCAATCAATAGGGTGATTTCTGGCACTGACCTCCATCAAATTTCAAGGTCGATTTTGGAGGAGCTTCAAAAGGCATCAAATGGGATTTATATCTTGGAGATTTCCTGGGGTCAAAAAATTGAGGTTTTGAAGATCATGAAAAATTGAAATGGCTGGAAGACGGAAGAAGAGCGACCTTTGAGGTTTTCAAAACCGCGAAGGTCTATACAATAAAATGTCAATTTTTATCAAGACTGGCAAAAGCAATCTCCTAAGTTTTGGAATCGGCAAAAAATTTTTTCAGTTCAGCAAAAAAAAATCTCCTTGTTATTTTATTATTTTTTATTGATGGTAAAATTCCATAAGAAATGGAATTTTGAATACTGAATTTTTATTAAACTACTGTAAATCAATTATATGATAATTTAAATTTTTTTAAAAAAGGCCATAAAGGTTCGGATTTCAGAATATTTTTGAACAAAAAATAAACACTTCACATAAATTAAAAAGCATTTCATATATAAAAAAATGCAAAAAGATTGATTTTTTATTTGTTTATTAAATACAAATAAGTACATTTGAAAGACAAAATAGACTCTACAAAAAATCAATCACCCATGAGATTTTTAAAAACAGTACTTTTCGCCCTATTTCTTGTGCTTAGCTACAATAGCATTGCGCAAGATCCTAACAAGCCCGACTTAAGGGATGGTTCTTGCACCATCTGTAAGGGGAATGCACAAAACTATTCCATTTTGAATGTATATTTCAGTGATGCTGCTGGAAATCCCAATGACATCTGCGAAGGAGATGGTCCATATTTTATTTCTTTATTGTACACCTCAAATTCAAATAAAGAAATAAACAATTTTAGAATAATAGCTGATATCGTAAAGAAAGATAGGAATAATCCGGATGGCGCTCCTTTGAATTCTTTTTATATCAATGAATATGCGGGTTCAATTAATCCATGTAATTCTGGATCTTGTATTGTCACCATACCAATTCCAGACATAGGGGTAGAGTGCCAAAATGAATTTTATGAATTGTCACAGCCCTTGGTCTCTTGGACTACCAGTGCTGCAAAAGACTTGGAGGACAGTTATTCATGTCAGGACTATCCAGCAGCTCAGTGTTTGAATAGTACTGGTTCTATCCCGATTGAAGTTGGTGTATTGTCCTATACATTTGAACCAATCTTTGAGTGTTTTGAAGGTGATTTAGACCAAACCAATGTATCCTTTATTATAACTTCTCTTTTTGGCGGTAACCCTACCCTAGATTATAATGCAAGCTGGAATTTTACTTTTTCTGACGGCACTACATTAAGTTCATCGGAATTTAATCCAACTGTTTGGAATAGGCCTGTTGGTAGTAGTTTCAATGCTACCTTGACTATAAGTCAGCAAGGGTTGGTTGGAAATGCAGGGACCATTACTACAACAGTTCCCAATGCCTTATCAAGTGAGAATGTGATTTTAAGTGAAAGAGTAGTTGAATCTACCATAGATGAAAATTCAGGTATAGACCTTGCTACAGGACTTATAGAAATTGAATTTGTGGAAGGGGATTATTTTTACTTTTGGACTTCCTTGGATGATCCTACATTCTATTCTGAAGAAGCTACGATAGATTCATTGGTTGGCGGAACAACTTATAAGCTGACCACAATCGATAATTCCACACGTACATGCAGAGTAGATTTGTTTCTTTTGGATGCCAGAATATTACCTGTTGAGATATCTGAATTTGATGCCAAATATTTAAACGAGTCCAGAACCGCTAAAATTTTCTGGGCAACCTTTAAGGAAATGGGAAATAGCCATTTTGAAATTGAAAGATCTGTAGATAATATCAATGACTTCAGGGCAATCGGTACAGTTGAAGGGATGGGTTTTAAAGATTCCATGACTGAATATGAATTTGAAGACATTTCTCTTCCTTTCACAGAATCCATTGTTTATTATAGAATCAAACAATATGATTTCAATGGAAAATCCACCACGGGCAAAGTATTTTCAGTCCGTATTGCCGGTAGCTTGTCTACAGGTAATATTTGGAAAGTATATCCCAATCCTTTGGTTGGTGGTGAAAGGTTAAATATTAAGCTTGCTGATTTCAAAGGGTACAATGGGGAATTGATTGGAGTGAGAATCATTTCTTCCACTGCTATGACCTATCAGGTCCAGGCAAAATCCGAAAGTGAGTTGAATGAGGTGTTGGGCAATTTGATCAATAGAATTCCTAAGGGTGTCTTGATGATC
>CAZLJT010000026.1:0-16260 GCA_964559905.1 uncultured Aquiflexum sp.
ATTGTGATTTTGGTAGTGACATGATCAATTCATCATCCGCTTCGCCATAAGCCTCACTTGCTAAAATAATAAAATTGAATGGCTCTCCTTTACTTTTTCCTTCTAAAAAGGATTCGAATTTTTCGGGGAGTCCGCTATTTCCGAAAAGGAAATAAAAAGGATCTTCTTGATCCCTTACTTCCACACTAAAGGGAACAGATTCGATATTTTCTTCTTCCTTGCTTACTTTCAATTCGTAGGTAAGCCCTACTACTGAGTTATTTGTGATTTTCATGATGCTTTATTCAGGATATAAAGTTAAAACTATTTTATTGAGCCATTGATCATAACAGCCAAAATTGTCATCATGGATAACACAAAAAAGAAAAAAACCCATCCCCATTTTTGCTTTAATGTGAAAGTCACAGCACCAATTAGAATCAGACTGAATATCAAACCAAAAATAAACAATACTTTCAGGTATAATTCTTCAGAAGAATGGAAGTAGGGAACGTCAGGATGATCGCTTTGAGCAAGCTTTAAGTTCTCATCAAGCCAAATGTATCCTATCATCTCACGCCAAAAGGAGTAAGCCATAACACCTGATGATGCAATTGCCGCAAAGGATATAAAGAATTTATTCAACCTATTAAATCACAATATTTACGATTTTGCCTGGAACTACAATCACTTTCTTTGGAGGATTTCCTTCTGTCCATTTTAAAACAATAGGATCTTCCAAAGCGGCTTTTTCGACTTCTTCCCTGCTCAAAGAAAGTGGCAATGTCAATTTTGCCCTCATTTTTCCGTTGATGGATACAGGATACTCATGGTTGTTTTCCACTAAGTATTCTTCCTTGAATTCAGGGAAAGAAGCATAAATTATTGATTCATTATGCCCCATCAATGACCATAATTCTTCAGCGATATGAGGTGCATAAGAGGAGACAAGAATAGCTAAGGGTTCCAGAATTTGCCTTTTATTGCACTTGAGAGAAGTCAGTTCATTTACACAGATCATAAAAGAGGCCACAGAGGTATTGAAGGAATGATTTTCAAGATCTTCCTGAGTTTTCTTGATGGTTTTATGTAGCGTTTTTAGCTCCTCTTTATTTGGCTTATCATCTGAAATTTGGAATTGACCATGGCTGTCTTGATATAGTTTCCACATTTTCTTCAGGAATTTGAACACCCCGTCGATACCATTGGTGTTCCAAGGCTTGAATTGCTCCAAAGGACCGAGAAACATCTCATACAACCTCAATGTGTCCGCCCCATATCTTTCGATGATATCGTCCGGATTGACCACATTGTATTTTGACTTGGACATTTTTTCCACTTCAGCTCCACAGATATATTTACCATCTTCCAAAATGAATTCGGCATCAGCTAAATCAGGTCTCCAAGCCTTAAATTTCTCTATATTCAATTGGTCATTGTGTACAATATTGACATCTACATGCATGGCAGAGGTATCAAAATTCTCTTTAAGACCGTAGCTGACAAACTGATTTGAACCTTTAACCCTGTAAACAAAATTGGACCTTCCCTGAATCATTCCTTGATTGATCATTTTCTGGAAAGGTTCTTCGATGCTTACTGCTCCAATGTCAAAAAGGAATTTTGTCCAAAACCTGGAATACAAGAGGTGACCTGTGGCATGTTCGGCGCCACCTATATACAGGTCTACTGCTCCCCAATATTTTTCATTTTTGGGATCTACAAACTTCTCGGTATTATTGGGATCCATATACCTGAAAAAATACCAACTAGAACCAGCCCATCCCGGCATAGTGCTTTTTTCTAAAGGAAATTCTCCCTCCTCCGTTTTGTATGTCCAATCTTTTGCCCTTCCCAAAGGAGGTTCTCCATCTTCTGTGGGAAGGTATTTGTCCACTTCGGGTAAAACCAAGGGTAGATCTGATTCATTAATAAGATAAGGTAAGCCGTCCTTGAAATATACAGGAAGAGGCTCGCCCCAATACCGCTGTCTGGTAAAAATCGCATCACGCATCCTATACTGGATTTTTCCTTTACCTATTTTTTTCTCCTCCAAGAATGCGATGGCCTTGTTCATTGCCTCTTTCATTTCCATTCCTGAAATAAATCCGGAGTTCATAATCGTTCCACCTTTGCCGGGAAAGGAACCGTTTTCCATGCTCCCTTCAATAACCTGTCTAATTTCCAAACCAAAGTGCTTGGCAAAGTTATAGTCCCGCTCATCATGGGCCGGAACAGCCATAACAGCACCTGTCCCATATCCGGCAAGTACATAATCTGCAATCCAAATTTGGATTTCTTCTCCATTGAATGGATTAATGGCATAAGATCCTGTAAAAGCTCCCGAAATGGTTTTTACATCCGACATTCTATCTCTTTCCGACCGGTTTTTTGCCACCTCCACGTATGCTTCTGCTTTGGATCTTTGATCGTCAGTGATCAGATCATCCACATATTCATGTTCAGGTGCAAGTGCCAGATAAGTTACCCCATAGATGGTATCAATCCGGGTTGTGAAAACTTTAATCATTTTATCCTGCCCTTTGACCTGAAAGACCATTTCGGCACCTATGGATTTTCCAATCCAGTTTCTCTGCATCTCCTTGATGGGTTCAGACCAATCTAAATTCTCCAAACCCTGTAATAGTCTCTCCGCATAGGCCGTGATGCGCATACTCCATTGCATCATTTTTTTCCGCTCTACAGGATGCCCTCCTCTTTCGGAAAATCCATCTTTCACTTCATCATTGGAAAGGACTGTTCCAAGAGCAGCACACCAGTTGACCGTAGTTTCGGCCAAAAATGTAAGTCTGTAGTGAAGAAGTATTTCCTGTTTTCTGTTTTCAGAAAAGGTGTTCCAATCCTGTGCTGAGAAGGAAGGGGTTTCTTCGTCGCATACTGCTTGGATTCCTGCATTTCCTTCCTTTTCAAACAAAGCAATCAAAGAATCAATTTTTACTGCTTTGTTTAGTTTTTTATCATAGTAGCTATCAAAAAGCTGCATAAAAATCCACTGGGTCCATTTGTAATATTCAGGATCGGATGTCCTGACTTCTTTGGACCAGTCAAAAGCAAAACCTATATTTTTGAGTTGCTCGGTATATCTTTGGATGTTTTGTTCAGTAGTTAGCGCCGGGTGTTGCCCTGTTTGAATGGCGTATTGTTCAGCAGGTAGTCCAAAGGAGTCATAGCCCATTGGGTGGAGAACATTAAAGCCCTGAAGTCTTTTGTACCGGGTAATAATATCTGAGGCTATATAACCGAGTGGGTGACCCACATGAAGTCCCGCACCTGAAGGATAAGGGAACATATCCAAAGAATAAAACTTGGGTTTGGAATGATCTACTTCGGCATTGAAAATCTGGTTTTTATCCCAGTAAGACTGCCATTTTTTCTCTATTTCCTGAAAACTGTAATCTGCCATTTTTGAATAAAAGCTTTTCTTATAATGAATTGCTTGCAAAAATAGAAAAATAAGCGGGAAATGGCTGAAATTTCCTTAATTGCTTTTACCAAAGAAGCCAGACCGGAAACAGAAGATTGGTGAAAACCGACTCGTTAAAATTCATCCTTAAACTGATGTGAAAAAATCAAAACTTGTTGTATTGTCGAAAAAATCTTAAATCCCAGATCTTAAATCTTTTACTACCAGAATCTGAAACTTTTCTCGTAGATCCTGTTTCTGAAAATCCAGTTATCCCAAATATCCCTAGATAGATATATCTCTAGGCCAATATTGAAGGAAAGAAAACCGTCAAATTTTTCATCCAATCCGGAACCTCTTCTTATTCTACCCCCATTATTCAATATCCTGTCCGTATCAGGTTCTCCGTTTTCTTTGATAAAATCAGGATTTCTAATGGCTAGTCTTAATCTGTCCGGCCTTGGGCCATTTCCATTTACGCCGTAATCATCCAACAAATCCAGGTAAAATTCACTGACATTAAAGGCACTGATATCATCCATATAGTCTGTCAAAGTCCATCGGTAGTTCATTTCCAAGGTAAGATCTGTATAGACATTAAGCTTGTATTTCATGCCTATTCCTGTTGGAAAAACTATAATATATTTTTCATAAGGATTGTTTTCAATCTGAAGGGGCCTTAGGTCAACCCAGCTTCCGTTGAGTTCTGCTTTAGGATTGTTGGATGATATACCTACACCTGCCAATGCGTATATGTTGATAAAATTCCTGGTAATATTGTAAACCTTTACCGGTTTGATATGGAATTCGCCCAAAAATGCAGCCTCCCAATTCCTTGCCATAAAATGAAGATTTCTTGGTTGTCTCAAACTTCTGGGATCTGCAGGGGGGTCCTGACCCGAGATCTGATAATAAGTAAAATCAGCTCTCAGCCTAATATAGGTGCCTACGGTTCTTCTCACTGCCATATTTACATTCCAATCAGGCTGAATGCCTTCATTGTATTTCCATAAAGAATATAATTCTCCAAAATATTGGGTAGGTCCTAACGATGCTGAAACTGACCAAGGTGCATCAAACTTGTATCTGTTGAAACTTTGGGAAAACGTCTCAAAGGTTAGGAATATAATAAAAATTGACAAAAGTAACTTTTTCATTGAAAAGCATATTTAATCGTAAATGGGCAATTAGGGGCGAGATATATAATAATCTTATAAAGAAATATAAAAAAAACCAATTATTCAATTTTTTCCTTGCCGCTAATAATATGAATATCTCTTTGAGGGAAAGGAATTTCTATGCCTTCCTCATTGAATCTCCTGAAAATTTCATAATAAAGTTGGCTTTTCAATACACCAGGCTTGTTGATATAATCAGAAGTCCAGACTCTTAAATTGAAATTAAGGCTGCTGTCATCAAACTTTTCGAACAAAACATCAGATTCAGGAGAATTAAGAACATTGGGGTTATCCCTTGCTACTTCCATCAAAACCTGTTTCACTTTTTGAGGATCCTCTTTGTAGGAAACCCCAACTGAAAAATTGAACCGAACCATTCTGTCATTATGAGACCAGTTGATTACCTGATCATCTATGAACTTTGAATTGGGAATGATGACACTGATGTTATCATTGGTCACAACAGTAGTGGACCTTGCTGAAATTTTGATGACATCTCCAGATGTGTTACCAACTTCAATTCTATCCCCTACTTTAATCGGCTGTTCAAAAAGAATGATCAAGCCACTGATAAAATTATTGGTAATATTTTGAAGTCCAAAACCAATACCGACACCCAAAGCCCCTGCAAGAATACCAAATGCACTTAGGTCAATTCCATTTGTTTGCAGAATGGAAAACATCCCGGCAATGATCAGTACATACTTGACGATGGTGCCTACTGATTGTCTTGTCCCTTGTTCTATGTTGTATTTTTTAAGGACTTTTATAACAATGAATTTTTTTATCCATTCGGCAATAATCAATAAGACTACTACCGAAAATATCAAGGTCAATATTAATCCTAGGGTAAGATTAGACTCTCCCACTGAGAACAGCCGGTAGTCAAAGATGTCGTTTAATATGTCTAAAAATTTATCCACTTAAGCTTTCCTGTTTTTGAAATTTCATCGTATCAATTCAAATACTGATAGTAAATTTGATCGCCAATTTAGAATTAAATTAAGATATTAATGGCTTTGGCCAAAAAATTGTTTGCATTACAAAAGATAGTTTTGTTTTTGTTTCCATTAAATAAGAAAAAAAAATAATTGATTGAATTATAGTTAATTTTGTGCTATGAGTAAGCAAAGAGATGAATTGGAGCATAGGCTTAAGCTCCGTAATATTAAACTTTCAGACTATGACGACATACGCGAAATCATGGTCACTATTTATAAAGATCAGGGTGGTGCCTGGACACGGCAGGAATTGAAAAATCAGCTGAAGGTTTTTCCGGAAGGTCAGATCTGTATAGAAGATCACGGTAAAGTAGTGGCTGCGGCCCTGAGCTTGATTGTAGATTATACCAAATTCGGTGATAATCATACCTACGATCAGATTACAGGATTTGGTAAATTTGATACCCATGATGATGATGGAGATACACTTTATGGGACTGATGTTTTTGTCCATAAGGAATATAGAGGCATGCGATTGGGACGTAGATTATATGATGCCAGAAAAGAATTATGTGAAAACCTGAATTTGCGTTCAATCATTGCAGGGGGAAGAATTCCGGGATATTCCAAATATGCCGATCAAATGACTCCCCGCAAATACATCGACCTCGTAAAAAGCAAAGAGATTTTTGACACTGTTTTGTCTTTTCAGTTGGCAAATGAATTTCACGTCAGAAAAGTGATCACAAAATATTTGCCCGAAGATACTGATTCCAGGGCTTATGCCACATTGCTGGAATGGATCAATATTTATTATGAAAAAGATGAAAAACTCATTGGGAATAAAAAATCAATCGTGCGTTTGGGATTGGTGCAATGGAAAATGCGTCGTTTCAACAGCGTAGATGACCTGATGCAGCAAGTGGAGTTTTTCGTTGATACTGTTTCTGGTTATAAATCAGATTTCTGTCTGCTTCCTGAATTTTTCAATGCTCCGCTTTTGGCAGAATTCAATGATATGGACGCTTCAGAAGCTATCAGGAATCTTGCAGATTATACGGATGAAATCGTTAGCAGAATGAGTGACCTTGCCCTTTCCTATAATGTCAATATTATAGCAGGAAGTATGCCTGAATACGATGGAAAAAAACTTAGGAATGTCAGCTATCTCTGCAGGAGAGATGGGACCACGGACAAGCAATACAAACTTCACATTACACCCGATGAGCAAGCCTATTGGGGACTTCAAGGAGGTAATGGAATTAAGGTTTTTGATACAGATGCAGGTAAAATAGGTATCCTTATTTGTTATGATGTAGAATTTCCTGAATTGGGCAGGATTCTGGCAGAACAGGAAATGGATATATTATTCGTGCCGTTTTGGACAGATACCAAAAATGCCTTCCTAAGGGTGAATACCTGTGCAAAAGCAAGAGCAGTTGAAAATGAATGCTATGTCGCCATTACCGGATCAGTCGGTAATCTTCCAAGGGTAGAAAATATGGATATTCAATATTCCCAAGCCGCGATTTATTCTCCTTCGGATTTTTCTTTTCCCCATGATGCTACTGTGGCTCAAGCCGCTGAAAATGCAGAGACTACTATAGTTGCGGATGTGGACTTGGACCTTTTGACCAAACAGAGAAAGGCAGGGAGTGTAAGGAATCTTGATCAGAGGCGATTGGATTTATATTCCATCCAATGGAAGAAAAAGAAATAAAATGAAGAGATACCTTTTGCCGGTTTTGATGATTTTGTGCCATGGACCTGTTTTTTGTCAACAGATCAATCAGGAAAATGGTACTCCAAATTATATCAGAAACTACCTAGAAGGCCAAAGTCCGGATGAAAGTCCTCAAATAAGCGGTGAAGACTTATTCAGCTCGGTAGTGATCAGTCAGTTTTATGGTGAGAGAAATTTTTCTCCGGCTTGGTTCAAGGAAAAAAAACTGCTGGAAATTGCCTACGAGATGCGGTACGAAATTGAGCAATCAAAATTTGATGGGCTTAATCCCTATGACTACCACCTGGTCTTGATCAATTCTTATTTTGAAAAAATAGAGACTGGTCAAAAAAAAGGTGAAAAGGTGAATAATGCTGATTTGGCGGCTGTTGATGTGCTTTTGACAGATGCTTTTGTAATGCTGTCTTCTCATTTGAGCAAGGGTAAAGTTGATCCTGAAAGTCTGAAGACTACTTGGAATATCCAAAGGAATACCCCTGAACTGAGGATTGATCTAAGATTGAAATCAGCATTGGCCAATGGTAGCATCCGAAAAAGTTTTGAAGAACTTTATCCTTCTTTTACGATTTATAAAAAAATGCGGGAAGGCTTAAGACAATTGTTTGAAGATCAGGAACGGTTTAATAAGGGTACAATGGCAACTTGGAAACCCTTGAAGACTGATAAATCTATCAAACCGGGAGAGTCGAACAATATCATTCCGGAAATCCGGAAAAGACTTTATTTTTGGAATTTTTTGCCGGCCTATGAACCCATTGAGGAAAAGATCTATGACAGCATCATGGAGTCTGGTATAAAAGCCCTTCAAAAACGTCATGGTTTGGAACCTGATGGAGTGATCGGTCAAGGAACAATTCGAGCTGCTAATATGACTCCGGAACAACTCATCATTACAGCTTCAGTGAATTTGGAGAGGTTAAGGTGGCTTCCTGATGGCATCAAAGATCTGGAACTGATCTTGGTGAATACTGCCAATTTTCAACTGGATTTTATTCAAAAAAGAGATACTGTTCTCACTTCAAGAGTTATTGTTGGAAAAAGTTATCATTCTACCCCACAATTCAGTGCTCCAATGTCATACATAGTTTTTAGCCCAACTTGGACAGTTCCCTCTTCAATTACCAAGAATGAGATAATTCCTGCTGTAAAAAAAGACAATCAATACCTAGCCAAGAAAAATATGAAGCTGCTGACTTCATCAGGTACAATTGTGAATCCAAGTACCATTGATTGGTCAAAGATAAATTCACGCAATTTTCCTTATATCGTCAGGCAAGAACCCGGTGAGCAGAATTCATTGGGTTTGGTAAAATTTATGTTTCCCAACAAATACAGTGTTTATATCCATGACACACCATCCCGCAGCCTTTTTGCCAGAGAAGACAGGGCCCTGAGCCATGGTTGTATCAGAATCGAAAAACCTTTTGAACTTGCAAAATTGCTGTTGTCATTTGATGCTAACTGGACAGATGAAAAGATCCAAAATGCTATGATTCAAACTAAAGAACAGACTGTAATGCTGGATAGAAAGATTCCTGTAGTAATCTTGTACCTGACTTCTTGGACAGACGGAAAAGGCAATTCTTATTTCAGAGAGGATATCTATAATCGGGATGCTGAGATATTCAGCTCTCTCAGAAAAAAAAAGTGATTAAATTCTCAGGCGTTTAAAATTTGGGATTTATCCAGGTAATTGTCATCCTTTCCGTATATAAATAGCAAAGATCTTTCTTTGATCAAATCAATTATGTCTGTGGCTATT
Organism: uncultured Aquiflexum sp.; assembly: GCA_964559905.1. Taxonomy (GTDB): domain Bacteria; phylum Bacteroidota; class Bacteroidia; order Cytophagales; family Cyclobacteriaceae; genus Aquiflexum. The sequence goes on from CAZLJT010000026.1 coordinate 9,029, forward strand.
TCATTTGGAAGAGCCGGACAGCCCAAACTTCTTCCCAATCTGCCGGTTTGTTTGATATAATCCTCCTTGGCATAATCAGCCCCATGGATAACTATTGCTCTATCTCTTGCATTATCGTTAAACCCTTTTTCAAGGCCATCCAATCGCAAAGAATAACCATGCTTGCCTTGATAAGTTTCTGCAGTCAGATAAAAACCTAAGCTACTCATGTAGGAGGAATTTATATTTGAAAAGTTTTTTGCCAGCAAGTCCCCGGAGTTTCTTCCATGGGAAACATAACCATGATGTAAAATAAGCCCATCTTCCATATCGATTATCCACATTCTTTTTTCGGAAGAAGGTATCGAAAAATCAATAATGCTCAATGGTTTTCCGTGGGGTATTTTCCCAAGGTCTTTTAATTTTAAATAACCTTTGATACCAAGAGATAAAACATCTCTTTCAGGAACGGGAAATGCTGCATTCGAACTGATAAGTTCTACAATATGGCTTTCTAGGGACTTTTCCAATAAAATAGTTCCAGGTGAACTATTTAAGAGGAAATAATTTGAAAACGAGCTTCCAAAAAGAAGAAATATTATTAGGGCGATTTTTTGCATTACTGTTTGGTAATGATATGATTACAAAAAAAGTTCCAATTTCTTTAAGTTGCAAATCAAATTAATATAAAAAAAAGGACTTGATCTGGAGTCAAATTAAGGGGTATTATTGGTAATAAATGATGTTATGGAACTGTTTTTGTTTATTTGGGTGTTTAATTTTTTGAACTCATTCAAAATGTATTTAAATGTTTTTTCACATCATTAGTATATTGGTTTCCAATTCCTTATGATTTTTGTTTAAAGAATTTAAATAAATATTAAACAAAAAAGAAGTATTCCCTGTTTGTAAAACGATGAAAGTAGCAGTATATAGAAAAGAGCACTTTAATGCAGCTCACAGATTACACAATCCAAAATGGTCAGACGAAAAAAATCAGATGATCTTCGGCAAATGCAATAATCCCCATTATCATGGGCATAATTATGAATTGATTGTCAAATTGGTGGGTGAAATTGATCCTGATACAGGGTATGTCTATGATATGAAAATCCTGAGTGATTTAATTAAAGAGAACGTGCTTAACAGATTTGATCATAAAAACCTTAATTTAGATACTGATGAATTTAGAACTATCAATCCAACAGCGGAAAATATTGCTGTGGTTATTTGGAATATTTTAAGAAAAAAAATCGATTCAAAACACGAGTTAATTATTCGACTATATGAAACAGAAAGAAATTTTGTTGAATACAATGGGAATTAATGGTTCCCGTCCTATGGATGAAATAGGAGACGAACATATTGGAACTTCACTTGAAACTCCTTTGAGAGAAGATGCATTCGAAATGGATGATGAGCTCAAGATTGAGCTGATAGAAAAGCATTTCAAGGAAATTATGTATATTTTGGGATTGGATCTTTCTGATGATAGTCTGAAAGGAACCCCTCATCGAGTGGCCAAAATGTATATTAAAGAAATATTTAGCGGGTTGAATCCAAAAAATAAGCCTGTCGCCAAATTGTTTGAGAATAAATATAAATACAATGAAATGTTGGTAGAAAAAGATATTACTTTTTTCTCCAACTGTGAACATCATTTTGTTCCGATTTACGGTAAAGCTCATGTTGCTTACATTTCAAACGGGAGTGTTATCGGGCTTTCAAAAATCAACAGAATAGTTCAATACTATGCCAAAAGACCTCAGGTCCAGGAAAGGTTGACTATGCAAATCGGAAACGAGCTAAAGGAATCTTTAGGTACTGACGATGTTGCTGTGGTAATTGATGCCCACCACATGTGCGTCTCTTCCAGAGGGATTCAAGATGTCAATAGTTCTACTGTCACCTCATTTTACAGTGGCAAATTTGACAGAGATGACAATGCTAAGTCAGAATTCATGAAATATATCAGTTTATAAAAAATAATTGAAACTAAACCAATTTGAGGACCGGAGAGTAATCTTCGGTCTTTATATTTTCTGGTTTAGAATTTATAGTTTGGATATTGATTTTTTTAATCCATCTTTCATATGGCCCATAACTTTTTCGGGTACAAAGAATTTATGGATTGAATAAACATTTTTAATCTGATTTGATTAATAAAATAAATACAAAAAGATGAAAAGTAAGAATATTGTAATCATAGGTGGGAATTCTGGGATTGGTGAAGTCATTTTGGAAAAACTCACAGAAATGGGAGCAAGGGTATATAATTATTCAAGAAGTACGGAAGGTGACCATCAATTGGATGTAAGTGAAGATTTTGAAATTATTCCGAATTTGCCTGAAGTAATTGATGGATTGGTTTATTGTCCTGGGACTATTAATTTGAAGCCCTTTCATAGATTTACAATTGAAGACTTTCAGAATGATTATAATGTAAATGTGCTTGGTGCAGTAAGGGTTTTACAAGCCTGTATGAAAGGTTTGAAAAAATCAGATTCAGCTGCTGTAGTTTTGTTCAGTACAGTAGCTGTCGGTGTAGGATTGGGCTTCCATTCTTCCATTTCCAGTGCCAAAGGGGCTGTAGAGGGGTTGGCAAAATCATTGGCAGCAGAATGGGCACCAAATAAAATCAGGGTAAATGTGGTAGCCCCTTCACTTACCGATACCCCATTAGCGGGTCAACTATTAGGGACGGAAGATAAAAAAGAGGCTTCCAATAAAAGACATCCATTGGGAAGATATGGTCAACCTGAGGATATTGCTTCGGCGGCAATTTATCTTTTGTCAGATAATGCAAGCTGGATGACAGGTCAGGTGTTACATCTCGACGGAGGCCTGTCTTCGTTAAGGTAAATGCATATTTTTTAAACAATTTGTTGAAATTAATGTAGTTATTATGGGTATTGTCCCGAAGATTAAAGTACATAGATTATGAGGACTCCACCGGAATCATTTTTGATTTTCAGGGAAGAACTGGAAAAGGCAAGGCTTGAAAAAGAAAGGCTAAAAAAAGAATATGAATTTAAATTGGCCGATATGAACAGGGAATTGGAAAGATTGAAAGAACAAATTCAATCCCAACAGGAACTAATTAAGACAACCTTGGATTATGCTATACGTCTAGAAGAAAACTTGGGTAGCTTTAAAGCTGAGGTCACCAATGGCCACCACTTAAAAAACCGTTCATTTCACTAAATAATTGATCAGCATCATGAATATTACCGCCAATGCTATAGAAATCAATAATTTCGAACTGCTTTTTGAAGTTAGAGATGCAAGGGTTTATGCCAATCATAAAAAAGGTATGATAATTTGTGAACTCATGACAGATTATATTCCGATAGAAGATTTTAAAGAGGTTTTTAATGAAATCAGTCGAATTGTTGAAAACGGAAAATTCGAAAAATTCATTTTTGACAAAAGATCATTAAGAGCTTTTCATCAACCTACAATGGAATGGTATTTTTTGAATTGGAAAAATAAAATGTTGGAATTCGGTCTTTCCAAACACAGGAAAATACTTCCTGAGGAAAAATGGTTTGAAAAAATGGTGATGATTGCCAAAGAACAGATTATTAAAAACAACCCTGACAATATTATTCACCTTTTGGATATCAAATACTGCGAATCTATAGAAGAAGCTATATTGGTATGATGAAGCATTTCGATAAAGCCTCCATTTTAGAGGCCGAATCATTTTTTAGAAGAGATTTCATCAATGGTCTCTCCGGTTATAAAAGTCTCAACCTTATTGGGACAAAAAGTAAATCAGGCATATCCAACCTTTCTCCATTTTCACAGGTTTTTCACATAGGGGCCACACCACCTTTGGTGGGAGTTCTTTTCAGACCAAATACTGTTCCCAGGCATACATTGGAAAATATCCTTGAAACTGGATTTTTCACACTCAATCATGTCACAGCGGATTTTTATAAAGATGCGCATCAGACTGCAGCAAGATATGAAGGTTCGGAATTTGATGCTACAGGATTGAAAGAATTTTATCTGGAAGGGTTTTATGCTCCTTTTGTTTCATTAAGTCCATTGCAAGTAGGTTGCCGATTGGTAGAAACCCAGACCCTTCAGGTAAATGGTACGGTAATGGTCATTGGGGCTATTGAACATATCAGAATAGAGGAAAAAGGACTTCGGGAAGATGGATCTTTGGATTTAAATGCCCTGGGTACAGTTACAGTCTCTGGTTTGGACGAATACCATATTGGTAAGAGATTGGCTAAATTAAGCTATCCCAAGCCGGGAAAGGATTTAGAAGAGATTCCATAATGAATCACCATATTTAAATTCTGATTGTAATCCAATAATATTCATTTGTTTTCAGCAATAATGTCTTTTGGACACCTCAAGAAGATGGTGTAGCTTGAATATCAATCAATATCAAATCCGCCTCAGCGGATTAAATATCTATCAATATCTAAAATAAAATGAACCTCCTAGAACTGACTCCTTCAGGATTATACTGCCCCCAAGCAGATATTTTTATCGATCCATGGAAGCCGGTTGAAAAGGCCATCATTACCCACGCGCATGCTGACCATTCCCGGTATGGGATGAAGCATTACCTCGCCCATCACCATTCCGCTGAAGTAATGAGACTCAGACTTGGTCAGGATATTTCCTTGGAAACTTTAGATTACAATGAGCCAATTCTTATCAATGGTGTAAAAATCTCGCTTCACCCTGCAGGCCATATTCCAGGATCTTCCCAGATCAGATTAGAGCACAAAGGAAAAACAGTTGTAGTCAGCGGGGATTATAAGGTGGAAGATGATGGACTTTCAGCCCCATTTGAAGCAGTGAAATGCCATGAGTTTGTGTCGGAATGTACCTTTGGCTTGCCCATCTATAAATGGCAGGCCCAGAAGGAAATTTTCGATAGCCTGAACAATTGGTGGAGGTCGAATGCTGAAAAGGGCCTCAATTCGGTTGTTTTCGCTTATTCTTTAGGTAAAGCTCAACGCATCATCAATCATCTTGATTATTCCATTGGGGAGGTTTTTGCCCATGGTGCCATATGGAATACCAACCAAGCTCTGATGGCTAGTGGGGTAAAAGTCATTGATATACCCAAGGTAACACAGGAAGTGCCCAAAAGCAGGTTTAAAGGCACTTTGATCATTTCCCCACCATCTGCAATGGGAAGTCCTTGGATGAAGAAGTTTTCACCTTACCGTACAGGAATCTGCTCAGGTTGGATGAATATCCGTGGCGCAAGACGCCGCCGTGCTGCCGATGCCGGATTTGTACTCTCTGACCATGCCGATTGGGAGGGGCTGATTTCTGCCATCAAGGCAACCGATGCAGAGAAAGTTTACCTCACCCATGGAAGTACAGCAGTTTTTGGGAGGTATTTGGAAGAAGTAGAAAAAATCCAGGCGGTGGAATTGCAGACACTTTTTGAAGGAGAGAATGGGAGTGAAACGGGGGATTGATATCTCTTAAAAAAAGGTCTTTTCAAGCTTCTTTTATAAATTTAGATATATCAAGTTTTGATAAAGATTTTGATTCCGTCCCTTTAGGGACAAGATATTGGTAATATTAGAATCCGAAAATCAAGCTCCCGTGCCTTTAGGCACGGAATATATTTTGTACCTGCCTACCGGACAGGCAGGCCTAAAGGCACAAAAATCAATCAATAATGGTTTTTTTCTAGCCATATATTGTCCCTAAAGGGACCTGGAGAATTAGGTATGCCTTACTTTTGATAATTTAAATTGACAAAACAGGAAAAATTATCCTTAATTTTATTTTCCACCTCCAAAGAGTTAGATATGAAAAGGAACATAATCCCCTTCTTGGTAATTTTCATCATTTTTTCATGTACTGACCAAAAGTCCACTGATATCCAAACTGTCTCCGGAAAAATCAGTGCAGATCAAATGGGCTTGACCTTGATTCACGAACATATTTTGGTGGACTTTATAGGCGCAGATTCCACAGGCTATCACCGTTGGGATAAGGATTCTGTTATTCAGAGGGTACTCCCATTTTTGGAGGAATTAAAAGTCAGGGGAGTCAAAACCATAGTCGAATGTACCCCTTCTTATTTGGGGAAAGATCCCGTTTTATTGAATAAACTTACAGAATTGACCGGAATCCGTTTTTTGACCAATACGGGTTACTACGGGGCGGTGGGAGCTAAATATTTACCAGAACATGCTTTTGATGAATCGGCATTACAATTGGCCAATCGTTGGATAAAGGAATTCAGAGAGGGAATAGAAACCACTGGGATCAAGCCCGGATTTATAAAAATTTCCGTCAATGAAGGAGCTATACTTTCTGGCATGGACAAAAAGCTCGTTCAGGCCGCAGCCATCACCCATTTGGAGACAGGACTTCTCATTGTTTCCCATACAGGAACTTGGAAAACCGCAAAAGCTGAAATTGATGTTTTAAAGGAATCAGGAGTAGATGTCTCGAATTTTGTTTGGGTGCATGCTCAGACAGAAAAGGATTTTAATAACTATTTGAAAGCTGCTGAATCAGGTGTGTGGATCAGTTTGGATGGAATTGCTTGGGATGTGTCCGGGCATCTTGATAGGATTGTCTTTTGTAAGGAAAATCAAATCCTGGACAGGGTGCTTCTTTCCCACGATGCAGGTTGGTACAGCCCCGGGGAGCCCGGTGGAGGAAATTTTGTAGGTTTTACAGCTTTATTTGATGAGTTGATTCCCTTAATGAAAGAAAAAGGATTTACCCAAAAGGAATTGGACTTGATGCTCATTGAAAATCCGGCCAAGGCCTTTTCGATTAAGTAATTACATCCAACTCAATTTCTTAATTCCCTGTTTGAGTGAAGATTGGCTAGGTGTAGATTGTATCTACACCTACATATATTTGGCTCCAGCACGTTGGCCGGAAGAAATTCCAGTTTTTAAGAATTACAATTGGTTTTGATAAAATGGTGTAGTCGCAAACCACATCCATTTACCACCGAAAGCAGAAACTACACCGAGGGTTGGTAATTTTCCAATCTTACATCTTTCTCTTCTGTGGCATAGGGGATAAATTTTGTTGATCTTCCAATTTTAAAATTTTAAAATCTTTCAATATAAACTTCCCCGCTGCGAAATAATCTTCTGAAAATTTTCCGATAACTTTTTTTCAATCTCATTGCCCTGTGTACCTTTGCGCATGGCAGAACAAATCCTCATTCTTGACTTCGGTTCCCAATACACACAACTCATCGCCCGAAGGGTTAGGGAACTCAACGTATATTGCGA
>CAZLJT010000026.1:16270-22542 GCA_964559905.1 uncultured Aquiflexum sp.
ATCCATTCAATAAAATCCCCGAAATTACCTCGGATATCAAAGGGATTATCTTATCCGGTAGCCCCTGTTCTGTTAGGGATGAAGGTTCCCCAGATCTGGATCTCGATGTGCTAAGAGGGAAATTACCGATTTTGGGTGTGTGTTATGGATCGCAGCTTTTAGCCCATAAATATGGGGGAGAAGTTCTGCCCTCTGAAATCAGAGAATATGGCCGCGCCAATCTCGATCATATTGATTTGCATTTCGATCTTTTGAAGGAAATGACCCATGGTTCTCAGGTGTGGATGTCCCACGGAGATACGATCAAAGAACTTCCCGAGGGTTTTGATGTGATTGCCAGCACTTCCTCGGTCAGGGTAGCGGCATTTAAAATTCAGGGCGAAGAGACATATGGGATTCAATTCCATCCCGAAGTCACGCATTCCACTGAAGGTAAAAATCTGCTTAGAAATTTTGTGGTTCAAATCTGTGATTGTTCTCAGGATTGGACATCAGATGTATTTATCGATGCTACCATAGCTGATCTAAAAGCAAAAATAGGTAATGATAAAGTGGTGATGGGTCTTTCCGGAGGTGTAGATTCATCGGTGGCTGCTACTTTGATCCATAGGGCTATCGGTGAAAATCTTACCTGTGTTTTTGTGGATAATGGCCTTTTACGGAAAAATGAATACGAAGAGGTTTTGGAATCTTATAAAACCCTTGGTTTGAATGTTATTGGAGTAGATTCCAAGCAACGCTTTTATGACGCCTTGGCAGGAATATCTGATCCGGAATTGAAGAGGAAAGCTATTGGGAAAGCTTTTATTGAAGTGTTTGATGATGAAGCGCATAAAATTGAAGGCGTGAAATGGCTTGGTCAAGGTACAATTTATCCTGATGTCATTGAATCGGTTTCTGTCAAAGGACCATCAGCCACCATCAAGTCCCATCACAATGTGGGCGGATTGCCGGATTTTATGAAACTCTCAGTAGTTGAACCCTTAAACACCCTGTTTAAAGATGAAGTAAGGGAAGTCGGGAGAGCTTTGGACATTCCGGAAGCCATTATCGGGAGACATCCATTTCCCGGACCAGGTTTGGCAATAAGGATTTTAGGAGACATCACCGCTGAGAAAGTAAAGACACTACAGGAAGTTGACTGGATTTTTATCAAAGGGCTAAAAGACCATGGATTATATGATCAGGTATGGCAAGCAGGGTCAATTTTGCTCCCGATCCAATCGGTAGGAGTCATGGGTGATGAAAGAACTTATGAGAAAGTAGTTGCACTTAGAGCAGTGGGTTCTGTGGATGGTATGACCGCAGATTGGATTCATTTGCCCTATGAATTTCTTGGTAAAATGTCGAATGAAATCATCAATAGGGTCAAAGGTGTGAACAGGGTAGTTTATGATATTTCTTCCAAGCCACCAGCTACAATTGAGTGGGAATAAAAGTAGATACTGAATCTGGTTTTTAGGATTGAGGGCTTTAAGTTTGTACTTGCCGGTTTAAAAATACAATTCGTTGAATTACAATAAATTGGTTATTTATTCAGGTTCTTGGTAAATTGAGCCAGAGACGGTCTGGTATTATTCCCGTTTAAAAAAAACATTGTTGAAACTTCAAAAAACCAACAATTTTATTTGTAAAAGTCAGCCGGGGTTTTGACCTTACAGCGTTGAAAATTAAAATTTTTAAACACCGATTTATAAGCCCTTTATAAGATGGGATTCTGATTTCAGAATTCCATTTTTTATTTGAACATGAAATCAATCGGTAAACGGGGAAAGAAAGAGATCTGGAATGGATTCCTGCAGTATTCCTTTTGCCCGGGTAAGCAAGGTCATCCTTTTTTCCTTTCATTTTTTGGAATATTGTTGCAGTTTTGCACAAACCTTTTCAAATATGGCTGTACTGCTTCGAGCGCTCAGGTTAATTGACTCTCAAAGGATAAATTCTCCCAAGAATTACATTTATACAGGTAATGAAATCCTGGAAGAAAATGGAGATTCCGCATATTCCATCGAAGAAACCATTGACTGTTCTGATTTTTTTGCTTCTAAAGGATGGATTGATCTGAGATGTATGACGGGAGAACCCGGGCAGGAGTATAAAGAATCCATTGAAAGCCTTGGTGAAGTACTGGCGGTAAGCGGTTTTTCCAAAGCAGTAGTACTTCCCAATACCCATCCTGCTATTCAAACCAAAAATGAGGTTCAGTTTTTAAAAACCAAGTCTGCCAATTGGTTTTCAGATTTGGTTATTCAAGCTGCTGCCACAAAAGACAATAATGGGGAAGATTTTACAGATATTCTTGATTTGCATCAGGAAGGTGTATTTGTTTTTGGAGATGGCATCAGACCGATTTCCAATCCGGACCGGCTGATGAAAATATTACAGTATCTTCAGAAATTCAATGGAATTCTTTTTGACCAAACCTATGAACCGCTGCTTGCCCTTTTCGGGCAGATGCATGAAGGGCTTACTTCTACGAAGATAGGTATGAAAGGAATTCCTAACGTAGCTGAAGATATCGCGATCCATAAAAACCTTGAAATTTTACGATATTCGGGAGGACGTCTTCATTTTCAGACTATCAGTACCAAAGGTGCAGTTGAAGAAATAAGACAAGCCAAAAAAGAAGGATTAAAGGTAACTGCAGATGTGTCTTTATATCAGTTGATATTCTCGGATGAAGACCTGATCGGCTTTGATACCAATTTTAAGGTTTTACCGCCTTTTAGGGGTAAAGAGGACAGGGAGGCATTGATTGAGGGATTGAAGGATGGAACTATTGATGCCATCGTTTCAAATCATCAGCCTCAGGATGCTGATGCCAAACAAATGGAATTTGATTTGGCTTCTTTTGGGATGATCGGTTTACAGACTTTTCTACCTGCTTTGGTGAAGCTGTCAGGCGAAATATCATGGCCTCTGCTAATAAGCAAAATTACCGAAGGACCTGCGTGGGTTTTGAATCAGTCTTCCGACACTTTGGAAACGATGACCATTTTTTCAACCGAAGAAGACTGGGTTTTTGATAAATATTCCAATAAATCCCTGTCTACAAATTCTCCTTGGTTCAAAAGCCAATTGAAAGGAAAAGTAAAATATGTGATCAACAGAAATAAGTTTGTCAAAATCTAAATGAACAGGTACTTAGATTCAACCTACCGTTTTGGCCTGATTGGAGGAGTATTCTGCGTCATTGCTTTTTTGTTGTTCCATTGGCTGGGATATGACCCTTCTAATCTTAGCATGTTGTTTGGCGTTGTCCTGATTCCCATATTTTTGTTTTTAGGGATCAGATTTTTCAAGAAGGATGTCAATCAGGGAGAGTTGGGTTTTTCCCAAGGGATGCTAATCGGATTTTTGATTTACACTATGATTGGGGTGATTTCGGGTTTGGGTATTTGGTTGATTCTTTTGATTAGCCCGGAATTGTTTGCAGAGCTGAAATCTCTGAAGATCGAAGTTTTGGACAGTAATAGAGAGATGATCATTTCCCAACTCAATGAAGAGTCCTTCGATACCACCTACAAACAGATTTTGGGAATGACCGAATGGGATATTGCACTCAATGATTTTATTTGGAAAATTCTTCCCGGACTGTTTTTTACAATCATATTTTCAATAATTTTAAGGAAAACTAAATTTTAAACAATATGGAAAATCAGGAAACGCCTTTTAAAGCGGGGTTAAATGCCGGGGTTATTGTAGGAATTTTATCCGTAGTAATCACTTTTGTAGTTTATTTCATTAGTCCAGTCGGCCTTGCCTCTGGAAAGTTTCAATTCGGAATGTTGTTTTTATTTATCGGGTTGGTAATTTACTTTGGGATCCAATACAGAAAATCTATAGGTGGATTTATGGATTTCGGCCCTGCATTTAATTTTTCGTTTATGACCATGGTAGTGGCAGGAATTATTTCTCAAATAGGCGCATTTTTGCTCTACAATGTAGTAGATCCTGCTTTACCTGGAATAATTGTTGAACAATCTCTTGAAAACACAATGGAAATGATGGAAAAATTTGGAGCAGCTGACAGTATGTCAACTCAACAGATTGATGAAATGAGAGAGGGTTTATCTGCAAATTATACCATGATGGGTCAAATAAAGGCTTTTGGTATTGCACTGATTATATATGCTGTTCTTTCATTGATCTTAGGTGCCATAATAAAGAAGAGAGATAAGTCTTTGGACTATTAAGTTAAAATGATTCAAATCTCCGTCATCATACCTGTATTTAACGAGGAAGAATCCCTTCCTGAATTACACAATTGGATCTGCCGTGTCATGGAAGGACATGGCTTTTCTTATGAAATTATTTTTATCAATGATGGCAGCAATGACAATTCCTGGAAAGAAATCCAAAAACTGGCAATTCTGAACAACAATGTAAAAGCAGTCAGCTTTACCAGAAATTATGGCAAATCGGCCGCATTGGATTTGGGATTCAGCAAAGCTCAGGGTCAGGTAGTCATTACCATGGATGCTGATCTGCAGGATAGTCCGGACGAAATCCCTGAATTATATGAAATGATTGTTGGGGATGGATACGAGGTGGTTTCTGGCTGGAAAAAGAAAAGACATGATCCCATTACGAAGACCATTCCCTCAAGATTTTTCAACTGGATCACCAGAATCATATCAGGGATAAGGCTGCATGATTTCAATTGTGGGCTCAAGGCTTATCAAAAGAGGGTTGTAAAAAATATTCATATTTACGGAGAGATGCACCGTTATATCCCTTTGATAGCCAAGTGGAACGGATTTACCAAAATCGGGGAGAAAGTGGTAGCGCATCGGCCCAGAAAATATGGAGAGACTAAATTTGGAATTGAAAGATTTCTGAACGGTTTTCTTGACCTGATTTCTGTTTCGTTTGTCAATCGCTACAAAAAAAGACCGATGCATTTTTTCGGGACATTGGGTTCGGTTTCCTTTTTGGCCGGTTTCTTTATCACTTCATGGCTGATTTTCCAGAAAATCTATGCTCTCTATCAAGGAAAGGCAGTGCGGGAAATCACAGCCCAGCCTTTGTTTTTCCTTGCATTGGTCGCATTGATAGTTGGTGTTCAATTGTTTCTGACCGGGTTTTTGGCAGAGATGATGACTTCCAACAGCAGTAGAAAATCCGATTATAATATTGAAGAGGAATTGAACTTTCGCAATTGATGTTTTTCTCGGTCATTATACCGGTTTATAACCGGCCCATTGAAATCAAGGAATTGCTTGAAAGTCTCTTAAGGCAGGATTATGCGGACTTTGAAGTAATCATTGTTGAAGATGGTTCTGATTTTACCTGTAAGGATATATATGATTTCTTCAAAGATAAAATCCAGATCAGTTATCATTTCATCGAAAATATAGGTCAGGGATTCGCCAGGAATTTTGGGATGAAAAAAGCTGCAGGGGATTATTTTGTCATGTTCGACTCGGACTGTATTATTCCGCCCCATTATTTTACGGTTCTGGCAAAAGCTCTCAAAGAGAGAAAGCTTGATGCCCATGGGGGACCTGATGCAGCAGAGGAAAGCTTTTCTGCCTTCCAAAAAGCCATCAATTATAGCATGACCTCTTTTTTGACAACAGGGGGTATCAGAGGTAAAATGAAAGATCCTGCTAAATATGAAGCTAGAGGGTACAATATGGGGCTTTCCAAAAGAGCTTTTGAAGCTTCAGAAGGATTTGTGGATCCAAATAGCGGGGAGGATATTGAATTGAGTATTAGATTAAAAAAACTTGGGTTTAATCTTGAATTGGTTGAAGATGCTTTTGTGTTTCATAAGAGGAAAAATACGCTCATGAGCTTTTTTAAGCAGAGCTTTTCTTTTGGCCGCAATAGAATCAATGTGAGCAGATTTCATCCTGAGGCAGTAAAATTGGTCCATATTTTACCGTCTGTTTTTCTTTTGGGTTGGCTGCATGGTTTGGTTTTTTTGCTTTTGTCATCTTCGGTTTTCTTGATATTCCTTATAGGGTATTCAGCCTGGTTGATTTTGGTTTTTATCGATTCGGGTATCAGAAACAGCTCAATTTGGGTAGGACTTATTTCAATGGTCACCTCTTTTGGTCAATTGAGTTTTTACGGGGCCGGTTTGATTTACGGGTTTATGAACAAACTGGCAAAAGAGGGGTTAGATTGATTTTATTTCCCTTTTTCACAATAATAAATCACTTCATTCTCAGGGAGTGCATGCTTGGCTATCAGACTTTTGGGGAGGTTTTTAACAAAAAGGTTTTCATTTACCTTCAGTCCTGAATGGCTGAGTCTTTTGGCAT
>CAZLJT010000027.1:0-307 GCA_964559905.1 uncultured Aquiflexum sp.
TCATCTGTGTATCCAAAAGAAGCAGAATAACCTGTTCTATCAGAAGAACCTGCAATCTGAACTGATGTATTGGAAACCAAACCTGATTTGAAGAAGAAAGAGGAAACATCTTCATAAGCCTTATAATCATACCTGATTGGCGTAGTAGAAGGCGTTCCATCTGCATTGGGAACAAAGAATTCCGGGAATGCATTTCTGATACTTGGCAGGCCTGAAGAAGCTATCGGGTGTGCAGTGGTAAGGCCAATATCCAATCTTGGTCCAAAGTTAGAGAAGAACAAGCCCGGCTGCTACTGAAAACCATTTC
>CAZLJT010000027.1:317-22158 GCA_964559905.1 uncultured Aquiflexum sp.
GGCTGAAAGTCGGCAGTGAAGCAGCAGTGTTGGAGAAAAGTGATTGGTTGACAGTAACTTCTGCCGATCTTCTCTTGTTGGCACCTGACTTGGTGGTGATTAGAATCACACCGTTTCTACCTTGGTCACCATAAAGTACCGTTGCAGATAGACCTTTCAATACTGATACATTTTCAATGTTGTTAGGGTCAATATCCAAGAAACGACTGGAAGTAGTAGCGCCACCTGTGGTAAATCCATTAGTAGCATTGGTACCTGAACTAAAAGGAACACCATCCACTACGAATAGGGGCTGATTGGTACCTGTCGCCGAGGAATATCCCCTGATGATGATGTTTGTACCTGATCCGGACAAACCGTTAGTAGCAGTGATATTTACACCGGCTACTTTTCCTTGAAGAACCCTTGAAACGTCAGCTTCAGGTCTGTTTTGGATCAATTCTTCTCCAACAGTTGAAACCGCGTAGCCCAAGGCCTTCTTTTCTCTCTCTATACCAAGAGATGTTACCACAACCTCGGAAAGTTGGGAAGCATCAATAGTAAGAGTAACATTGATTACAGATCTATTGCCTATAGATTCCTCAATGGTCTTCAGACCAACAAAGGAATAAATAAGGACATTAGAACCTGCCGGTACATTTATAGAGTAATTACCATCCAAATCGGTGGTAGTACCTACAGTTGTACCCTTCACGAGAACAGTAGCGCCTGGTAGACCCTGATTGTCCTCTTCGGAAATTACCTTTCCGGTAATTACCCGTTGTTGCGCCGACACTTCATAACTTAGTGTCATGGTGAAAAGCGCAATAACAAAGAGTAAAGCTTTTCTCATAAGGTATTTTAGTTTAGTTGATGCGTAAAGAAAAATTATTTATCCCACATTTCAAAATTATGAATGTATCTAAATTTGTATTTATTTAACATAATTTAACTTCAATATAAGAGTATTAAAAAAAAATAATTCATAAATAATTATATCAATTATAAATAAATTAATAATTAAGCCTGAATTAAATGGAAAATACGTTTTTAGTATGATAGAAGGCAAAAAAAAGTGATTATTTGGAAAAAAAAACCATTAATGGCTTTTGGTTTCCAAAAAGCCTAATCAAAGCCTTCAATCTAAAATAATATTTTGTTTATTGTGATTTTATAAAATTATTGATTTCGCACAACTTGTTTCTATTTTTTGCCTTATTCGCAAGAATTAAGTAAAAAAAATAAATATCAATTAATTTTTTAACCAGAATCTTAACTTGTCAATAAAATAACATGAAAGTAGGTTAAAATATTTATTTAAAAATGAACCTTTCGGATAAAATTTGTGAAAACACCATATTTAAGTTTAGATTATAGTCAATTTTGATTTTTTTATAATAAAAAGAATCCCGACAGGTCATAATTATGCGAAAATATTCTGAGAATTCTAAAATTTGATGCGGGGTTAGTCTATTCTTCCCCCAAATACCTTAAAAATAATCTTTAAGTCTTGGGTATACCCCAAAAAGAAAGGCTGCCCTATATACGGCAGCCTTTCTGAATTTATTTCGTACTAAAATTAATAACCTGGATTTTGCGGAATTGGCGAAGAATTATTGGTCAAAATTTCTACTAATGGAATAGGCCAAATGAAGTTGTTGGCGCTATAAGCGATAGCATGGTCTGTTGGAATCGCCCTGTCAGTAGTATAGAAATCAATATTTCCAATTTGACGCGAAGTAGCTTTCTCAGGTACACCAGGCATTCTTCCTTCTCCGGATAGTCTATGGATATCAGGCCACCTTCTACCTTCAGCAAGAAACTCAATTCTTTTCTCATTGAATATTGCTGTCAGAATACCTTCTTGACCACCTAATCCAGCTGCGGTAAAGGATGGAACCGTATCAGGAAGCGCTCTATCTCTCACAGAATTTAACAAGGTAACTGCCACATCCAAGTTTCCAAGCCTTGCATTTGCTTCAGCTGCAGTCAAAACAAGTTCAGAATACCTCAAAATAGGGGTAGGATCTGCCCTGGTAATAGGATCGACATATTTGTGCGTATAAATACCGGCAGCATTTCTGGTGGTCAATAATTCTCTTCTGGTATCTTCAGGATGCCAGAAATCAGATCTCCAGATCAATGGACTGATTTTCACCAATCCTCTTGCTCCGTTTGCCGGGTTGCCATACATGGTTGGCAAGGCACCATTCACCCCTCCATTTGATTCTGCAGAGTTGGCAAAGGAAAAGATATTATCAGAGGAATTGCCACGGAAAGGCGCAGCCGGATTGGCTGTTACAGCATAACCCGTTACTTTGGCAAACTCCGTCAATACACCTGCCCAATCTCCCATATGTTGCTTAACTCTTATTTTAAGTCCAATAGCAGCACCTTTGTTGGCCCTGAAGATACTTCCACCAGCAGGTAATAACTGCTCAGCTTCGTCAAGATCAGCCAATAATTGAGTATAGTCTGCTCCTACAGTAGTTCTTCCCACTGCTTCTCCGTCTGCTACTTTTGGTACATCATTGATAGCAAAGGTACGGTAAGGAATACCCAATGCACTTGGATCATCAGAATAAGGTCTGGAAAAGTGAACCAGTAATTCATGATGGGACAAAGCCCTCAAAAATAACATCTCACCTCTAGCCTTATCTCTCTGAGCCTGATTAAGTACTCCTGCTGCAAGCGCAGGATCCAATCCTTCCAGAGTGATGTTTGCCCTATTGATTACCCTGTAGAGAGAAATCCACATCCCATTGTTGTTGGCAGTATTGGGATTGTAAGTACCTGTATAAGTGATTTCATAGAACAATTGATCATTGTACATGTCTTCACCCCTCATATCACCTTGCTGAACAGTGGCAGCACCAAAAGGATATCCTCTTTGCACTGCACCTAAATAGAATCCAATTTGTGCAGATTCATACACACCCAATATGATAGATTCTATACGCGCTGCTGTGCCAAATGCCTCAGAATCTGGAATAATGGTCGCCGGAAGCGTATCAGTTACTTCGCATGAGCTTGCCCCTAAAAAGGCTATCCCCATCAAAGCTGCTTTTATTTTTGTTGAAATTTTCATCTTCATTTCTACTTTTATTTTAAGTGCTGTAAATTAGAAACCGACATTGAGACCCAATGACCAGGTTCTGATAATCGGTGCCACGTTGTTGTCAACACCAAAGCTTAGCTGTCCTGAGAAAGTATTCAATTCAGGATCTATACCGCTGTATCCTGTGAAAATGAACGGATTCTGTACCTGAGCAAAGAACCTTGCATTGGAAATCGCACCATTGAAGGTGGAATTCAACCACATTGCTGGAATCGTGTAACCCAACACAATATTTTGAATTCTTACAAAATCACCTTTTTCCACAAACCTGGAGTTGGAAGCAGAAGTCTGCCACATATTTTGGTCCTGACCTTGATATAGTCTAGGAATATCGGTAACCTGTCCGCTTTCTGTCCATCTGTTCAAGATATCAACATGATTGTTGGAAAAACCCTGACCCAACATACCTCTTTTTGTCTCATTCATGATGTAATTACCACCACTGTATCTCAAGAAGATCTCAAAGTCAAAGTTCTTGTAGGCAAAGTTATTGGTCCAACCGCCAAACCACTTAGGTAAGGTATTTCCCAAGAAATCTTGGGTAGGGCCACCTGCAGCAGCAGTAGAAACATCTCCAGGATTATTGGCATCGTAAGTTCTCCAGCCTAAAGCACCTCTTTGCAGGTTATATTGGATGATATCATCATTTCTAAGGTAAAGCGGGTTACCATTAGCAGAGTTGACACCCATCCAGGTAAATCCGTAAAGTTGAGCCATAGGACTTCCTTCTTCAGTTCTGTTGTAAGTACCTGTCAAAGGACTGATAAGATTGGTTACTTCGTTGGTAAGGAAAGTAAAGTTAAAATCGGTATTCCAAGTAAAGTTGCCTCTTTCCATGACCTTTGCCATCGCCCTTAATTCAAATCCTCTGTTGACAAGAGATCCCACGTTTTGAGATATACTGTTTCCAGGTACACCCAAAGAAGGTGCTGTAGGAGCGTTCAAAACCAGGTCAGTCACATTATTGGTAAAATAATCCATCATCAATGTCACCGGACCTACTGTCATGTCCAATCCAACGTTGAATTTGGCTGATCTTTCCCAACCAAGTGCATTGTTGGCCACATTGCTGTAACCAATACCTGCTCCTGCACCACCCAATACAGGTCCAAAACCTCCAACATAAGGGAAGTTTCCACCACTGATTTCAGTGTTTCCAACTTCAGCATAGGAAGTTCTTACTTTCATATCTGAAATCACAGAACTGTTGAAGAAGCTTTCATCAGAAATCCTCCAACCAACAGATCCTCCAAAGAACCAACCTCTTCTATTGGCTTCCGGTAATTGAGACATTCCGTCATTTCTTGCGGTTAGCGTAGCCAGGTATTTGCCTTTATAGCTGTAGTTAACTCTTGAGAAATAGGAATCGAATCCAACTTCGGAATAACCACCACCGGAAAACTGATTGTTATAAGAACCGGAGATCAAATTTCTTTGGATATAGAACCTATCTGAGAAATCAGTGCCTGATGCTGAGAAATTGTAAAATTTGGTGTATTGGTATTCCGCTCCCAAAGTAACATTGAAAGAATGATCTTCTGCAATGATTTTCTGATAGTTCAGGGTATTGGTCCAGTTCCATCTGAAAGCCGGATTAAATGCCATAAATACAGATCCATTAGATCCTCTTCCATCTCCATGTCTTGGATCAAGTGATTGAAAATCATCGTTCAAGGTCAAATCAATACCAATCTGTGTCCTGGCAGTCAAACCATCAACAATATCTACTTCACCATAGGTGTTACCAAGAATCCTATGTACTCGGTTTCTAAAAATATTGTTGGTAATGGCAAAAGCAACGTTCGGAATATTGTTATCAGGACCAACCAAATTTGGCGCAAATCCTGTGGTACTTCCGTCAGGCTGCACATTGAATCCATCAAAAGTCAAGTTATTGGCATCAAAAATAGGCACATTTGGCAGGTTCCTGGTAGCATTGTAGATTGCACCTGACAATGAGTTGGATCCGTTGTTCAATCCCACAATTTCAGTGTAAGAATAGGAAGTGCTTGCACCGATTCTGAATCTTTTGGAAATGCTATGGTCAATATTGGCCCTAAAGGAATATCTTTTCAGGTTATTAGGCTTGATGGCTGACTCCTGGTCAGTGAAGCCCATAGAGAAAAAGTATTTGGTTGCCTGAGAACCCCCACTTACAGACAAGTTATGCTGTTGTGCCATTCCCTTTCTGAAAATAAAATCCTGCCAATCAGTATTGACACCGGATTGTACTGCATTACCTACATTGGTACTTCCTGCTGCATTTGTATTGGTACTTTTTTCGTTTGCAATGGTAACAAACTGGTCACCGTTTAATACATCAAAACGGCTGACTTCCTCATTCATACCAACACTTACGTTATAGTTCACTTGAGCTTTTCCCGTTGATCCCCTTTTGGTGGTTACCAAGATTACCCCGTTTGCCGCTCTGGAACCAAAGATTGCAGTAGCCGACCCATCCTTCAATACTTCGAAACTGGCAATATCAGCTGGGTTGATATTGGCCAATGGGTTGGATGCGTTCACACCGGAACGATCACTATCCACCACTGGAACACCATCGATTACAATCAGCGGATCCGCTCCTCCTGTAAGGGAGTTGACACCTCTAATCCTGATAATCGGTCTAGCGCCCAAGATACCGCTTGGAGTGGTGATCTGCACACCCGGTGCCCTACCTGCCAATTGAGATTCAAATGAAGGTGTTACCAGGTTTTCTATGACCGAATTGTCAATAGAAGCTACAGAACCGGTAATCTCTCTTCTTTCTTGAGTACCATATCCTGTAACAACTACCTCATTCAGTGTCTTTACGTCTGGCTTTAGTGTTACATCAGCAATAGAACGGTTGCCGATGATTACTTCTTGGGTAAGATATCCCACAAAGCTAAATACCAAAATATTAGAACCCTCAGGTACACTTACCGAATAGCTTCCGTTCAGATCAGTGATAGCACCGACCGTAGTCCCTTTAACTTGGACATTTACACCTGGTACACCATCCGGTTCATCATCCGAAGTTACGCGTCCAGTTACAGTCCTACTCTGCGCCACTACGGAAAAAACCGTGATAAGTGTCAACGCAAAGCCTAGTAAAACTTTCTTCATACGTTTGTCTTTAAGATTATTTAACAATAAATTAATAATGCAATTATGACTTCTTTTATTAATAAAAACAAGATTAAAAAATCAAAGGGAAGTCATTTTTATATATAATTTATCAGAGAGGGTATAATTAGAAGCAATGTTTATTTTTTTTCCCAACAACATTTCAAAAACGGTAAAAATAATCCCCTTTCCTTCTACATTGTCTAAAATAAATAAATTAAAATTCAATTAAAGACACCTTAAACCTTATTTTATTTTGAAAGTTCCATTTTTATGGAAAGTCAAGGGGAAAGTTTTAACTGAATTTTTCAAAAAAACAAACTTAAAAGCCACTAGTATTAACAAATCTCCAAATTAAATCCTTTGAAATAAAAATTCACTCTATGCTCTTAACCACTACTTTTCGGTAGATTCTAAATGGTGATAAAATTAAATTTTTCAACAATTTTTACCCATGGTAAATATTGAAGATGAAAAAATGATAAAAATTGATAAATCACCTTTGGAAATAATTATAATTTAGAAACTGTAACTTAGCTTTTCCATCATAAAAGTGAATTTCAAATTGGAATTTTATTCCAATTTGAGCCGATTTAATTCAGCCCTTTTAAATAAACTTAAAGGAATAGTCGGCAAGATTTTTTGAATGAAAGAAATCAAAAGGCAAACCTAACCGAAATACCTATTTCATCTTCCCAAAGTCCCGATTCCCCAAAACTATATGCAGGCTTCCAGTCCAGAGATAAATTGACAGGGGCATTATAAAATTTATAATCCAGCCCAATAATGGCATCCAATCCGAATTCGGATGAGCTATTCCGGTTATCCCCCCAAGGAGTATTTCTGTTTTCAGCATTCCAGGTTCCATAATGGGCGCCTCCCCCGAAATACCAATCCAAACCTCTGACTTCTCTGATGTTATTGTGGACCTCAAATAAACCAGTTACGATCAGACCGCCCCACCTTGAATATAGCAGGCCTTCCACAGCCATCGTTTCATTGATAAACTGCTTCACGGTAAGGCCATGACCTGTTCCTGTTCGGATACCTATTCCGGTATTGTATTGGGCGTTAGTCTCATGGGCTACAGCCATCAAGACCAAGGACATTAATAAAATGACTGATTTTTTCATGACAATTTAATTGGGTGATGAATAATTTGGTAATCCGTTTTGTTGCAAGTAGACTCCTCTCATTTGGAAAATCGATAGATCCCGAAGCTATCGGGACGAAAGTGCCTGTCTGCCTATGGGCAGGAAAAAAGCATCTTTTAAAATATTCACCTTTAGTTGAGATAGAATGTCGAAACTGTTTGCAAATTTGGGAACATTAATTAATAACTGAATCCTGAGACGAATTAAAGCAATTCAAGGAAATATTTTAATAAAATCACTCAAAACTGTAAATTTTTTCAGGGGTCATACAATAATTCAGCCCAATATCGTGGGATTCAGATGGTAGCTTACTTTCAGGTGGGAAAAAAGTAAGGCCTATTTTCAATACCGAATGGGGTATTTTTGAGAGGAATTTATCATAATACCCTTTGCCATAGCCGATCCTGTACCCTTTTGTATCAAATGCGAGCAATGGTATCAAAACCAATTGGATTTTGTCAGGCATAACCTTTACAGCACCAATCGGAAAAGGAATCCCCCATGAATTCAATTTAAATTCTGAGACGTCTGAAATTTCAAAAGTATCCAAAGTATCTTCCGATTTATTGACCTCGGAAGTATACAAATGATAACCTGAACCCTGAAGTCGTTCAAAAAGTGGAAATGTGTTTACTTCATTGAAACGTTTGATCGGCAAAAATATGTGGATGTGCCTTATTTCAGGTCGAATGCTCAGAAAATCCAGCAACCTTTCGGAAACAATTTCGGATTGAGCATTGATTTCCTCAATGGTTAGAAATGTCCGTTTAAGTAAATATTGCTCCCGGATTGATTTCTTATCCATTATCAGCCCTTAAAATCATGTAATTAAAATCAAATGGATCAAACAATTCGAAAAGTTCATCTACAAAACCCGGTGCTTCCAGGTAAAACTTCATGAAATTTTCTACCCGCTCCTGAGGGCTTCCGCCCGGAAAAAGCAATTCCTGTATTTCTTCTCTTCTGCGGATTTGAACGGATTGTCTTTTTTCCTCGGCTTTCCTGACCTTTTTGGATAGTTGATCCATAATTTTCAGCGCTCGCACCTTACCTGCTTCAAAGGCATTGCCAAGGCTCTTTTCCAATTCTGAGGCTTTTTTGCCTGTATGTTCAAAAATATCAGTCATACTTTTCTTTTCTTGCTCAAACTGAAAATCGATGACAGCATTGTTCAGAACAAATGTTTTTTTCCAATCCAATACTGTTTGAAATAGCTGTTCATCACTCAAGCTAAGCTGATTTATTTTTCTGGATGCTACTTTGTCCAAGACTAATGCAAAGTTTCTAGGCATAATGGCCGGGAACTGTACCTCAAAATGATCGAACATGGATTTCAGCTGCAACCAATAAATAACCTCAGCAGGGCCACCCAGATAGGCCAAGTTCGGAAGAATCATTTCCTGATATAAAGGTCTCAAAACCACATTTGGACTGAATCTTTCAGGATAGTGGTCAAGCTCCTCAAGAATCTCTTTTTCTGAAAAAGAAAGATCCGTATTCAACACCTTATATACCTTGTCTTTTTTTTCTATTCTTTCTCTGATTCCTTTTACCATATAAAAGAGATTGATATCCCTGGGATAAATCTGACTTTTATAACCCAACTCTTCCAATTTGTTGCTTTGCTCACTTGCAAATCTACTGGGTGACTGATTCACCAAGTCCTCTTCCATCACCGGTATGAAAAGCCGTTTTAGGGCGGCATCATTTCCATCCAAAATCAAAAGCCCCTTTTCTCCAAAAAGATGGTGCACATATTTTCTGACTGCTTCCGACAACTTCTCTGATTTCTGATAGGCCTCCTTAAAAAAATCAGGAACAAAGAATGCCACTTCTTTAAAAAACTCTTTGAAACTATCATCCAATTCAAAATCCCCTACTGCACCCGTCTGTGTAGATTTCCATTGATATTTCTTCCCCTCCAACTTAAAATAATTGATCTCATCAAAATCATGATCTTCAGCAGCCATCCAATAGACCGGCACAAAGTGATGGCCTGGGTATGCTTGCTTCAACTTTTCTGCAAGATTGATCGTGGCCACAATTTTAAAAATAAAATAAAGCGGTCCTGTAAAAAGATTCAGCTGATGCCCTGTGGTAACGGTATAAGTTTTAGAATCAGCCAAAGAAGCAATCTGTTCCATTGTTAAACCATCACCTTCAAAGCCCAGATATTGCCTGTTCAGTGCAGTCACCAAAATTTGCCTATTTGACAAACTGAAATTCTTTTCTTTGATAAGGTTTTCGAAATTCGAAATTTCAGGATACTGATTATAAAAGGAAAAGGTTTCTTGTTTTTGGCGGATATAATCTAAAAATAAGGGTGAAAACTGTCCGGTACACGCTGGGTCAACAGTGGATTTGATCATGGAAATAAGGGTTCAACAAATTGTTTGAAAGTACAAAAGAGGTAAACTTGTCAACAAATGATAAAGTTCGCTTTTTTTTTCAATTTACAAGAACGGTTTCCCATCAGTTTAATATTTTCAAAAATTTTATAAGGGATGTGGGTGGGGAGATTTGTAGATTTGGGCAGTGGTTTGAAGTGGGGAGTTGGAGGTTTTGTCCGATGACCGATGTTGGGTAAAGACGGGAGACGGAAGACAGAAGACCGAAGTTTGGGGAATCGTCATTCAGAACGAGCTTCTGGAAATCTTAAATTCATGGGTAAACCTTCTGCGAAGTGAGGAATCTCCTATGGAGGAAAGATAATTCGCTATAGGAAGTAGGAGCTTTGTAAAAATCTTGAGGTTTTAGATTGCCGCGTCGCACGGAGAATTACACTTGGAATAAGGGCACTCTGAAGTGCTCCTCGCAATGACGCTATTCCCATCTTTACCTCAGTATCTCAAGTCTCATGTCTCATATATCAAGTCTAAAAGAAAAAATGAAAAAACAAGAAATACCGGTAACAGGAATGAGTTGTGCGGCATGTGCAATCAGCGTCGAAAAAGCGCTGGCAAACAGTCCGGGGGTAAAAAAAGCCGCAGTTAATTATGCCAATCAGTCCGCCTGGCTGGAATGGGATGAAGTGGAAGTTTCATTAGATGAGTTACAGCAGCAGGTAAAAGCAAGTGGATACGATTTATTGATTGAAAAAATCGAGCAGGAAGACCTGGAAAAACTGCAGGTAGAGGCCCACATAGCATTAAAAAGAAAAACAAGGTATGCCGGACTGCTGGCATTACCTGTATTCCTGATAGGCATGTTTTGGATGGATATGCCCTATGGCAATTATATCATGTGGGTATTTACCACGCCGGTTTTATTGGTTTTCGGGAATCAGTTTTTCAAACAAGCTTGGAAATTGGCCAAAATCAAAGAAGCCAATATGGATACTTTGGTAGCCCTCAGTACAGGAATCGCCTATATTTACAGCAGCTTCAATACCTTTTTCCCCGAATTTCTCATGGCAAAAGGTCTAGTTCCCCATGTCTATTTTGAGGCAGCGGCAGTGATTATTTTTTTTATCTTATTGGGAAAAACTTTGGAATCTGGAGCAAAAGCAGGGACCGGTGCAGCTTTAAAAAAACTGATGGGTTTACAGCCACAGGACGTGATTGTACTTGAAAATGGAATAGAAAATCTCAAAAAAACCTCCGAAGTCAAAGAAGGAGAAGTAATTCTGGTAAAGCCAGGCCAGAAAATCCCTTTGGACGGAAAGGTATTGGAAGGTACCTCTTATGTAAATGAAAGCATGTTGACCGGTGAACCCATTCCCCTTATTAAATCAACAGGAGACAAAGTTTTTGCCGGAACTGTAAATCAGGAAGGCAGTTTTACCTTTCAAGCCGAACAGGTTGGTGACCACACCCTTTTATCGCAGATTATCCAAAGGGTGAAAAAAGCACAAGGCTCAAAAGCCCCTGTACAAAAGATGGTGGATAAGGTAGCAGGGATATTTGTACCCGCTGTATTATTGATTGGATTGATTACGTTCCTGGTATGGGGATTTAGTGGAGTTGAAGATTCTTGGTTGAGAGGAATGTTGGCTATGATTACAGTATTGGTAATTGCTTGTCCCTGTGCACTGGGTTTGGCCACACCTACCGCTATCATGGCAGCGATGGGCAAGGGGGCCGAAATGGGAATTCTCATCAAAAATGCTGAAAGCCTGGAAAAAGGAAAAGAAATCGACACTTTGGTCCTGGATAAAACCGGCACCATCACGGAAGGCAATCCAAAAGTGACTAAGGCTTATTTTTCAGACAAATGCGAAAAATCTGACCTGGCTTATCTCTTAGCCTTGGAATCAAAAAGTGAACATCCATTAGCTAATGCCATCAGTGCTTATCTGTCGAAAGATTCTAAAGCACTGCCTCTAAAATCATTCAAAAGTATCACCGGTAAAGGGGTTTGGGGAAAATCAGAGACATCTGAATATAGGATAGGAAATTCAAAATGGTTGGAACAGGAAGGGGTAATCCTGGACGAAAAACTCTTGAAGATAGCAGGTGATTCTTTGCAGGAAGGGGCAATCATCGTATTTGCGGCCAAAGACCATCAACATATCGGACTATTTAAAATCGCAGATCCGATCAAAGATACTTCCGTCAAAGCAATTTCAGAATTAAAGAAAATGGGTATCAACATCCATATGCTGACCGGCGACCAAAAAAATACGGCGGCTTGGGTGGCTAAGGAGGTGGACATTGAAAACTTTAGTGCGGAAATGTTGCCTCAGGACAAGGCCGCCTATATCCAAAAATTACAGTCTACCGGGAAAAAAATAGCTATGGCCGGTGATGGCATCAATGACAGTGAAGCTTTGGGATATGCAGATCTGAGCATTGCTATGGGAAAAGGGACTGATATTGCCATGGAAGTGGCAGAAGTTACCCTGGTTCATTCAGACTTAACCCAAATTCCTAAAACCCTGCTTCTGACCAAAAAGACGGTAAGCATTATTAGGCAAAATCTCTTTTGGGCTTTCATTTATAATATCATTGGTATTCCAATAGCCGCCGGTATCTTGTATCCTTCATTTGGATTCCTTTTGAATCCCATGCTGGCTGCCGCAGCGATGGCACTCAGTTCTGTATCAGTAGTAGGAAACAGTCTGAGATTAAGGCGGGGGTAGGTGGTTGGTACAAAGGGTCATCGACATGACAAGGTGAAGCCTTTGGCTCTTTTGAACCAAAAAAAGCATTCAAGAGCGCTAACCAGCTTATCCTTGTCACCTCAACAAACCTGTCCGACTTGGCGGAAGAGGTCTAAAACCATAGACCTAAATCTTGTATCTTGCGTCTTGTGTCTTATGTCTCAAATCTCACATCTCAAAAAAAACCATGAAAAAAATCGAATTCAAAACAAACGTAAAATGCGGTGCCTGTGTAGCCACCATTACCCCTGAAATGGAAAAATTATCTGCCCAATCCTGGAATGTTGACCTGACCCATCCTGACAGGATTTTGACCGTAGAGGGAAATCTTGAAGAACAGGCAGTTCTCGAGGCTTTAGAAAAATCAGGATACAAGGGAGAAATCATTTCCTAAAACAATTCCGGTCTGATTTGCTTTAATTTATTAGCTTTGCCCAAAATTTTCGATGATCCATTACCACAAATTTGTACTTGAAAACGGCCTGCAGGTATTGGTCCATGAAGACCATGGCACCAAGATCGCTGTGATGAATATCCTGTACAAGGTGGGGTCTAGAAATGAAATTCCCGGAAAGACCGGCTTAGCCCACTACTTCGAACACTTGATGTTTGGAGGTTCGAAAAATGTCCCGGCATTTGATACCGAACTTGATAAAGTCGGTGGTTCTTCCAATGCATTTACCAATACCGATATTACCAATTACTATATCACGCTTCCTGCGACCAATATAGAAACCGCTTTCTGGCTGGAATCAGATAGAATGCTCCAACTCAATCTCAGCGAAAAAACGATTGAGACGCAGCGCAAGGTAGTGATTGAAGAGTTCAAACAGCGGTATTTGAATCAACCCTACGGTGATGTCCACCATCATGTCAGGAAATTGGCATTTGAAACACATCCCTATCAGTGGCCTACAATCGGAAGAAACCTCGAAGATATCATCCATTATGAAAGGAAGGATGTGGAAGAGTTTTATTTTACCCATTACCGTCCTGACAATGCCATCATGGTGGTAGCAGGAGATGTGACTTTGGAACAAATAAAAAAACTTTCACAAAAATGGTTTGCTGATATCCCTTCTGGAAAAATCCCCAAAAAGACAATCAACCAAGAGTTGCCTCAGAGGGCAAAAAAAACAAAAACAATCCAGGCTGATGTGCCTACGGATGCACTTTACAAAGTTTATCACATGCCCGCAAAATTGCAGGATGGGTACTTGGAAGCTGACCTGATTACAGATATTCTGGGTTTTGGCCGATCTTCCATATTGGAGCAGCAATTGGTGAAAAACGGGAATATATTTGCATCCATCGGCGCTTATATCTATGGTACGGTTGATCCCGGATTATTGGTATTTTCAGGGAAAATGGAAAAAGGACAAAGTGCTGAAATAGCCGAGAAAGCTTTGGATGAAGTCATTCAAACTTTTATCCAATCCACCATCTCGGAAGAAACCCTGACCAAAGTAAAAAATCAGGCAGAAGCCATGAAAACCTATGAATCTGTTCAGTTATTGAACAGGGCCATGAGTTTGGCCTACTATGCGCATTTGGGTGATGCAGATTACTACCAAACTGAATACGAAAAGAAAACCCAAATCCCGGCAGAAAAAATACTGGATTGGGCCAATCAAATCCTCAGGGAAGACAATGCTTCGGTGCTGTATTATAAGGGGAAGGCTGGTTGAGAAGCGAGAGATTAGTATTAAGAACCAAGAAACAAGAGCCAAGAAACAAGAACCAAGAGGCTAGTGATTAGAGGCGAGAGCCAAGAAACAAAGCCTGGCCCGAGAATCGAAGAGTCATGAATATAATTCCATTTTCTAGGGTCTCCAATCTCACGTCTCAAATCTCAAATCTCACGTCTCAAATCCCAAGTCTTAAATCTTGTGTCTTATGTCTTAAGTCTAAATAAAAAACATGTCAAACTTCAGAATAGGTTTCGGTTACGATGTTCATCAGCTACAGGCAGGTTATGATTTCTGGCTTGGGGGTATCAAGTTGGAGCACGAAAAAGGTGCTGTCGGACATTCAGACGCGGATGTCTTGATTCATGTAATCTGTGACGCGCTGTTGGGTGCGGCCAATCTCAGAGATATAGGTTATCATTTTTCGGATAAAGACCCTAAATATAAGGGCATAGACAGCAAAATCCTCTTGAAAGAAGTGATGCTTCTGCTCAGAAATGAAGGCTATGAAGTCGGTAATATCGATACCACAGTCTGTCTCCAATTACCAAAAGTCAATCCCCATATACCAACCATGAAAAAATGCCTGTCTGAGGTCATGGGGGTAGAGGAAAGAAATATTTCCATCAAAGCTACGACTACAGAAAACCTGGGTTTTGTTGGCAGAGAAGAAGGTGTCTCTGCTTATTGTGTTGCATTAATCTATTCCAAATAAAATGTCCCGGGAAGTCAAGATCATTACCACAGAAGACGGTTCGCATTCGTTGTTCGTCCCCGAATTGAACGAAAGCTATCATTCTTTTCATGGCGCCTACCGGGAATCCATCCATGTGTTTATGCTCTATGGCCTGGAAACATGGTACATGAGAAACCCCGAAACATTTCCCATCAGGATTTTTGAAGTAGGTTTTGGAACCGGGCTCAATGCCTGGCTGACTTTGGTTTGGGCGGAGCAATATAAAGTCCCTGTGTTATACCACACCATCGAGCCATTCCCTTTGGAAAAGGAGATCTATTCACAGCTCAATTATACAGAAGTGGATACCAGTATTTACCATTATGCTTCTTATTTCAAAAGATTGCATACTGCACCCTGGAATGAAGGCGTGGTAATGTCCGAATATTTCAATATGAAAAAAGACAAAGTCACTTTGGAAGAGGCTGTCCTCTACCCTTCTGATGTGGTTTTTTATGATGCATTTGCTCCGAATAAGCAACCGGAACTTTGGACAAAAGAAATATTGGACAAAGTAACAGACACCATGAATCCCGGTGCAATCTTTACTACCTATTGCGCCAAAGGCCAATTAAAGCGGGATTTGAAAGAGCTGGGATTGGAAGTGGAAACCCTCCCCGGCCCTCCCGGTAAAAAGGAAATGGTAAGGGCTATGAAACCCTACCAATGACATCAATCAGAGCAGTCGTCACCCTGATCCCGATAGCTCGGGAGAAGGGTCTCCTAAGGTTCCGCAAATGATTAAAATTAGCATAAATAGGATTGCTGGAGATTCCTTGCTCGTTCCTTACTCAGAATGAAGGCAGTGTGGATCAACCTTCATACCTCCTCCTTTCCGAAGGGGATTCTTCACTTCGCTGTAACGTTTTCAGATTGCTATAAGGATTTCAAAAAGCTCGTTCTGAATGACGCAAAACCCGATGCCATTACCCTTTCTGTAAATGCCAATTTTCTCCACTACCATAGACAGAATTCCGGAGCGTCACTCTGAACGTAGAGAAGAGTCTCCTGAGGCACAGGGGATTCTTCACTTCGCTGTAATGTTTTCAGATTGCTTTAAGGTTTTCAGAAAGCTCGTTCTGAATGACGCAGAACTCGATGCTATTCCCCTTTCTGTTGAATGCCAATTTTCAACACTATCGTTGCCTGGATAATTGCATACCTACATTTCAACTATTTCGCCGAAGGCATTTTTCAAAATATTTCAACCTTATTTCAAACACTTAATCTACAGGAAACAAGAATTTTATCTCATCAAGAAAATTCGCGGATTATCCTATTTCCCCTCATCTCCTATCATCTTCTTCAAAAAGTATCTTGACATAGCTGTCATAGCGGTATGGATGGATATAGCCTTCTTCGAGTTTTTGAAGGACCACACAGCCGGGCTCGTTGATATGCTGGCAATTGTTGTAACGGCATTGCCCAAGGTATTTCCGCATTTCCACAAAATAATGGGAGAGTTCAAATTCTCCGATATCCAAAATCCCGAATTCTTTGATCCCCGGAGTATCGATCAGGTATCCGCCATTTTCAATGGGAAACATTTCAGCAAATGTCGTGGTGTGGACTCCTTTTGAGGAGAACTTGGATATTTCCTGGGTGAATTGTCCTGCCTCAGGAATAATTTTATTGAGAAAAGTGGATTTTCCTACTCCGGAATGCCCCGAAAGTAAAGTTGTTTTCCCTTTTAACAGCGGCATAAACTGTTGGTGCAAATCCGCTGCATGAAGCGCTGAAATCTCCAAAACCGGGTAGCCCAAAGGAGGATAAATATCCTTGATATCCTGAAGGTATTCCATATCCTTTTCCTTGTAGCCCACATCCATCTTGTTTACCAAAATCGTAGCAGGAATCCTGAAACTTTCTGTACTGACCAGAAACCTGTCAATGAAACCCAGTGAAGTCCGGGGATTTTTGAGGGTAATGATGAGATAGGCCTGATCAATATTGGATGCCAGAATATGCGAGAAATGGGCTTTTCTGGTTGATTTGCGGATAATGTAATTCTCCCTTGGCAAAATATCCGTAATGACAGAGGTGGGTTGGTCCTCTTCTTTTTTGACTTCCACATAATCTCCCACAGCTATCGGATTTGTCAATTTGAGATCATCCTGCTTGAATTTACCCCTAAGCCTTGCATTGATGATTCCGGCCTCGGTCTGCACTATATACCAACTTCCCGTGGATTTGATGACTCTTCCTTTCATGATTTTGAGTCTGACAGCTTTAAATTTTTTTCCATCCAACCAATGAGTTTATCCTGATCTCTTTTTTCACATAACTCCAGACTTTGGATATTCATGTAAATCAATTCGGGATTTTCTTCACACTTTTTTAATTTCTTATCAATGTAGCCCTGCTTTCTTCCATACGGATGAAGGAATGAAAATGCCGGTTTTGCAAAGTTTTGGTTACCATTCAAAATCTCCAAATGATAGGTCAATGAGGCATAATTGAATTGCTCGTTATGGCGGAATTTGTAAGCTATTTGTTTTTGGAGGATGTCCGGATTTTTAAGAAAAAAGTTCTCGACAGTTTCTCTTTTCATCGCATGGGGTGTATGGCTGGAGAAAAAATAGCGCCATTTGAATCCTAAAAGTGCGGCTGCATTCCATTGCCCAACATGGAAAGAAGGTTTTGGCTGGAAATCTTCATTGTTCAAAATCGATTTATGCACACCTTTCCGCAAGCCGTTCCAGACATTTCTGAAAAATGGTGCAGCAAGCCATTTTCCCCGCATCACAGGCATACGATCAATAAACCAATCTTCAGGCCTGATTTCCTTCACCAAAAACATGTCGTCACTGAGATAAACGAAATTGTCTGATAACCCTTCAATTCTCCAAATAACAGATTCAATAGACCTGCTGTTGAATGTCGGCAAAAACTTTTCATATCCCCGAAAGATCTCTTTGTGGTCCACAATTCTGATATCGCTCAATCTCTCTGGAAAATAGGTATTGATATAAGGCGCGACTTGGGGGTCCTGTTCATCTGTCACTATAAAAACCTTCCTTACAAAAGACGCAAAAGTGAAAATGGACAACAAACTGTACTTTAATTCATTCACATTCCCAAATCGGGTATTGTCTGCACCCGGGATTTTTTCCCTGGATTTACCTCCAAGAATCGTTTCCATCTTACGTCTATGCTTGGGATCGTTTCCATCAACCCAAGCAATAACCACATCTATTGGTCCTATTTCTTCGGAATTCATCATGTCGATCTACACTATCCCTTTGAATCGGTCAGGAATTTTAACCACCAACTTCCATTTGGCCATAGTGGGTTTGTTCCACGCATATATCGGTCGAATAAAAGTCTGAAAATCACGGGCGATAGATAGCCATTTCTCATCAGTTTTTGCCTTTGCTTTGGTGATGATATCAATTGTTTTGGCACGTTTTTTTATGTGCCCTTCCCGACCGGTCGCCATCCTGTCTTTATCCAGAAAACGGTCCTGAATCATTTTATAATCCACAGAACCGAAATGAAAAAGGTATAAGTTCGGATCAATCCTGAAATTGTGACCTTTAACCCGATGAAAACCAGAGCCCCAATTTACCGGTTTTGATATTACAGAAGGCTTGGTATATCGGGATGAAATCAGGGCATATTCTCTTTGTGAAAGAAATGGCAAATCAACATTTAAAGTGTCTTCTTTACCCATAAACTGGCCCACATCCATTCCAAGTCCCGAAACAGAAGATTGGATATCAATGGCACTGAGATATTCAGCCAAGGTTTTACCACATTTTGGATCTACCACCAAAAATTCATCGGCATCGACCCCTATAATGACATCATAACTTTGCAGTAATGATTTGGCTACATTTGAAAGAAAAGACAATCGGCGCTTTTCTGCAGAGACCACATGTTCCACCACTCTCTTTTCATGGAAAACATTCACTTTCCCTGCATTTTTGGGAACGGGCTGATCTTCACCGTCCAGATAGATATACAAATTTTCTTCTCCCAGCTCTTTGCCGTAATAATTGATCCAGCGGGTTAAAAAAAAATCATCATTTCTTGCCATGGTAATTACGGCGACTTTCTTGATATTTTTAGCTGGATTATTCTGTTGCATGTCTTCCTGATTGCTTTTAAGCCAAACAAAGGTACTTGGATTGTTACTAAAATGAAAAGAATAGGGACTTTTAAGCTTTTGTAGTTGATTTATTTGATTCAAGAATTTTTTTTGAATAAAATCAAAAAATTTTAATTAAGTTTTTGACATCATTTCTTTGATGGGTTTTTTTAATTAACTTGTTTTTCCTTTTAACTTTATTATTGATCCGCTTAGCTACTGGTATGATTAAAGTCCTTTTTGTTTGTTTGGGCAATATATGCAGGTCTCCTCTTGCAGAGGCCATTTTTAACCATAAAGTAAATTTACTCGGACTGAAAGAAAAATTTATCAGTGACAGTTGTGGTACTTCAGATTACCATATAGGCGAATTGCCAGATGAAAGGACACTCCAATGTGCAAGAAAACATGAAATCAAAATCCAGCATCGTGCACGGCAGCTAAACAGAGTCGATATCAGAGAATTCGATTATCTCATTGCCATGGATTTTTCGAATAAAAAGAATATACAGAATCTAATGGATAAGCTCAATATGGAACATAATCAGCTCTTTCTGATGAGACAGTTTCAGCCCAAGCAAAACCAAATAGAAGTTCCCGATCCCTATTATGGTGGAGAAGATGGTTTTGAAAATGTTTACCATATTTTGGACAATTCTATAGACCATTTTCTGGAACATCTCAAAATAGAGCATAACATTTATGTTTGAGAATCCTGAATACTATGAAAATATACTTTTTTTAAGTCTTGGGCTAAGTCCCGAAATCAAACAGATCAGGCTAATTGCCGCTGGAAATATCAATCAAGGTATTTGTTTAGAGACCTCCAAAGGGTCTTTTTTCCTAAAAACCAATTTCGAAACTGATCCCGATATATTCGAAAAAGAAGCCAATGGATTACTAATGCTCAGGTCCAAATGCCCTTTGCAGGTTCCTGAAGTCTATCAATGGGGAAAAATCGAAGACAGGAATTTTTTATTGATGGAATGGATCGCAGCAGACAGACCCAACCCGGTATATTGGCAGGAATTGGGCATGGGACTGGCACAATTACACATGGCTACCCAAGAGCAATTTGGCTATGCAACAAACAACTACATTGCTTCACTTGTCCAATCGAACAGCCCTAAATACTCCTGGCAGGAATTTTTTATTGAAAATAGACTCGAACCGCTTGCCGGCAAAGCATATTATCAAGGGCTTATGAGTTTGGATTTTTTCAAAAAATTTCAAAAAACGTACCCCAAATTGGAAAATTTACTTCCGAAAGAAAAACCTGCCCTCTTACATGGAGATCTGTGGTCGGGAAATATTATGCGGGGGAAAAATGGTAGTCCCTGCCTTATTGACCCGGCAGTCTACTATGGACATCGCGAAATGGATCTTGCCTTTTCAAGGATGTTTGGCGGATTCGAAGAAGAATTCTACCAATCTTATGAAACTGTTTTTCCGCTTGAACCCGGTTTTGAAGAAAGAATCCCGATTTACAACCTCTATCCCCTATTGGTCCATCTATTGCTTTTTGGCAAAAGCTATCTATCAGGTATTGAAAGGACGGTGAATAGGTTGATATAAACGTTCATGAATAGGAATGTGGCTTTAGCCCATTCAGAAATAATTACAAAAAGTATATAGGCTTTAGCCGAAATCTTATTCGTTACAAACAGGATTTTTGACCAAAATCTGGAATGTGGTCCTTGTCATCTGTTCAAGCAAAATCTCTTTGTTTTGGGTGAGTTTCTCCATCAAAGCTTGATGATGATTTTTGACAGTTATCAGTTGAAGGCTTTCATTATACCTGATTTCAAATTGACTGCGAAGCATGTTGATGAGTTTTTCAAGCTTGAAAAGTTCTTTTTCAATGACAATGGAAATGGAGATGGCAGAAATTTGGAGCAAATTCACCCTTAATTTAAGTTTCTCAAGTTCAGAATAAACGGAATGGATATGGGATTCATTGATAAAAGTAAAATCCGTCACTTTGAAGCTGACCAAAATCTGATCGTCCTTGACTACAATACAGGGAACGGTATTTACGCCTTGTACATGATGGATTTTTGTTCCCAAGCCTTCAGGATGTATAAATGACTTTACATAAAGTGGAATGGAAAGATTGGCCAAGGGTTTGATGGTTTTCGGATGGATAACAGAGGCACCATAATAAGTCAGTTCAGCGGCTTCTTTATAATCCAACTCATCGAATTTGACAGCATCCGGAAAACGTTTTGGGTCGGCATTGAGAACCCCGTCTACATCTTTCCAAATCGTAACGGCATTGGCCCGCATGCCGTGTGCCAATATGGCTGCTGTAAAATCCGACCCCTCTCTTCCTAATGTGGTCGTACGGCCTTTTTCGTCTGCCCCAATAAAACCTTGAGTAATTACAGGAAACTGTGTCAATTTGGGTGCTAAAAGTTTTTGACAAAGCTTGCCGGTACTCTCCCAATCCACTTTTGCAAATCTGAAGTCACTATTGGTCAAAATTATTTCCCTGGCATCTTGCCAAATGCAATACAATCCCTTGGAGCAAAGATATTCCTGAACAATCCTGGATGACAGCAATTCGCCAAAGGAAACGACCGAATCATAAAACTCATCATAATTCCCATTTGTCAGATCCCCTTCGAGTTTCCTATCCAACTGCGAAAAATAATTCCTTACTGCCGGGAAAATCATGCTATTCCCATCAAAAAGCTCTTTACAAACATTCAGGTGATAATCCAATAATTTAGTACTATTCAAAGAATAATCTTTACCCGCCAATTTTAATGTTAAAATATCTTCTAGAGCATTGGTTGTCTTACCTATGGCGGAAACCACAATAATTGTATTATTTCGCAATCGATTGAATACAATTTCATACAAGT
>CAZLJT010000028.1:0-21999 GCA_964559905.1 uncultured Aquiflexum sp.
AGAAAGAAACCGGATTGCAGATCAATTCAGGTCTGAAGGACAGGGTGAAGCCAGAAAAATCGAGGGAGATAAAGAAAGAGACTTGGCTGAAATCCAATCCAATGCCTTTAGAGAGGCGGAAGAAATCAAAGGACGTGCAGATGCCGAGGCCACAGATATCTATGCTTCTGCGTACAATAAAAACCGCACAGCTGTAGACCTGTACAAATTTCTTCGGACCATGGAAAGTTTCGAAAAATCAATGGATGAAAATACAAGTATCATCTTATCATCAGACAGTGAATTCTTCAAATATCTGAAAAAGCTGAATTAGGATTGAAACTAAAAATCCCAGTCAAATGATTTAAAATCCCGCAGAATTATGATGCCCGCACAGTTTTTTGTTAAACAAAAAAATTCGCTGTTGGTTTCAGATATTTCTGCGGGAGTTTTTTGTGCACAGTTTACATCAGCATTAATACTTGTAGATTATTTAAGATGAAAATAAATATTGAAACAAAGGTCGAACAGAATTATCTAGCTGTAAAGGAAGGATTTGATGAGACTTTATTTACCAAATTAAGCCCACCTTTTCCACCTGTTAAACTGCTTAGGTTTGACGGTTCAAAAAAAGGTGATATCGTTACTTTAGAGCTCAATTTCCTTTTGTTCAAGCAAAAATGGACGAGCGAAATCACAGAGGATAAGACCACTTCCAAGGAGTTTTTTTTTGTGGATAAAGGAGTCGAACTCCCCTTTTTTCTCAAAAAATGGCAGCACAGACACCGCTTGATAAAGGCGGGTGAAAATACAGTCATCCGGGATGAAATCACCTACCAAGGTACATTTGGGATCCTTACAGTCTTATTATATCCAGCTTTGTATCTTCAATTCCTTTACCGAAAGCCCATCTACAAAAAAATTTTTAAATACTGAATCAGAGAACAATCAGGTTGTCACAATCAGGAATACGACAATCTCCATAAAGCACCAAGGAATGACTTGTGATGGCAGATCGAAATTCATTGCCCATGGCTTCCTTGATCAAATTGATTCTTTCATCTGAAAATTCCCTTATTTTTCTGCACTGATTGCATACATGATGATCATGGTGCTTGTAAGTAAGTGCCTGTTCGTAAAGTGCCACTTTATCTTTAAACTGATGTTTCACTGCCAACCCACATTCTACCAGTAAATCCAAGGTATTGTATATTGTTGCCCGACTGATGGTATAGCCTTTGTTTCTCATTAATAAAAACAGTCCCTCAACATCAATATGTTCATCCTGAGGCAAGGCATATAATTCGTCAATAACAGAATATCTTTCAGGGGTTTTTCTACTTCCCTGTCTGATCAGGAAATTCTCAAAAATTTTTTTTGCTTTTTCTACTATTGCTTTTTCTGCCATGTCTAATAATTCTAAAAAATAAAGATGGGGTATTTTTTAGATTTTTTCAATAATTTAAGAAGGTAACGGTTGGTAACTTTAATATTTGATCTTAATCTGTCCTAAATATATTAGTTGGATTTATTTCAGATGTTTTAATTGAATAGGCTGTAACAATTTCATGATAAAAAATATTTATCATTATATTATCATCAAATCCAAATTAGCCAGAGGTAAGATGCCGAGAAAAATGCTCTCCTTTCTTTTTATAATAATCCTTGCCGGTTTTATGAAGCTATCGGCACAGGTTCCGGGGTTTTATATGAAAGAAGAAAGCAGAAAAAAAGAACTGCCATTTATTAATTCTAATAATCTGGTGATTATTCCAGTATCCATAAACAATGGACCACCTGTAAATTTTTTGCTCGATACAGGGGTAAAAACCAACATCCTTTTCAGCAAAACCTTTGGAGATTTTTTGAATCTGAATTATACTAGAAAACTCGATTTGGTAGGTGCAGATGGACAAACCGTTTTGACAGCTTCAGTTTCCCCCACCAACGAAATAGATATGGGCGAAGTAAAAGGGGTTTTCCAGACTTTATTGGTTTTAGATGAAGATTTTTTAGAATTGGAAAGGGTAATAGGAATTCCTGTCATTGGTGTAATAGGTTATGAGTTTTTCAAATATAATCCTGTAAAAATCAATTACGATGAGGGAATCATTAGCTTTTACAAAAGGGATGCCATGAAATGGAAGCCTTTGGGCTTCAAAAAATTACCCATCAAACTTGAAAATAGTAAGCCCTATCTTAATGCAAAGATAAGACTTAGTTCAGAAAATGAATTAATTGCCAAGCTACTGATTGACACCGGTGCAAATCATGGCTTATTGCTGAACAGAGAAACATCAGAACAAATAGTCCTTCCTGAAAAGCACCTGGAAACCGATCTTGGAAGATCTCTTGGAGGCGATTTATACGGTTTTGTGGGAAGGGTCAGGTCATTTAATTTAAATTCTTTCAAATTTAATAACGTCATTACTTCCTTTCCTGATGAAACAGAATTCAGTTATGTAATCAAGGACAGTGGTAGGCAGGGCAGTTTAGGTTCTGAGATTTTGGGTAGGATGAACATTGTCTATGATTATACCAGGGAAAGGATATTCATAAGGAGGGGGTTGACTTTTTATGAGCCCTTTGAATTTGATATGAGCGGCATCACACCTAGGGTAATCCCTTCTGAGGAATTACGTATTTATGTTTCCCAGGTACGCAAAAGCTCTCCTGCATTTAATGCAGGAGTAAGAGATGGAGATGAATTCGTAAGTATCAATGGCATCCCATTGGATTTTTGGGAACTGTCTGACCTCATTAAAATTTTCAGGTCAGAAGAAGGAAGGGAAATTAAACTGGTTATGAAACGATATGCAGATGAAAAACTGGAAGATTTTGAACTCAATGAATTCACATTCAAACTGAAAAGACAAATTTAACAAGGCTTTCTCAATTCTTGCTTTTCATCAATTTAAATTCTGTAATCATATGTTAAGAATCGTAT
The DNA here is from genome assembly GCA_964559905.1 of uncultured Aquiflexum sp. Taxonomy (GTDB): domain Bacteria; phylum Bacteroidota; class Bacteroidia; order Cytophagales; family Cyclobacteriaceae; genus Aquiflexum. The sequence goes on from CAZLJT010000028.1 coordinate 2,927, forward strand.
ATTTGAATCGAAGAAACAAAGATTAATTTTATAATTACAAGATTTGCTATTTATTATTTGTTTGATTTAAGTGATGTCTGAAAGCCCAAAAGATTCATTCAAAAATATATTATTTACTGTTAAAAAATATAATAACGGCAAATTTGAACTGCTATATATTTCTTCCGAAATAAGAAATATTATTGATGACGGTGAAAAATTTTACCGTGAGGAATTTTTTGAAGAAATACTTCCCACCTTGCCCAGACCTTTTTTCCAATATTTATTTAAGATTCTGGGAAATGGAGATAAGGTGATTTGTCCCTTGGTCTGGAAAAAACAATTCTTCCAATTTGTACAGCTAGAAGGCTACGTGATTTCTCAGGAAAATGACTCTTATTTGATCAATATTCTGATTTCTCCCTTAGTCCCAAACAAAAACATCAAGGTTTCCTGGCTTTTAAATAAATCAAAAAACGGGGTATACGTTGGCAAGGGAGATCTTAAAAATCCCGTGAATATTTCGGAATGGGAAAAATATTTCATTGACAAATTTGATTTTATAGACAAAAACAAGTTTTCAGAATTTATGCATATGGACAGTGCAGAAATCCTCACTGTCTTTCCCGACCATCTGTATTTGACAAAACAAGTCCTGAGTCAAGAAGTCTATTTGATTCAGTTGGAATACGGTTCCAGTGCAGATTTCAAAGGCTATCAAAAATCTTCAGTAATTGGTAGAGTTGCAAATAATAACCGGGTAATTTACTATGAATATGATCTCGATTTGGATCATTTTAAAGTATCAGGTGGATTCGAAGACATTTTGGGCTATCCCGTTCATTTTTTTGATGACTTTTCGGGAAAGGATTGGATTAACCTGATTCATCCTGAAGACAGGCATTATTTCAATCAGGGTTTTGAGCATTATAATAAATTGGTTTATAGAATGTTGCACAGCAGTGGACATTATATCTATATAAAAGATGAAAACAAGAAATTTGAAGAACAACCCAACCAAAAAAACCTAGTATTTGGAATCATCACAGACATAACTGCCCTTAAAGAAATTGAGAAAGATCTTTTGGAACACAAAACCGTCCTGGACGAACTCACAGGAGTAGTACCTGGAATGGTTTATTTACTTAAAGCTTACGCAGATGGCAGGAGAAAATTCATTTTTGTAAGTGAGGGTTGCTTTAATCTTATGGGCCTTGAAGCATCCTCAATTATGGGGAATTACCTTACATTAAAAAGTTTAATTCACCCGGATGATATTGAAAGTGTTACAACAGCAGACAAAGATGCCTTTAGAAAAGACCAGAAATTTGAATCCAATTTCCGCATAATAACTCCCACAGGTGAAACCAAATGGATTTATGGAGCATCCAATAGGTTGAATAAATATCAAAATGAATCAATTTGGGCAGGCTTTTTTGTAGATGTGACTTACACTAAACAAAAAGAAATAGAGTCCTTTTTTAACCTGAACAAATACAAAACCTTATTCAATGAAAACCCTCTACCAATTTTCCAATATGACAAAAATGGAGTCATTCAGGATGTCAATAAGAGGTTTATAGAAAAAATAGATGTATTGGACCCGAGTATTTTGTTGGGAAAAAATCTTTTTGAAATAGTCGGTAACCATCCTATTAAAGTCGCTTATGAAGACAGTATAAAAAAGGGAAATGGATTTTATGAAGGACCATATATCAGCAACTTCAACAACAAATTATTCCATGTTAGGGTAAATGCAAAATCTGTAGACGAAAACGGACTTTTCCAAGCTATTCTGGAAGACATCAGTGAAGAACAATATGTGTCAAATATTCTTTCCGAGCTTACTGAAAGAACATCAAGATACAGTGGTCAGAAATTTTTTAATGAACTTACCAGTTTTCTTTCTAACAAGCTTTCAATGTCCTATTGTTTTATTGCCAAAGTGAATGAAAAGGACAATTTAGCTGAAATTTTATCCATTTATTCACAAGGAAAAAAGCAGAAAAATTATTCCTATAATTTAAAGAATACTCCTTGTGAAAAATGTTTGGATTCTAACTCACCCTTTATTATCCATAATAAGGCCTTCGAAAAATTTCCTGATGATAAAGCCCTATATGATTTGGGTATATCTACCTATTTAGGGATTCCAATTACTGATATAGAAAAAAACAGATTAGGAATTTTAGTTTTGATGGATGAAAAACCTCATCCTTATAGTGCAGGATTATCAGGTTTATTGACTGTTCTTTCGGATAGAGTGGGTGCAGAACTCAGCAGATTGAATTTTGAAAACAGATTGATTGCATCCGAACAACTTTTTAGAAGTATTGCTGAAAATTTCCCTAAAGGGATAATTGCCGTTTTGGACAAAAATTTCAATTATGTCTACACTGATGGCAAAGGCTATCGCACTCTAGGGATTGATCCAAAAAACCTTATTGGAACATCCCATATGTCCATGTATGAAAATAAAAACAGACAAGAAATTGAGGGTTATTTCAAGAAAGTACTAAATGGGGAAGCAGTAGTTTTTGAGGTAGGGGTGGACAAACAATATTACCTCAAAAACGGTGTTCCTTTGGTCAATAATAAAGGTATTATTGACCGTATTTTATTGGTTTCCCAAAATATTACTGAAATCAAAATATCAGAATCCGAAAGGGAACAGTTAATCAGAGATCTAAAATCTCAAAATGAGGAATTGCAGCGTTTTGCATATATCATTTCACATAACTTAAGAGCTCCAATTGTAAACATTTCTTCACTATTGGACCTGTATAACAGCAGCAACCCCTCTGATATAGAAAACTATGAAATCATCGAAAACCTGAAAATATCGACCGAGATACTTCACAGTACCTTAGAGGATTTGATAGAGGTGGTTTCAATTAAAAAAAACAAACTTCCCAAAATAGAAGAGGTAAGTTTCAAAATGTTGGTCAGAAACATAGAAAAAAGCCTATCCAAACAAATAAAGGAATCAGGAACCATACTGAGATATAACTTTTCAGCTGCTCCAAATATAAATTATATCTATTCTCATTTAGAAAATTTTCTGATCAATCTGACCACCAATGCCATCAAATACCGGCACGCAGAAAGAAACCCTATCATTGAAATAAAAACATACAAGAAACATAATTTTACTGTAATCGAATTTAAGGATAATGGAATCGGCATAGATCTAGAGAGGTATAAAGATAGATTGTTTGGTCTTTATCAGAGGTTTCATTCGCATGTAGAAGGAAAGGGACTTGGCCTATATCTTGTCCGGGAACAAATTCGTGCACATGACGGTAATCTTAAAATTGAAAGTAAAGTTGGAGAAGGAACAACTATATATATTTATCTGAAAAATCTAAAAGCCCCAAGTTCCGAATAAAAGTAAATCCAAACCCTTACCATAAAATTATTTCTTCTATTCATTTACCTTTGTACTATATTTTAAAATCACAGAAGCATGAAAAAAGCATTAATCCCAATTCTTATAATTGCTGTTGTCGGAATATTCATCTATACAAAAGCAGTCGGAGTGTACAATATGTTTGTGCAGAATGAAGAAACCATCAATGGACAATGGGCAGAGGTAGAAACCCAATACCAAAGAAGAGCTGACCTGATACCTAATTTGGTCAATACCGTCAAAGGCTATGCGGATTTTGAACAGGAAACACTAACGGGCGTGATTGAAGCCCGATCTAAGGCAACATCTATCAATTTGAACGCTGATAACTTGACTCCTGAGAATATTGCGCAATTCCAAGAGGCTCAGGATCAATTGAGTGGAGCTCTAAGTCGTCTTCTTGTAACAATAGAGCGGTATCCTGATCTGAAAGCAAACCAAAACTTTTTGGAACTTCAGGCCCAATTAGAGGGGACGGAAAACCGTATTGCAGTAGCAAGAAGAAATTTCAACCAATCGGTTCAGTCATTCAATTCCAATCTAAGGACTTTCCCAAATAATTTATTTGCAGGATGGTATGGTTTTGAAACCAAAGGATATTTTGAAGCTGCAGCCGGTTCAGAAAATGCACCGACAGTTCAATTTTAACATTTATGGCTGAAAAATTATTTTCTCAGGAAGACAGGGATATCATCATTGCTGCCATACAAGCAGCTGAAAAAGAAACATCCGGAGAAATTCAAGTGCACATTGAAAACCACTGTTCCGGGGATGTAATGGATCGTGCTGCAGAGGTTTTTGAAACACTCAAAATGCACCAAACCAAGGAAAGGAATGCTGTATTGTTTTATTTGGCGGTCCAAGACCACAGGTTTGCCATACTGGGGGACTGTGGAATCAATGCTGTGGTTCCAACTGATTTTTGGGAAAATATCAAGGATAAAATGCTTGTTGAATTCAAAAAAGGGACATTCACTGAAGGACTGAGAATTGGTATCGAGATGTGCGGTTTACAGTTAAAAGCCCATTTCCCTTTTAATCAAAAAGGCGATATCAATGAACTTCCTGATGAAATCTCTTTCGGATAAAAAACGCAATGGTCAATAAATCACAATTACTTCTTAGCCTCTTATTTATTCAATTACTGGCTATTCCGCTCTTTGGTCAGGAAGATTTTCCACCTTTGCCCAATCCACCCAAATTAGTCAATGATTTTTCAAATACCCTTTCATCAGAGGAAGTTCTCAAATTAGAACGCAAATTGGTCGCATATAATGACAGTACTTCTACCCAGGTCACCATTGTGATGATCCGTTCATTGGGTCCTTATGACATCAGTGATTATGCTTTTCAATTGGGTGATAGGTGGGGAATCGGCCAAAAAGACCTCGACAATGGTATATTGATTCTTGCTGCTATGGATGATAGAAAAGTATTCATTGCAACGGGATATGGAATGGAAGGAGCAATCCCTGATATTTTGGCCAAAAGAATTGTTGACCAATTAATTGTACCCAATTTCAGAATGGAATCCTATTACACTGGATTGGACAAAGCAACGGATATGATCTTCAAATTGGCCTCAGGGGAATATAAAGCAGATAAAATTGATGCATCTGGTGAAGGTGGAGGGGCATTGATTTTCTTTTTGCTCGTTATCTTCCTATTTGTAATCCTCCCTCTGATAAGAAACAAGAAAGACAACAACAACCACATGGGTGGCAAAGGGGGCGGAATTGACCTATTTACCACCATTATGCTTGCCAATATGCTCAAGGGCGGCAGCAAAGGAAAATTTGGGGACTTTTCCTCCGGTAAAGGTTCTTTTGGTGGATTTGGTGGTGGCGGCGGATTTGGTGGTTTCGGAGGTGGGTCTTTCGGTGGAGGTGGTGCTGGCGGAAGCTGGTAATATTAGGCATACTTCATCAAAAGATTGAGGTACTTTCTATCCAGTTTCTCACCATACCAATTTTCATAAACCACATCTTCCCGTTCAGAATTCAGGATGCCGAAAGTTCCGGAAAATTCCCAGATTCCAAAGCCTATTCCGTTTTCATGCATAATATCCAACACATCTTCAAACCAGGCTAGGAAAACATCATGGGGCGTTTTATTATAAGCACCACATTCACCACAGTGGACTCCTACTCCCTTTCTAAGTAAATCCACCCAAGGCTCATAGTATTTTTCAAGGGTTTGTTTGTTGTGCATGACACCATTGATTTCACCAGGCCAGCTTGGCGTAGGTAGACTGTCTACGTCTTTATAAGACCAAGGGGCTTTAAAGTGTGAAATCAAATGTGGATGATAACCTCGGCAACTTTGATGAAGGTCCAGATCTGCCAATTCCGGAACGGCAACACCACCGCCACTATTTCCATCAGCTATGACCAATCGTTTCTTTTTTACCGATTTAATGGTTTCCACGGCAGCTTTTGCTACCCTATGATAATCTTCTACCGGAACCGGTCCTCCGGGTGAATGTTGGTCATTTGGATCTGCCCTCATGTAGGGTTCATTGACCAAGTCAAAGCTCAATTTCTTAGCAGAAATTCTTTTATACCGCTTTGCCCACATTTCCCAATGCGCACAAAAAGCGTCCAAAGCTTCCTGATCCTTCCATAAATTATATGGTTCTTTAAATCCGGCATTGATACAAAAACCAGGAGCCCTATGTAAATTCAAACTGACATGAAGTCCATACTTATGTGCAGTGTCCACCAATTTGTCAATTTCCTGAAGTCTATTTTCATCAAAATTCAACACCTCTTCTGCCAAAATGGGCCTGGACCTATCAAAATTGAGATAAGAGGGGTAAGAAATCGGTACCCTTACAAAGTCAAATCCCCAATCAGCCATCCACTGAAAATATTTTTCCGGATTTTTCCTTCCTTTATCTGCTTCCGGATTGAAAAAATCAAGTAGATTAAAACCTCTCCATTTGGGAAGTTTATTTTTGATTTTACCATCGGCTGCATTTAAACCTGAAGTCGCACCAAGGCTTATCGCAGCAGCAATTACTCCGGATTTCTTTAGGAAGTCTCTTCTTTCATTGATTTGTATCTTCTTCATAGGCTTGATAATTAATTACTTAAATAGTGAAAAATTAGAATGATAAAAAATACTGTTTACATCAACGGTAAAAAATTAAAAGGCCCTTTTAATTAGCAATTTTTAAATTTTCCACAAATTAATTGCTTCAAGCTATATTATGTTTTTCCTGCTGCGATTACTGCTAAATCCACTGTTTTGACCTTTTGGTCATAAAGTATATTGGCACAGGAAACCAAAGTTGCTCCTGTGGTCATCACATCATCTACCAATAGAATACGTTTTCCGTCTAATTGACTCTCTTTCCTGACCGCAAAAACTTCAGAAACATTTTCAATCCTTTCAATTCTGGATTTCCTGGTCTGTGTTTCTGTAAACTGCACTCTTTCTAATGAGATATTTACAGGGATACCCAAAGATTCAGATAAACCGTTAGCAAACTGTTCACTTTGGTTGTAGCCTCTTCTTTTTTGTTTTAAGGGATGCAGAGGAACCGGCGTAATTTCATCCCAATTATTCTGAAGACTAACGGAGTGTAATATTGAGCCGTAAATTCTGCCCAATTCTGTTCCAATTTCCGGTTTGTTTTTATATTTCAGCTGATGCAGCAAACTTTGACTTATGCCCTTTTTGGTAAATCTTAAAAAAGACATCACAAGGTTAGGATGTGTCAGTCCCATGATTTTAACCACCAAGTCATTGTTTTGTGGGCGCAGGTGATAATCTGCTATGGGGAGATTGGCTATACATATTTTACAAAGCTGATTTTCAAAGTCAAATAGACTCCGTTTACAAAGGCAACAGGTCTTTGGAAAAACCAATGCCAAAAAATCTTCAAAAATGGAGAAACGTAATTCCAAAATAGCTTGTTAAGACTTAATTAGATTAAATACCTGTTATATTTGAAGTTTAAAACATAACCTCCTCAAAATTTAATGAATTTAATAGAAGAATTCAATTCATATAGAAGCGAAATGAATGAACGGATCATGGCTTCTGACAACAAAGTGATCAAGCGGTTCTTCAATTTAGATACCAATACCTACACTGAAGGTGCGGTAAGCGTAAAAACAAAGGAGATGATTGGATTAGCCTGCTCCATGGTTTTACGATGTGATGATTGTATAAAATATCATTTGGGAAAATCCCATGAGGCAGGATTGACAAAAGAGGAGATCTTTGAAGTGTTCTCTATTGCAACTGTCATAGGCGGATCAATTGTTATTCCTCACCTGAGGCGAGCTGTGGAGTATTGGGAATTATTGGAAAAGGAAAATAAGAAAAATGTTTAAAAAAGACCTAGATCTTGAAAAACGTTGGGGGAAACTCCTTTTGGGAATTTCAGACCTGGTGGGTAAAAAACCCACTGATTTAAACAGTGTTTTATTCCTCATCGGAGTGCAGGAATTAGGTATGGGTAACAGAAATTTTTCCAAAGAACAAAAGCAGGACCTGATGCACATTGCAATCTGTAAGGTTCTCAGTTTAGCGGGATTTTATGAGTTGGATTATATTGATCAGGAAGGTTGGCCACATTGGAAGCTGGTAAAGAAACTTCCTCATTTTGACATTCTGGAGCAGGAAAAATTGCTTAAAATACAGGTAATAGACTATTTTGAACAAGAATTCCAGATAGAAATCAAATAAACAAATAAGTAAGCATCAAATATCAATGAAAATCGTATCCTACAATGTCAATGGCATCCGGGCAGCATTAAATAAAGGCTTTTTAGATTGGTTGAAGGCAACAGACCCTGATATTATAGGCTTACAGGAAGTAAAGGCTGAATTAAATCAAATCGATAAGGCTATATTTGAGGATATCGGTTATAACATATATTGGTTTCCGGCAGTTAAAAAAGGATACAGTGGTGTTGCCATATTGAGCAAATTGAAACCCAAAAACGTGGAATACGGTATGGGTATATCCAAGTATGACGATGAAGGTAGGATGATACGAACAGACTTTGAAACATTTTCATTTGTATCAGCTTATTTTCCATCAGGAACCACAGGAGATGTAAGGCAAGATTTCAAATACACCTTCCTCGATGATATATATGGTTATTCTCAGGATTTAAAAGAAAATTTACCTAATTTGATATTGAGTGGAGATTACAATATTTGTCACAAACCAATAGATATTCACAACCCGGTTTCAAACAAGAATTCTTCAGGTTTCTTACCTGAAGAAAGGGCATGGATGGATAAGTTTACTGAATCGGGTTTTGATGATAGTTTCAGGTTATTCAATAAGAACCCACATCAATATACTTGGTGGAGTTATAGAGCGGGTTCAAGGGAAAAAAATTTGGGTTGGAGGATTGATTACCACATGACTACAGATTCCATGAAAGAAAGAATCAAAAGATCTGTCATATTACCAGAGGCCTATCATTCAGATCATTGTCCGATAATGATAGAAATAGAAAATTAAAATATTTAACGTAATAGCCATAAAAGCTTCATGAAATCTATTAAAATTTCAATTCCATCTCTTATAGATAATATAAAAATTATTGAAAGCTTCATTGATAACGCCAGAGAGAAATATGCTATCAATGAAGACATCTATGGTAATATTATGATTTCTGTGACAGAATGTGTTACTAATGCGATCCTACATGGCAATAATTTAGATGGTAATAAAAAAGTGGATTTGGAATTACACTTAGACGACAATCTTGTTAAGTTCATTATTAAAGATGAAGGAGAAGGCTTCGATTATGAAAATTTAATCGATCCAACTGAACCCGAAAATTTGGAAAAAACAGGAGGAAGAGGAATTTTCATTATGAAACATCTTTCTGATGAAGTCAAGTTTGATGATTCGGGAAGAAAAACAACTTTAACCTTCTACATGTAAATGGCTATTTTATTTTTTGAGGAGGACATCAAATTTTCCTTAAATGAAAAAAACAAATACAAAAAGTGGCTGAAAGAAGTTGCTAAACTGGAGAATTACCAAATCAAGGAACTCAATTACATATTTTGTTCAGATGAGTATTTATTCCAAATTAATCAACAATATTTAAATCACAATACTTACACAGACATTATTACATTTGATAACTCAGAAAAAACAAAATTAATAGAAGGGGATATCTTCATTAGTATAGATAGAATTAAAGAAAATGCCTCAAGTCAAAAAATCTCTTTTGAAAAAGAAATATTAAGAGTAATGAGTCATGGCTTATTACACTTGATGGGATATAAAGACAAAAACCCAAAGGATAAAATATTGATGAGTCAAAAGGAAAATGAATCCATTTCTCTATTTGAATAAACAGAAGTTCCACGTGAAACAATTTTTAAAAGACTATATTGTTCTAGGTCAACATTAATTGTTTCACGTGGAACATTAAAAAAATAAGATTATGTTTCCAATATACGATGTGATAGTTGTAGGCGCAGGACACGCAGGCTGTGAAGCAGCAAACGCAGCTGCAAAGATGGGTTCTAAAGTACTTTTGTGTACAATGAACATGAACACCATTGCACAGATGTCCTGTAATCCAGCTATGGGTGGTGTTGCAAAAGGACAAATCGTAAGAGAAATTGATGCGCTAGGCGGCATGTCAGGAATAATCTCAGATAAATCAATGATCCAATTCCGTATGCTGAACAGATCAAAGGGCCCCGCAATGTGGTCCCCAAGATCTCAAAATGACAGGATGAGATTTGCTGAAGAATGGAGGTTGGCGTTAGAAGCAAACCCCAATGTTGATTTTTGGCAAGAAATGATCAGTGGATTGATCGTTAAAAACAATTGTGTCAAAGGAGTAAGAACTGGAATAGGTCTAGAAATTTATAGTAGATCAGTAGTATTGACCAATGGTACGTTTTTAAATGGCTTAATTCACATTGGAGAAAAACAGTTCGGGGGAGGAAGAACAGGGGAAGCAGCAGCTAAAGGGATAACAGAACAACTGGTTCAACTGGGTTTTGAAGCAGGGCGAATGAAAACAGGAACTCCGCCAAGGGTAGACGGCAGATCATTGGATTATACCAAAATGGAAATTCAATATGGAGATGAACAGCCAGAAAAGTTTTCCTATTCTGATGACACCCAGCCATTAAAAGAACAAAGAACATGCTGGATTACCTATACCAACAAAGAAGTACATAAAACTCTTGAGACGGGATTTGACCGCTCTCCTATGTTCAATGGCCGAATCCAAGGCTTAGGACCAAGATACTGTCCATCAATAGAAGACAAAATCAACAGATTTGCAGAGAGAGAAAGACATCAGATCTTTGTTGAACCTGAAGGATGGAATACTGTGGAAATATACGTGAACGGATTTTCGACATCGCTTCCTGAAGACGTACAATATGCTGCGCTTAGAAAAATCGAGGGATTTGAGAATGCAAAAATGTTCAGACCAGGATATGCAATAGAATATGATTATTTTCCTCCTACACAATTGAGGTTGACACTTGAAACACAATTAATAGAAAACCTCTATTTCGCAGGACAAATCAACGGGACAACAGGTTACGAAGAAGCTGCTTCCCAGGGATTAGTAGCGGGAATAAATGCTTCCAGGAAAGTCCACGATAAAGAGCCTTTCCTCTTAAAAAGATCAGATGCATATATAGGAGTACTCATTGACGACTTAATCAATAAAGGGACCGAAGAACCATACAGGATGTTTACATCCAGGGCAGAATTCCGGCTATTGCTGAGACAGGATAATGCAGATTTAAGGCTTACCCAAATAGGGCATCAGTTAGGATTAGCAGACGACCAGCGTTTGGAAAAAATGTTGGATAAAAAATCCGATACCGCAAAACTAATCAATGACCTAAAGCAAAAAAAATTATCTCCGGATATCATCAATGAAGGCTTGGAAGAGTTTGATACAGCCACAATTAAGGAAAAAATTTCTATTGAGAAACTTTTGAAAAGACCACATTTAGGTTTATCCAAAATTATTGAACTTGATAAAGAACTAAAAACATACCTGTCAAAATACAACAAGGATGTTTTGGAACAAGCAGAAATACAGATCAAATACGAGAGCTATATTGAAAAGGAACAACAGATGGTAGAAAAAATAAACAATATGGAAAACTATAAAATTCCTATAACTTTTGACTATCTCGCTATTCCTGCTTTATCAGCTGAGGGGAAACAGAAATTGAATAAAGTAAAGCCGGAAACAATAGGACAAGCATCACGGATAAGCGGCGTCTCCCCAGCGGATCTATCAATTCTCACTGTCTACTTAGGAAGATAATGACCATGGAAAGGTTAACCAAATGCCCACTATGCAAAAGTGGGCTTTTTCTTAATCACTCAGAAGTAAAAGATCATTCCGTAAGCGGTGAAACATTTTTTCTATGTCAATGCAGCAATTGTAAACTTATATTTACCAATCCCAGACCATCAATAGAATTTATAGGTAAGTATTATGAATCGGAGGCATATATTTCCCACCAAAATAAATCAACCAACCTAACAAATAAATTATACAAGTTTGTCCGCCAATTAACCATACGAAAAAAGGTAGCACTTATAAATACGCTGCACCCAAACAAAGGGAAATTATTGGATATTGGTTGTGGTACAGGTTATTTTATTGAAGCAGCCAAAAGCAGTGAGTGGAAAGTAAGAGGTATAGAACCAAACTGTACAGCGCGACAGTTAGCACAGAGTAAAAAATTGAAAGTATCAGAATCACTCAAAAATATAAAGAATAATAAAAAATTCGACGTAATCACACTTTTTCATGTATTGGAACATATCCACAATTTAAGAAAATCATTAAGAAAAATCGTTGAACTATTAAATGATAAGGGTACATTAATAATCGCTGTACCAAATTTCATCTCATACGATTCCAAATATTATGGATCAAATTGGGCAGCATTGGATGTTCCCAGACATCTATACCATTTCAATAAAATATCCGTTCAAAAATTGGCCGAAGAATTCAATCTACGCATTACTGAAACCAAACCAATGAAATTTGATAGCTTCTACGTTTCAATCTTAAGTGAAAAATATCTAAAACCTAATAACAATAGCATACTACATTTAATAAAAGGTGGCATAAATGGGTTAAAATCAAATATTTGGGCTAAAAACAATGAAAATAATTATTCCAGCTTATTATTCATTTTAAAGAAAAAATGAGATTATATAATTACATAATATTAATTTATATATTTTTAGTAATAATATCTTGTGCTAAACAAAGCACACCTATGGGTGGTCCTAAAGATGAAGACCCCCCAAAACTTGTTGCTATGATTCCGGAATCGGGTTCTTTAAACAGCAAACCTAAAATAATAGAGCTTGAGTTTGATGAATATATCAAAGTTGAAAATCCAAATAAACAGATTCTAATAACACCAAGAATCAATAAGGATGAAATGGAAGTAAGTGCAGTCAAAAACAAGGTTATTATAAAACTCAATCAAGAACTAGAAGACAGTACGACCTATGTATTCAATTTTCAAAAAACCATCAAAGACATTACTGAAAATAATGTACCCGAAAACTTGAAACTGGTTTTTTCCACAGGCTCCCAAATAGACAGTCTTACATTCAGCGGGAATGTAGCTTACGTCTTTCCACAAAAAGATGAAACAATGAAAGATGTGTTGGTAGGATTATATACTTTGGAAGATACCCTGGATATATTAACAGGTCCACCATATTATATAGGACAGACCGATTCAACAGGGAATTTTAACTTAACAAATATAAGGGCCGGTGAATATAAAGCATACGCCTGGCATGATTCAAACAATTCTCTTAAGGCAGAAGAGAAATTGGAAAACTATGGATTCCTTGGAGATACTATCCGGATATTTGAAAATATATCACAGGCTCAATTTTACTTATCCAAAGCAGACCTTTCCGAATTTAAAGTAAACCGTGCCTCAACGGCAGGAACCAATTTTGATATAGTTTTAAGTAAATTTCCAGTAGAAATTTCTTTAGAAAATGAGGATTTAAACAAAAATTTGTTCTTTAGACAAAATGAAAAAACCATCAGAGTCTATCATAAAACATTAATGAATGATAGTACTGCAATTAAACTAAATATCACCGATTCAGTAGGATACAAAATAGACACTTTAATCTATGCAAAATTTGAAGAAAGTGATAGAAATAAAGAAAAATTCGAACCAAGCCTCCTCGCACCAAAGAACTTCTCCAAGAACTTATCATTGGATATACAATTCAATAAACCTCTTTTTGAAATAAATTATGATTCCCTTATTATAAAATACGATACCGCATCAGTTATAGAAATAAGAAAGGACTGGACCTATTTTAAAGACAGTACAACACGAACACTGCTCACCATAGAAATACCCATACCAGATACAATAGCTTCTGAAACATTCACCTTCTTCGCAGCTGATTCAAGCTTTACAGATACCGAAGGACTATTCAACGAAGCCAAATTAGAATCAGGCTATAAAAGATTAAAAAGCGAGGCCTTGGCAGAGGATATAACTGTCATAATCAATACCGAAGAGCTACCGATTATTGTCCAAATTACTGATAAGCAAAATAAAGTTATTGCCGAAAATTATTTAACAGAAACGAACCAAACCATTTTTAAAAATATAGAACCTGGTGTTCACTTTATAAGAGCAATTATAGACAGGAATAAAAATAAGAGATGGGATACCTCAAATCTTAGAAATAATATACAATCAGAGCCTGTTTATTACTTGCTAAATGAAAATGACAACAACTCCAAAGACACAACTATAAGGGCAGGCTGGGCATTGGAAGTAACCATACAACCCAACAATCCAGTAGGAATACAAACAAACTCCATTCGAAAAGACCGAAAAGAAAAAATAAATCAAGAAAATAATGTAGATAAGTGACCAAAATAGTGTGTATAAGCTTAAATAACTTGGGTATAAACCAGTACTTATACCGGACAATAAACAAAATACAACTCAATTAAAGATAACCGAAATTTAAGTGCCTTTTCGTCCACACTTATAAACATTTCCATGAACACTAACTTATACTAGGTTATCTATTACAGACTAATCCACATAATCTGATTCCAATTATATAAACTAAACAAAACCAGAGCATTAAGCCAAAATATAATGTTAACAGAATGTGAATAGATTATGAATAAACGCCTTAACCACTGTTGATTAATAAAAGACAAATACTTACCCACAAATCCACACCTTAATAACTTTAATAGTTTTATTTAATTAAATAAAATAATATAAATATAAGGCTGTGAATAAAGCTCAAAAATTGGTCTTTGGATAACTGAGGTCTTTTTCATAATTTGACGTTCTGTCTCTAACCCAAAATAATATGCAGATCAGCAGACTATTTGATTTGATCAATTATCAGATTGCCAACTTTGATAAAGAAGATGCTTTGGCCCAAAAAATTAACGGGCAATGGAAAAAATATTCCTCCAGAGATCTGAAAACAATCGTAGACAATTTAAGTCTTGCATTTTTAAAATCAGGAATTCACCAGGATGATAAAGTAGCAATTATATCCAATAACAGACCTGAATGGAATTTTATTGATTTGGCTTTGCAGCAAATTGGGGCTATCTCAGTTCCCATGTATCCAACCATATCTGCAGATGATTACAATTATATTTTCAATCATGCCGAAGTAAAAAAAGTATTTGTAGGAGATGAGGAAATTTATGGAAAAGCAAAAGAAGCATCCAAAGATATGGATGTACAGATTTTTTCTTTTGATAAAATTTTCGGCTGTGATTATTGGGAAGATTTTATGCTATCCGGAGAATCCGGAAATATTGCCGAACTTGATTCTGTTAAGGAATCGATCAAAACAGATGATCTTTTTACAATAATTTATACCTCAGGTACAACAGGACGACCCAAAGGGGTAATGCTGACACATGGGAATGTGATCCATAATCTTTTTGCGATTGAAGATCGGATTATTGTTTCAAAGGGTATTGGAAAGGCACTAAGCTTTCTACCGCTCTGCCATATTTACGAAAGAACAGGTTCCTTTTGCTTTTTGTACATGGGAATTTCCATCTACTATGCGGAAAACATGGAAACCATTGGAGATAATCTCAAAGAGATTCAACCACATGTATTCAATACAGTACCACGCTTATTAGAGAAAGTTTATGATAAGATCGTATCAAAAGGTTACGAACTAACTGGTATTAAGAAATCATTGTTTTTTTGGGCGCTTAATTTGGGATTGAAATACGAACCTAATAAAGATCAAGGAGCCTGGTATAATTTTCAGTTGAAAATGGCCAATAAAATAATTTTTAGTAAATGGAGAGAAGCATTGGGCGGAAATATCATGCAGATAAATTCTGGAGCCTCTGCACTTCAACCTAGATTGGCAAGGGTATTCTGGGCAGCTCAAATTCCCGTATGCGAGGGCTATGGTTTGACAGAAACTTCCCCCGTAATTTCGGCCTCAATTTGTAACCACAAAGATATCCGGATCGGTATGGTTGGAAAACTTGTTAAAGACGTAGAGGTTAAAATTGCTGCTGATGGCGAAATCTTAGCTAAAGGTCCCAACATCATGCAGGGCTATTATAAGCAACCTGATTTAACTGCTGAAGTACTCGAGCCGGATGGATGGTTTCATACTGGAGATATCGGTGAATTGGATAAGGATAATTACCTCAAGATTACTGATAGAAAAAAGGAGATGTTCAAAACCTCAGGCGGTAAATACATTGCTCCACAGCCAATGGAGAATAAGTACAAGGAATCTCCTGTAATCGAACAAGTCATGGTTGTGGGAGAAAATAAAAATTATCCGGCTGCATTGATTGTTCCAAGTTTACAAGGTTTGAAAGACTGGTGTAAGCACAAGGACATTCCTTACACTTCAGATGAAGAAATGCTTAAAAAGCCTGAAATTCTAGAAAAATTCCAAAAAGAAATTGATGAACTTAACAAGTATTTTGGAAAATGGGAACAGGTCAAAAAATTCAAAGTCCTCAATGCACAATGGGGAGTGGATACAGGTGAATTAACGCCTACGATGAAATTAAAAAGGAAAGTTATTCATCAAAAATTTGCCAAAGAAATTGAAGAGCTGTATAGTTAGAAATGATATTATGGTTATACGCTTCTTTGCCAGTTACCCGATATCCTATTTCAGGCAAGACGGAAGACGGAATTCAGAAAACCGAAGTACTGGACATTTTAGGGTCTTGCCATGAATTATATCGAATTACAATTTTACTGGCATCATTGCTTACATACATGAATTAAATTATTCGAAATATGATTTTGATTTTTTGAAGTAAATTCCTTGTTAACCAATTATATAAACTATATTCTGTAAATATTCAGAATATAGTTTTTTTATGATCTGTATTTTCAATTAAATTTATTATGCATGCATAACTTTTTTTATATTTAGTATGCATGCATACAATATTTTTCTTAACTTAGTCGTATTAAAAAAATACCTATGAAGCGAGAAGAAACAGTTGATTATCACATAAAGAGTGCTTGGCATGCCATATCGAGGATGTATAATCAAAAAGCTGTTCTGGAAGATTTTACTACAGCAATCGGTTTTGTATTGATCAATATCAATTCAAAAGAAGGCACTCCTGCTACCAAAATCGCTCCTTTGATGGGATTGGAAGCGAGAAGTCTGACCAGAATGCTTAAAAGTATGGAAGAAAAAGGTTTTATTTTTAAAAAACCGGATCTTGTTGATAAAAGATCAGTTCGGATTTTTCTCACCCCTGAAGGAAAAAGGAAAAAAGAAATATCTGTCAAGACCATAAAGGAATTCAATGAACAGGTAAGAGAAGTAGTCAGTGAAGAGGAATTGAATGATTTTTTTATGGTTTTCCAAAAGATCAATCAAGTGATAGAAAATATACAATCAGAAACGATAAACCCCAATGCGTACGAAAATATGTACGAACTCTAAATCCAATAATTTTATGAAAAGAACAATCAAGAAAGTAGCGATTTTGGGTTCCGGTGTGATGGGGTCAAGAATAGCCTGCCATTTTGCAAATATCGGTGTGCAGGTCTTATTGCTTGACATTGTCCCCAATGAACCCAATGATGAGGAAAAGAAAAAGGGTCTGACTGTTGAAGACAAAGCTGTCAGAAACAGATTGGTCAACACAGCCCTTGATAATACCTTGAAATCAAAACCTGCCTCACTTTATGATGCGGCTTTTGTATCCAGGATTACAACAGGCAATTTTGATGATGACCTTCCCAAGATCAAAGATTACGATTGGGTCATTGAAGTAGTAGTGGAAAGGTTGGATATCAAAAAGTCACTTTTTGAAAAAGTAGAAAAGTACAGAAAACCCGGAACTTTGATAACTTCAAATACTTCAGGGATTCCTATGCACCTGATGTGTGAGGGAAGGTCAGAAGATTTTCAGGTCAATTTTGCCGGAACACACTTTTTTAACCCGCCACGTTATTTGAGACTATTGGAAATTATCCCCGGACCAAAAAGCAATCCTGAAATCATTGATTTCCTGATGGACTACGGAGATAGATTTTTGGGAAAGGAAACAGTGCTATGTAAAGATACACCTGCTTTTATTGCCAATAGGATTGGTGTTTATGCCATCATTTCAGGAATGCATGCCATTGAAAAAATGGGTATGGGAGTGTCAGAAGTGGATAAACTCACCGGACCTATCATAGGCAGGGCCAAGTCGGCCACTTTTAGGACCATGGATGTGGTTGGTTTAGATACTACCGTAAATGTGGCCAATAACCTGTACAAAACCCTTACCCATGATGAATCTAGGGATAAATTCCTTTTGCCCAATATTGTAAAAGTACTCTATGACAATAAATGGTGGGGAGATAAAACCGGACAGGGTTATTTCAAGATGATCCGTCACAAAGATGGCAGTAAAGAACTGAAAGAACTGGATCTCAAGACTTTTGAATACAAAGATGCCGAAAAGCCAAAGTTCAAGGCTTTGGAAGCTTCCAAAGAAATAGATGACCTCAAAAAGAGAATCAAGTTTCTGGTCAATTTTGATGACCGAGCAGGTGAATTTTACAGGGCATCTTTTTATGACCTTTTCAAATATGCTTCTCATAGAATTCCTGAAATATCCGATGAACTGTATAGAATAGACCAAGCGGTCTCTGCAGGATTTGGTTGGGAATTGGGTCCCTTCGAAACATGGGACATCCTTGGTGTAAAAGATACCGTGGAAAAAATGGAAGCTGCCGGTGAAAAAGCAGCTGCTTGGGTCCACGAGATGCTTTCAGCCGGAAACGATTCATTTTATAAGGTAGAAAACGGTAAAAAGAAATATTACGATATCCCTTCAAAATCCTATCAGCCAATTCCAGGTACTGAAGAGTTTATCATTTTGGATACACTCAAAGCGGCTAACAAAAAGCTTTGGGGCAATGCAGGTGCCACGGTTTATGACCTTGGTGATGAGGTCATCGGATTGGAATTCCATACCAAAATGAATGCAATCGGTCAGGAAGTGATTGAAGGTATCAATACTGCCATCAACATGGCCGAAAAATCCTATAAAGGTTTAGTCATTGGTAATGAAGGCGGAAACTTTTCTGCAGGTGCCAATCTTGCCATGTTGTTTATGTTTGCCGGAGATCAGGAATTTGATGAAATCAACCTGATGATTGCAGG
>CAZLJT010000029.1:0-21932 GCA_964559905.1 uncultured Aquiflexum sp.
ATAAAGATACATTTTCGACTATGGGTCGAAATTGATTGGGTAATAGTTATTAATTAGCGATGGTCCTTTGGGCTATCGTTTTTTTTGTCCTGACCCTCAGAAAAGTTGAAAATTGGTATTATCAGAAAATGTAATGAAAGGTGTGAGGTAATCTTAAACGGGCAAAATAGACTTCTCTCCGCGATAACTATCGGGATCGAAGTGACAAGGCAAAGTTCTTTACAGTCTTGAAGACATTTTACAGTTCAAAGGTATAAATCTAAAATCTGTTCTTGGTAGTCACAAGGGCCTCCATTTCTCATGAAGTTTAATTTTTACCCTTAAAAGATATCTTGTGTCTTATGTCTTGCGTCTTGTATCTCATTCCTCACATCTCTTTCAAAAACTCCAAAAACCTATACTCTGACCAGGTAAACTCCTGACCTTTGACTATAAAACCAGTATGCCCGCCCCTATTGGGCATTTCCAGAAATAGTTGTGGGTGGTTTCTGGCCAAATCGA
Source organism: uncultured Aquiflexum sp. (assembly GCA_964559905.1). Classification (GTDB taxonomy): domain Bacteria; phylum Bacteroidota; class Bacteroidia; order Cytophagales; family Cyclobacteriaceae; genus Aquiflexum. The sequence continues at coordinate 502 of CAZLJT010000029.1, forward strand.
TTGGGTAGCATCTGTCCATCAACAATGGATCATTGAGGGCATTGATGACCAAGGTTGGAATCTGAATATCTTTTATCCAATTGTCAGCACTTACCGAGTGGTAAAAATCATCTGCATCTTTAAACCCATGGATTTTGGCTGTAAAATGGGTATCGAAAGTATCAAATTCCTTTACCTTTTTCAGTAAATCCAAATCCACCAAACCGGGAAACTGTTGCCCTTTTAAGAACATTTTGGTTTTCAGTTTTCCTAGAAAGCGTTTTTTATAAAAAGCATTCTTTTTTGCCTTCAAAGTTGCCGCAGAATCAGGTAAGTTGCAGGGAGTGGAATAAACCGCTGCTTTTTTGATTTTTGAATTCAGGTCAAGTCCATTTTCTCCCAAGTATTTCAAGGTTTGTGCGCCGCCCATGCTGATGCCTGCCAGGTAATAGGCCCCGTAATTTTGGGTCTTTTCCACATGATCAATCACTGTTTTCAAATCATAGGAGGCACCATGATGGTACATGATGGGTTGGAGATTCATTTCACCCCCACAGGTACGGTTGTTCCAGGCCAATACATCATAACCATTTTGATTGAATAATTTGGCCAATCCACGGGCATAATGTCTTTCAGAACTTCCCTCCAAGCCGTGGCTGATTATCAGGAGTTTGTTACTCCCCACATTTGACCAATCCAGATCCAAAAAATCATTGTCAGGCGTATCAATTCTTTCCCGCTGATATTGGACACCGATGATTTTTCTAAAGATGCTGGGAATAATGGTTTCAAAATGACCATTGAAAAGCAAGCGTGGTGGATTGGCATAACTCGATTTTTCAATTATCGGCATAATTACTTCAACCTAAAATTAAATCTATACCCCAAAAGAGGGAATTATTTGCTTTATTTGAAAAAGAATAATATAAGATTTTATGAAAGTTTCCCTGTATTCCCTTTGTCTTTTTATCCTGATCGGAATATTTCCAAAGCCTGGATTTTCGCAATCAGTTGACAATTTTATTGACAAAATCTATCCTGAACTGGATCAACTTTATAAAACGCTACACCAAAACCCGGAACTGTCCCTGCAGGAAAAAGAAACTTCCGCAAGAATAGCCAAGGAACTGAAATCTTTGGGTTACGAGGTAACTGAAAATATCGGAGGCTATGGGGTAGTTGGTGTATTGGAAAACGGTGCCGGTCCAGTCCTTTTAATTCGGACTGATATGGATGCGCTGCCAATGGAAGAAAAAACGGGGCTTCCTTATGCTTCTATCAAAAAAGGGATTTCCAATGACGGAAAGGAAACCTTTATCACCCATTCCTGCGGACATGATATCCATATGAGTGTATTTGTGGGCACAGCTAAAATGATGATGGAATACAAACATGCCTGGAGAGGCACATTATTGATGGTAGGGCAGCCTGCTGAAGAAAACGGTATGGGTGCATGGAATATGATGAATGATGGATTGTATGAACGTTTTCCCCACCCTGATTACGCCATTGCATTACATGATGATCCATTTTTACCTGCCGGAATGCTTGGCTATAAATCAGGCCCATTGATGGCTGGGGTAGATATGATGAATGTGACTATATATGGTGAAGGAGCTCACGGCGCCGCTCCACACAAAGGCATTGACCCTATCGTCTTAAGTGCTCAGATGATTCAGGCTTATCAGACAATTGTAAGCCGGAGAATTGCACCTATTGATCCGGCGGTGGTAACTGTCGGTTCGATTCATGGCGGTACAGTTCATAACATCATTCCTGACGAAGTGGTGATGCAATTGACTCTTAGATCTTATTCTCCCGAAGTAAGAGAAGAAATGATCAGTAGCGTCAAGCGCATCAGTGAGCAATATGCAAGGGCGGCAGGCCTTCCGGAAGAAAAAATGCCTACTTATTGGATCCGTCATCCCCATACACCTGCTCTAATCAATGATGATGCACTCACCCTACAGATGGTGGATGTATTTAAAAACAATATAGGGGCAGATAAAGTGAAAGAAGTACAGGCCCAAATGATCGGCGAGGATTTCAGTAGGTTTGGAATGCAGGAAAGAAAAATACCCATTACCATGTTTTATCTGGGAGCCAATGATCCCGACTTTTTGAAAGAAGCTGAAGACAAAGGTCTGGATATTCCCGGACTGCACTCCCCTTATTTCGCTCCTCTTCCTGAACCTACCATAAAAACCGGGGTGAAAGCCATGAGTTTGTTTGCAATGGATATTTTGAAGAATGTGGAGATCATGAAAAAATAAAAATTGGTAGATATCACAAGGTATATATCAATAACGGAAAATTATATCTCAAATAAAGAAGATTATTTAATCATCTTAACTTCACAATCCCTTAACTGTGGAAAAAATTATGAATGATACCTTTGTGAAAGTAAATTTTTCTTCATAAGGTATTGATGATAGATAAAACGGGCCGTTTTGCGGTCCTTTTTTTTACCTGTATACCAAAAGTCTGGAATATAATTCCTTGAGTTTATCTGGAGGTGTTTTCAAATAGAATAGGACAAAAACAATCAGGTTGGCCAACTGCACCCTTAGCCAGGAATTGGTCTCATATTTCCGGGCAGAAACAGTGATCTTTTTAGGAATGACAAGGAAACTGTACTTTTTTTTCAGCCTTCTGACAATTTCAAAATCTTCCATTATACAAAAGGACTCGTCAACCCCCCCCAATGCTTCGAATACCTCCCTCTTCACAAATAAAGTCTGATCTCCCCCACCCGACAGGATTCCGTTGAATTGGGTGAACCAAGAATTTACTTTCAGCAAGGAATTGTTCGAATTGAAGGAATAGGCGAAGCATCCGGATGGTACTCCCCTATCTATGACCCCAATGATGTCCTCAAAAAAAGAATTCAAAAGTCTGACGTCTGCATGAACGAAATAAAGGATTTCACCTGTAGCATTTTTAGCCCCGAGATTCATCTGACAGGCCCGGGAACTTACTTCCGATTTCATAAGCCCTGCTCCTAATTTTAATGCTACTTCTACTGAATTATCCTTACTTCCCCCATCTACAACAATCACTTCAAATTCATCTTTTGAATCATGTTCCATGAAAAACGGCAATAATTCCTGAAGATTTTTTGATTCATTCAAAATAGGTATAATGATACTCAGCTTCATTAAAAAATCATTTTCTTTTTATCATATAGTTCTTGACCGGATTATAGATGATCGCTTTATCCAATCTACCATCAATGTAATAATACCTGTTTTTATGGCCGTTTACATCCACTTCATAGTAATCTTTTTCTTTCCTCACTGGAGAAGGAAGGCCAAAATTTTCAGCAATAAACTCCTTAATCAATTTTGGTTCCTCAAAAAACAACATGGCTGAACTAAAAAAAAATGGTTTTCTGATCGGATTGGTATTTTCAAATTTATAGGTTTTCGCATCAACTTTATAATGATCCTTGTTCCATTGGACGGAAGAGGAAAAATCACCTCTTTTTGAATTTGTGGTGCTGATGGCACTGTAGAGTTGCTTGTTCTTATAGATAGTATTCGATTTATAATCCACCGATATTTTCCCGAAAAACCAAAAACTTACCAAACTGTTAATCTGATATTTTATTTCATCACCCGTGCTGGTTTTGATAGCTTTCATTTCTCCTATAGAAATCCCTGCAACAGATATATCAAAATTGGCGACTTCCTGTCCATTTACCATTGAAGGTTGGAGAAGGAAAAAGATCAAAGAAATGGCAAATAACTTTATAAAGTCTCTTTTCATCCCATTTTCATAAAGTTTCAAATACTTACGACAGCTGCTCTAATTTAAAGAATATTAGGACTATTGACCAAATTCCATAGATGAATTATAAAGCTACAAGTTTATTCATTTCTTTTAGGATTTTGGAAATCCGAGTATTGGAATTCATTTAAGTTGAATGATGGCCAAACAAAAATGCACCTTGAATTTTATTGTGGATTCCGGCAATCTTCTTAATTGAATTAAGGGAAATCAACTGTAATTTTCTGAAATCAGATTTTTGAGATTTATCCAATCTTCTTCTGTATCTATATCGGATAGAACAGGCAAAATATAATGGGAAATTTTTTCCCGGTTTATCCTTTCCAATGTAATAGGGAAAACATTTTCGGTGCTCCAGGGAATTTGACTGAATAATCGGGGAATAACTTTGGCCATTCCAATCAGGTAATAGCCTCCGTCCATTGCAGGCCCGATTACCACTTCATTTTTTTCCAGGGATTTTAACGCGTTTTCTATGATTATCGGGCGTATTTCAGGACAATCAGTCCCAATTAAAACTGCTTTGGCATATCCAAATCCAAAAATAGTTCTGAATGCATTTTCCATCCTTTCGCCCAAATCAGCGCCCTCCTGAACCATGGTGGCCGTAATATGCTGTTGTAAATTTCCATCCATTTCTTCAAAAGAATCCGAAAAAAACACCCAAATATCCGCTTCTTCTATTTCAATGGCCTGCTTATAGGTATAGGCTACCAAATCCCTATAAATCTCTAAAGCCTGTTGATGTCCTACAGAAGCTGCCAATCTGGTTTTCACTTTTCCAAGGATAAGATTTTTTTGAAATATGATAATTGCATTTTCTGAATTTTTGCTTTTCATAATTTTTTGGCATTGGAACACTATAGGTAAACCTGAAACCGAAGTTAACTTTTGATTGACCAAATTTGAATTTAAATACTTAAATCAAGGTATATTTTTTCCAAAATCTGAAGGATAAACTGTTAAAGCAGCAAATCAAATGTATATTTTGGAAAAAGCCGCGCTTACTATTATCTATTCTATCCAAGAATCTCTTATCAGTATATTGATGTGATCGAGTAAACACAAACTTGTTTTCCCATAAATTGTCTCCGAAATGAAACTAAACAAACTGGAATTTTGTATTTAACCTATTAATTCTATAGACTAAAACAACAAATACTATGTCACTAAGGTTAGGAGATATCGCTCCAAATTTTGTCGCAGAGACGACAGAAGGAAAAATTGATTTTCATGAATATTTAGGTGAAGGATGGGGAATCCTGTTTTCACATCCTGCCGACTACACGCCGGTTTGCACCACAGAATTAGGAGCAGTTGCCAAACTGAAATCAGAGTTTGACATAAGAAATGTAAAGGTATTGGCACTAAGTGTGGATGGATTGGCTGACCACAAGGAATGGATCAAAGATATCAATGAGACACAGCACACCATTGTCAACTTCCCGCTTATAGCGGATGAGGATAGAAAAGTAGCTGAACTCTATGATATGATACATCCCAATGCCAGCGAAAAAGCTACGGTAAGGTCTGTTTTTATAATCGGAAATGACAAAAAAATCAAGTTGATTATCACCTACCCTGCAAGTACAGGTAGGAATTTTGACGAGTTGTTGAGAGTAATTGATTCTTTGCAGTTAACAGCCTACCATTCGGTGGCAACACCGGCAAATTGGAAAAATGGAGAAGATGTGGTAATCGTACCGAGCATCAAAGATGAAGATATCCCGGCAAAGTTTCCTAAAGGACATACCAAAATCAAATCATACCTCCGAACAACTCCACAACCGAATATTTAAAAACTATTTAAAAGTCCTGAACAAATTCAGGACTTTTCTTTTATGTTAAATTCCTTTTTTTTGAAATTTTATTACTTAATTGGGTGCCGAAATAAATACATGGTTCAAAATCACCTTATATGTCTATCTACACAGTAATCAAGGGGTCAGGCTCATACCTCCCGGATGTCATTGTAAAGAATGAAGACTTTTTAAATAATAATTTTATCAACGAAAAGGGAGAAAAAATCCCAAAAGAAACCAAAGCTATTATCCAGAAATTTCAGGAAATCACTGAAATAGAGGAAAGAAGATATTTACAGCCCGAATTGAATACTTCCGACATGGCCTATATTGCTGCCAAAGCTGCTATCGAGGACTCAGGCATTGATCCGGAAACATTAGATTATATAATTGTTGCCCAGAACTTTGGGGAAATATTGTACAATAACAGAAAAACGGATATTCTTCCAACTATTGCATCAAGGGTAAAACACCTGCTTAAAATTGAGAACCCAAATTGTGTTGCGTATGATTTACCTTTCGGTTGTCCAGGTTGGGTTCAGGGAGTGATACATGCTGATTACTTTATTAAATCCGGTGATGCTAAAAGAGCCTTGGTCATTGGTGCTGAAACACTTTCGAGAATCATTGACCCGCATGATATTGACAGCATGATTTATTCAGATGGAGCTGGAGCAGTGGTGTTGGAAGGAGTTGAAAGTGATAAACCAATTGGTGTTTTATGCCATAAAACCAGAACAGATACCCTTTCTCAGGCTCATTTGTTAAAAATGGATGTTTCCTATAATCCTGATTATAAAGATGATACTTTGTTTCTAAAAATGAACGGGAGGAAGTTATATGAGTATGCCCTGAACACTGTTCCTGTTTTAATGAAAGAAGCTATCGAAAAAGCCGGGTTGGATATCAAAGATATTGGAAAAGTGCTTATTCATCAGGCAAATGCCAAAATGGACGAAGCCATTTTGATAAGGACTTTAAAGCTTTTTGGGGTAAATGACAAGCCGGATGGTATTATGCCGATGATCATTTCCAAGATGGGAAATAATTCTGTAGCCACAGTACCCATACTCTATGATATGATCTCGAAAAAGAAATTGAATGGTTACCAATTCAGCTCCGGAGAAAACTTGGTGTTTGCTTCCGTGGGTGCCGGAATGAACGTCAACGCATTTGTATATCTCAATCCCTGAAAAAAATATTTGATTATCAATAATTAAGAGTCTGGTTTCCCTTTCCTCACTTCTTATCTGATAATCAAATATTTAAATTTCAACATCAAAGTTTGATCAATTTGCGGGTGAATTTTTTGTTTCCATTCGTAATCAGGAATATATACATACCTGCAGGATACTGGCTCAAATCAAAACTTTGCTGGAAGTGGTATGTATTGACCAATCCCTCAAAAATAGTTGCTGTCTTGCTGCCCGAACTATCAATGACCTGAACTGAAAATTTGCCCGGAGCCACATCCATTTTCAAAGTGACAACATTTATTGTAGGATTTGGGTAAATTTTCAGGTTCACAGGTTCCAGTTCTTCTATTCCAGTAATAAGACCGTTTTTGATTACGGGTATTTGTTCGAAATTACCACGTGTTGCTGCCTGTATACTGGTATCGCCTGCATCAAACCACTGACTCAACAAAGAGGTATAAACCTGCCTGAAATCATATTGAAGGGGTATATTGTCTCTGTAAACTTCTGTTCCATTAATCTGCGGGGCCGTACCCAATGAACCTCCGTATGACATATTACCAAAAACAAAAAGGGGGGCCGATGATCCATGATCTGTACCATTACTGGAATTGGAAACTATCCTTCTGCCGAACTCAGAAAAGGTCATCCCCATCACCCTGTCCGCGGAACCTTGAAATTCCAGGTCGTTCATAAATGCTACTACTGCATCATTGAGTTGCTTCAATAAATTGGCATGTCTGCCTTTGGTATGGTCTCCCCCGTCTACCTGATTATCATGGGTATCAAATCCGCCCATTCTGACAAGATACAGGGGTGTCTTCAAGCCACCTGAAATCAATCTGGAAACAATACGAAGCTGATTGCCCAATCTTGTATCAGGGTAAATTTTTTGTTGGGTGACTTTTTCAGCAGCTCTTTTTACAACCATCCCGTATTTCTGGGATTGTTGGGCTATCAACCGAATATACCGTAATTTATCGCCTGCTACGGTATCAGGGGTATCTTCAACCGCATTTTCCAGAATCTGATAAAATGAATTGGGATTGTTGATTACCATACTGAAATTAGCCCTCTCACCCTGGAAAAGCATAGATGAACCATAGCCTATTTCAACAGCCATTGGATCGGGTTTATCCTCATTGGGATATCCATTCGGAAATTCAGGATAATTGGATTCCAAATACCTTCCAGTCCATCCCGAAGGCAGCAATTCATCCGAATTGGAACCGCTCATCCATATATCTGTGGATTTAAAGTGAGAAAAACTTTGTTGAGGATAACCTACAGAATGAATCACCTGTAATCTTCCTTCTTCATATAATGATTTAAAGCCATCCAGTGAAGGATGTAAAGCAAAATCACTGGAGTCAATATTTAAAAGTTTATTGTCAGGCATAATCACATGTGGTCTTACCTGATTAAGCTGACTGAGGTAAGATAAGGGTATCACAGTATTGAGACCGTCGTTGCCACCTTCCAAATAAATAAGAACCAATACCCTATCAGTTTCATTCGCCAAATTCAGGAATCTGTCTATAGTCTGACCGAAACTCTGATTGTTTAATGCTCCAAAGAAACCTGGAATTGCCAAGCTATGAGCAGCGTGCTTGATAAAAGACCTTCTTTTCATAACGTTACATTAATTGCGATTCTCCCATTTGTAACAACAGTTGAAAAGCTGGTTTAAGCCTATTTAAAACAATTGTAGCATTTGACTCATCATTTGGACTGGCTAAAGATGTCAGCCAGGCACCTGTCCAATAATAATCCTGCTCTTGGCCGTTCAGAAGAATTTTTTTAGTCATTTCAATTTGAGTTTCATTCAATGGAAGACCCAAATTCAACAGAACAAACTCATTGATGAGTGCAATAAGACCTTCGGGGTTTTCAAAACCCTTGACATATTCAAGAAGATTAGCATTAGCTTTCACAGAGTCTGAAATCCAATAACCCCAAAAAATCATTGAGTCAGAAGCCAAAGCTCTTTTGGTAATCGAATCAGTATTGATCCATATTTTATCATAATTAGGGGCCTGGTAATAAGGTGGCCAGCCGGCGACATTTGGCGGATCACCCAATTCCATTCCTATATTTCCCATGTTCCAAAGTATGGCAGAGTAAAAATCTTTCTCTCCAAGAGGATTCTCTGCTTTTGGCATATCAAAATTTCTCCATAGTCCCAAAATAAAATCCATGGGACTTTTGATCAAAGAGCCCATTACCTCAGGGTGAAAGAAATGCGCTGAACTTAATAAAGCTTTTAGGGCTGGTCTAATATTGTAGTTGTTGCCCTTGATTATTGCAGCCAAAGGCCCGATAACATTAGTCTCGGCCAAAGTGGAAATTTCGCTTGCCACAAAAAAAGTATAAAGTTTTCTGGCAATAAATTTTGAAGATTCATTGGTGGCAAAAATCATCTCCAACATTTCATCCAATTCCTCTGCACCTGCTATTCCTGCTTTTCCTTCAATTACTTTATTGCCATAAAATGCCGAAAACTGTTTGTTTCCTGTATGGTGGGCTTCAGCATTGAAATAAGACTCCGGTGGACCCTCTGAATGAATACTTTCCCAGTTGACAGTCCAACCTGTCAATACTCTTGCAGCTGCCCTAACATCCTCTTCCTGATAGCCCGCTCCCGGGCCTTTACCTATACAGAATAATTCCTGTAATTCTCTGGCAAAGTTCTCATCCGGAGTATCTTTATTATTGAATGCACCGCTCAGAAAAACCAACATGGCAGGATCAAGTGTCAAATCCCTTATCAATTCCTTAAAATTCCCGATTACATGTCGGTTCAACATGGTAATGTATCTGTAGCAGGATTTTGAAATAAAAACATCCCACATTTTGATAGGAAGAAAATTCCACCAGAATAAAAGCATCTTTTCCTGTATGCCATTATTGGTATTTAAAATTCTTCCGATCATCCATGACTTGAGCGAAACAAGCCGATCACCTTCTAAATCTTCATTGAATCTGGCATTGACAAAACTGCTTCCAAGGGGGACTTCAAGATCAAATTTACCTTTGCTGAGATCATTATAATTATTGATAGGCTCGGGATAGTCCAGGGATACTTCAAACATTTCGTCCAGTATAGCTGAAAGTGATTTATTCCTGAGGTTTTTGATATCCTGAATTGTCGCCCCGAATTTTGTCCGCTTGACCAAATGAGCCAGGTGAATATCCGTTAGTTCACCGTTAAAAGATTCTAAACCTTCACCAATTTCATGTAGACGGGAAAAAGCTCCTGTTGAGTTATTCTTTACGGCCTTCAGCCCTTTAGTAAGATCAGGAGGAAGGACTTCCCTGTAAAGAGGCTGTAGATGCTTGTATTGTCCAGGTTTGATTGGAAACATATACCATTAGCGTTTAGAAAAAGAAATTCATTAAACAGTTCAAATACCAATCTAAAACGTCAAAAATGTTGAATGACATTCAAGAAAGCTGCCCTTTATTTTTTCCATCGTCTTTATTTTGCAATAAAAACACTGGTTCAAAAAAGGATGATAAAATTTGTTGGATTTTTGGGTGATTCAACAAATACTCGGAAAAGATAATAATTTATACTTTCAGTGCAAAATTAAAATTTAAATTAAAATTACGTTTAACAGTTTGTGCTTTTTATATCAAAACTATTGTCTTTTGTCTCAAAAAAAATTTTCTTCTATAGATCTTTTTGTTAAAAGTAGCAACCCAATAATCAGGTTTTTTTGAAGATTTTTGTCATTCATTATCCAACTTATTATATTTCCTCAAACAAGTTATTTTTGAATGATAGAAGCCCTTGATAACAGCACACTAAATTTTAATCAGGATTCCCTTTTCCTTCTGAATATTTCATTAGCCATTATCATGTTTGGAGTAGCTTTGGATTTGAAAGGTGCGGATTTCAGGTATATTTTCCAAAATCCAAAATCTTTCGGATTGGGTATTCTTTCCCAATTTTTTATGTTACCCCTGTTGACACTGATATTTATAAACATTATTCAACCTCCTCCATCGGTGGCCTTAGGCATGTTTTTGGTTGCAGCATGCCCTGGTGGCAATGTCTCTAATTTCATGACGCATCTGGCAAAGGGAAATACGGCACTATCTGTATCTCTTACGGCTTTTTCAACTGCATTCTCAATTTTCCTGACACCTTTCAATTTCGCTTTATGGGCTGGTTTTTATGAACCCACTGCAACGATGCTAAAGGAAATATCACTTTCCTATTTTGAAGTATTTCAAACTGTAGCCCTTATCCTTGGTTTACCCTTGATGGTGGGCATGTACATCAATGGCCGGTATCCGAATTGGGCTCATAAAGCCACCAAAATATTAAAGCCTCTGAGTATTCTCATCTTTTCGAGCTTTGTGGTTATTGCATTTATAGGAAATTACAATCTGTTTTTGAAGTTTATTGGATTGATCTTTCTTTGGGTATTAGGCCATAATTTTATTGCCTTATTTTCTGGTTATTCTCTATCAAAAATCGGCAATTTAAGCCTCGCTGATACCAAAACACTGACTATAGAAACTGGCATTCAAAATTCTGGGCTGGCGTTAGTGTTGATTTTCACCTATTTTGATGGCTTGGGCGGAATGGCAATCATTGCTGCTTGGTGGGGAATCTGGCATATCATTTCAGGTATGGGTATAGCCACAATATGGAAAAATTTCTCTAAAACGTTAATTCATTCTTTTTCCCAAGAATAGTTTCCCATAGCCATTTTCTGATGAAAGATCTTTTTAATGCGATTCTTAGGATTAAAGTTAAAATTGCCCTTCATTTTTACTTTTCCAAAATCAAGGTTTATGGCAAGGAAAACATTCCAAAAAATAAAGCAATCATACTTGTAGCCAACCATCAGAATGCTTTGGTGGACCCACTATTGATTGCTACCCATACCCGCCTCAATCCTTATTTTTTAACCAGGGCATCTGTTTTTAAAAAATCGTTCATTGCCAAATTGCTTGATTTTATCCGGATGATTCCAATATACCGTGTCAGGGATGGGATTGGAAATATGGAAAAAAATAAAGAGACATTCGAGAAAAGTACAGAGGTTCTTTTAAATAAAGGAACAATAGTCATATTTGGTGAGGGTAACCATCACATTCACCGAAATCTTCGCCTCCTTAAAAAGGGATTTGCCAGAATAGCCTATCAAGCGCTAGCCGCCAATCCGGATTTGGACTTGGTGATTTTACCGGTTGGAATCAATTACGGCAACCATCAAAGGACGGGGAGTAAGGTGAGTATCCTCTTTGGCCCCACTATCAATCCCAAGCTTTTTTATCCACAATTCGATCCTTTGATAAAGGCAGTGGAAGCGGCTTTGGAACCATTGGTAAGTCACATTCCTGAAGAAAAATACAATCAGACCGAAGAGGATCTGATCACAAACAGAATAGATCTCACCGAACCTGAAGACGTTAGATCCTTTATTTCAGATCAATCTAATTCCTCTGACCCAAAACCCTATTCCCCACCATATTTCACCAATAAGGTGATGAAAGTTTTTCATTTCCCCGTTTATTGGATATGGCTTTTAATTGCTCCAAAAATTGAAGATCCCGCTTTTACAGCAACTTTTAAATTTGTAATCGGATTGGTAGCGGTACCTTTCTGGTATAGTTTCCTTTTAATCGGGCTGCCTTTATTGGGTTTTGAAACTTGGGCATTTTCTTGGGCATTTCTAGGTTTCGTTTATTTATTGGCCAATAGAAATGGGCAAGGATAAAAGAAGTTATGAAAAGTTAAAATTGAATGTTGAAGGTTTAGAATCTTAGGTTTATTTTTTTGAAATTGTAATGAACGATTTTTTTATGGAGTTAAATGGTGGAATTTCTTTTAAAGCCATCAAACCGCCTTCAAGTTTAAATATTCCTATATTTGGAATTGAAATATTAAAACCCAAAAATAACTTTACTATGGAACAGGATTTTCTTCCCATCAATGGGACGGATTATGTTGAATTATATGTAGGCAATGCCAAGCAATCCGCTCTCTACTATCAATATGCCTTTGGTTACGAACTCATCGCTTATGCCGGCCCGGAAACAGGTATAAAAGAAAGCGCGTCCTATGTGTTGAAGCAGGATAAAATCAGGTTGGTGCTGACTACTCCTTTGCTGGAAAATCATCCTATTGCAGATCATATCAAAAAACATGGAGATGGGGTCAAAGTCCTTGCACTTTGGGTAGATGATTCCGAAAAGTCTTGGCGGGAAACCACTTCAAGAGGGGCTGTATCATTTCAAGAGCCAAAAACCCTAAAAGATGAATTCGGGGAAGTAGTAACTTCATCCATCCGTACCTACGGAGAAACTATCCATACATTTGTTGAGAGAAAGAATTACAAGGGAGTCTTCCTTCCAGGGTACCTACCAAGAAAAAGTGAATATAAGGCTGTTCCTATCGGACTGAAATACATTGACCATTGCGTGGGTAATGTCGGTTGGGGAGAAATGAACAAATGGGTTGATTTTTATGAAAATGTGATGGGTTTCAAACTTCTGATCACTTTTGACGATAAGGATATTTCCACTGAATATACTGCTCTGATGTCGAAAGTTGTTTCCAATGGCAATGGTTACATCAAATTCCCTATCAATGAACCTGCTGAAGGAAAGAAAAAATCTCAAATTGAGGAATATATAGATTTTTATAATGGCGCAGGAGTTCAACATATGGCAATAGCTACCGATAACATTATCCATACTGTAACCGAGTTGAGAAAAAGAGGAGTTGAATTTCTTGAAGTTCCAAAAACCTATTATGACGATTTATTGGATAGGGTTGGCCAAATTGACGAAGACCTTAAACCGCTGAAGGATCTCAATATTCTCGTGGACAGGGACGAGGAAGGGTATCTACTTCAGATTTTCACAAAACCGGTGCAAGATAGGCCTACCCTTTTCTATGAGATCATTCAAAGAAAAGGTGCCAAGTCATTTGGCAAAGGAAATTTCAAAGCCCTTTTTGAAGCTATTGAAAGAGAACAAGAATTAAGGGGGAACTTATAAGCATTAGCCCTAAAATATGATTTGATGCTTTTCCCTTAGTTAATTTTTGACTAATGATAAATATCTCATTGCGTAAAAACAGAAGAGTATTTCTTAAATAAATATATGGGATTAATGAATTGGTCAGGATATCACTTGTTTTATAAATAGAAAATAAATGATACCCTGGCTTTTTTTTAATCTTTAATTTCTTCATTGTATGGCTATTTTTAATGAATTCTCTATCTTAGAATCTCATTCAAACTTTTTACAAAATGACAACAATAGATCCAATGATTGTAGCCAAAGCTGAAAACTGGCTAAAGAGTAATATTGACGAAAAAAGCAAAGCTGAGATCCGAGCACTTCTTGATTCTCCTGATAAAACTGAACTGATAGATTCCTTTTACAGGGAACTTGAATTCGGGACAGGAGGCCTTAGAGGGCTTATGGGCGTAGGTTCAAACCGAGTCAATGTGTATACCATTGGCATGGCTACTCAGGGATTGGCTAATTATCTTTTGAAATGCTTTCCTAATGAAGAAATCAGTGTGGCTTTGACCCATGATTGTAGAATTAACAACACATTGTTTGCAGATACAACCGCAAATGTTTTTTCAGCAAACGGTATAAAAGTCAAATATTTCAGGGAATTACGACCAACTCCTATGCTTTCCTTTGCCATTCGGCACTTTGGATGTAAGAGTGGTGTAATGGTTACTGCCTCCCATAATCCAAAAGAATATAACGGGTATAAGGCCTATTGGGATGACGGAGGTCAGGTCGTTGCCCCCCATGATACCAATATCATCAAGGAAGTGCAAAAAATAGTTTCTGTGGATGATGTAAATTGGGATAAAAATCCATCCTTGATAGAATATATTGAAGAAGATTTTGACTTGATTTATTTGAATTTGGTAAGAAAACTCAGTCTTTCTCCTAATGAAATCATGCTTCAAAGAGATATGCCGATTGTTTTTTCACCTATTCACGGTGCTTCTGGCAAAATAGTCCCTGCAGCTTTAAAGGTTTTCGGATTTGAAAATATCCATATTGTCAAAGAACAAGCTGAACCTGACGGGAATTTTCCAACGGTAATTTATCCTAATCCTGAAGAAGCCGAAGCGCTGACCATGTCCATTGAGTTGGGTAAAAAGGTGGGTGCTGAATTGGTTTTAGCCTGTGACCCTGACGGAGACCGATACGCAGCCTGTGTGCCGGATGGAAAAGGTGATTTTGAATTGCTCAATGGTAATCAAACAGGCACGCTTTTAACCTATTATCTGCTCAATAAATGGAGGGAATATGGCATGTTGACCGGAGAACAGTTCATGGTAAACACAATAGTTACAACAGAACTGATTGATGAAATTTGTAAAGGATTTGGTGTTACCTGTTATTCTGTATTGACGGGTTTTAAAAATATTGCAGAGGTAATCAGAAATCTGGAGGGGGAAAAGAAGTTTATCGGAGGTGGAGAAGAAAGTTACGGCTATTTGGTCGGTGATTTTGTAAGGGATAAAGATGGTGTTTCAGCCTGTTCTATGGTGGCTGAACTGGTAGCTTATTATAAAACCAAAGGGAAAACAGTACAGGACGTATTGGCTGAAATCTATATGCAATTCGGTTTTTATAAAGAAAATCTCATTTCAGTTACCAAAAAAGGGAAAGATGGTGCAGAACAGATTCAGAATCTGATGACAGGATTCAGGACCAATAAACCTAAAGAAATGAATGGTATCAAGGTTATAAAAATTGTTGATGTCAAGGAAAGCAAAATATTTGATTTGGTCGATGGAACTGAAACAGTTTTAAAAATGGATAAATCAAATGTCATTCAATTTTACTTAGAAGACGGCAGTAAAATTTCAGCCCGTCCATCGGGGACAGAGCCAAAAATAAAGTATTATTTTTCTGTTCATGAATCATTGCCTAATCGTGAAGCCTATGGTTCCGTGGCCGCTTCCTTGGATAAAAAACTTGAAGGTCTAAAAAAGTTTTTTGCATAAGCGATAGTACTTAACTTCAAAAAAAGCCTTTTCAAGCCA
This sequence comes from uncultured Aquiflexum sp., assembly GCA_964559905.1. Lineage (GTDB taxonomy): Bacteria > Bacteroidota > Bacteroidia > Cytophagales > Cyclobacteriaceae > Aquiflexum. The sequence goes on from CAZLJT010000029.1 coordinate 16,315, forward strand.
TTGAGAAGGCTTTTTTTATGGTTATTTCAATAACTGATATCCTTTCCTTTAAAACATTTAAAAATGTTATTTTTAAACTATTTTTGTGCATAGCTTTGAAACCTTGACTATCGCAATCCCCGTTATAAAAACGCTACAAACTATTCAACTATGAAAATCACAAATATTATTGGATTATTATTAATGGTTTTAATCCTTTTTTCTTCTTGTGACAAGGAAGAACCTAGGCCAAATTATTATTACAAATTCAAGATTAATGGTGTTGAAAAAGAATTTAAAGGAAGCAAGGATGCGAATATCGTATTTATTGAGGACCCTAATTCAAGTAACAGGTTTACGATTTATACTTTTGTGACTGGAAATGACCCCACCAAAAACGCCATAATCATTTCTTTGAGAACTAATGTAACTCCAGAGTATGGAGTCAGGTATAACATGCAAAATCCCATTTTGGTAAATGATATTGTTGCACCTACGCTTACCTTTGTTTATTTTGACGAAAATGGCAAAGAATATGGAGCAACACTTTTACAAAGCACCAATCCAGGTGCGGTTGATGATGGCAGTCTAATAATGACAGAATTAACTGCGGAAGGTTCCACAGGTATGTTTGAAGCGACTATGTTTGACTTAAATTACGTTGGAGAATTAAGTCAAAGAGAGCCAATGTATCTAACTGAAGGTGAGTTTTTTATGCCTAATTTTGTTTCGTTAAGATAAACAGAATGAATTTCAAAAGAGCTGGTTTATTCCAGCTCGTTATAATTATTGTTGATTTTTGGATTTGTCTTGAAGAAAGCAATGCTAAAAATCAAATCCGCCCTACGTGGACAATGGCATCGCCTGCATTGACAACTGGATTGTTGTTCAACCCAACCACATGACCATTATTGGTTGCTTTTACAGGAACCTTAACCTGACCATAAGGGTCGGTGATTTTAGCGATAATCTGCCCTTTTTTGACTTCATCACCAAGTTTCACATTAGAGGAGAAAATACCCGAAACTTTGGCACGTACCCATGAACTTTCTTTGATTTGAATAGTATCTTTTGAAGGAATCTCACCTTCTATCATTCCCAGATGAATAAGCACCCTTTTGGTACCAAGTATGGCTTCTTCTACGGCATAATCATCCAATCGCATGGATTCCCCACCTTCATATACCAAAATATGTTTCCTCCTTTTATAGGCCTCTTTTCTGAAAGACTTATCAATATGAGGAGAATTCAGGATAAAATGGGTTCCAAAAGCGTTTGCCAGCTCCAATCCTTTCTTATCTTTGTAGTCTACTCTCACTTGTGGATAATTTGAGAGCATTCTTCCACCAGTATGAAAATCTATCCCATAATCAATAATGGGTATGATCTCATTGGACAAAATAAAAGCAATCTGGGAAGCAAGTGAACCTTTTTTACTTCCGGGAAAACTTCTATTCAGGTCTCTTCCATCTGGAAAAGTTCTGGAACTGCTCAAAAAACCATACACATTCACAAGAGGTATAAAAATAACTGTACCCTTATTGGGTGTTATCAATTCCTCTTCAAGCATTTTCCTTATAGCTACAATACCATTGATTTCATCCCCATGAATCCCTCCTGATATCAATACAACAGGACCGTCTTCCTTTGCCCGTTTGATAAAAACCGGCAGATCGATTAGGGTATGGGTTGGAAGTCTGGCAATGGCAATGTCAATATTCAATGTTTGTCCGGGCCGAATCCGTATTCCATTGATGACCATTTCTTTCATAATTCTTCAAAATTTGATTTTGGTATTGGAGCAATTATCTTTCTATTTGATCAAATTCTTGCTTTATTCGCAAGTACATTTTCAGGCTATGAATATACAAGAAAACATTTCTCTTAAACCATATAATACTTTCGGAATAGATAAAAAAGCAAGGTATTTTTTCAATGCCAGCTCCGGAAATGAAATCAAAAAAGCCTTGATTAAAGCCAAAGAATTGGGACTTCCGGTTATAATTTTGGGAGGTGGCAGCAATATTCTTTTAACCAGGGATCTTGATTCATTTGTTCTCAAAATTGACATTAAGGGTATCAAAATCCTGGATCAAAGTAAAGAAAACATCATTGTAGAGGTCGGAGCGGGAGAAAACTGGCATGAATTCGTCCTTCACTGCTTACACAATAATTGGTCTGGTGTAGAAAATTTATCTCTTATACCAGGTACAGTTGGTGCATCACCTATGCAGAACATAGGAGCATATGGGATTGAAATAAAGGATGTATTTCAAAGCCTAAAAGCTATCAACCGAGAAACTCTAGAAGAGGAAGAATTCGATTGGAAAGCATGCAGGTTCGGATATCGGGAAAGCATTTTCAAAAATGACTTAAAAAACAAATACATCATCACGAGGGTAATCTTTAAGTTAAACAAAACCCCTGTTTTTCATACTGAATATGGGGCCATAAAAGAGACATTGGCTGAAATGAAAGTCAAGGAACTGAGTATTTCCGCCATCAGCAATGCAGTGATTAAAATACGTCAGAGCAAGTTGCCTGACCCCAAAATCATTGGAAATGCGGGGAGCTTTTTCAAAAACCCCACAGTTTCTGATTTACTTTTTGAAAAATTAAGAAGTACTTATCCTAGTATCCCGGGCTACCCCAATGAGGGAGGAGTAAAAATACCTGCTGCATGGCTGATTGAACAAACCGGCTGGAAAGGAAAAAAGCTTGGTAATATCGGCGTTCACAAGCAACATCCCTTGGTTTTGGTCAACTATGGAGGCGGTGATGGTAAAGATATCCAACAATTAAGCGAAGAAATCCAACAATCCGTACTCCAAAAATTCAACGTACAACTTCAACCTGAAGTGAATTTTCTCTAAATCAAAGGATCTTCAAAAGCAATTTCTTTATTGTATTTCAAAACTTCAACACCAAATTTGGTCAAAAAATCTATTCCCTCATCAGAGGGCAAGCCTTTATATTCTGCATAGGAAAACAAATAAACCAATTTTACTATACCCATAGAAAAAATAATCCTGGCGCAAGCTAAGCATGGGGCCAAAGTAACATACAATGTTGAACCTTCAACAGAGGTATTGTTTTTTACGGCATAGAGTATGGCATTTTGCTCAGCATGAAGGGCTAAGGTACAGCTTCCTTTGCTGTCTCTCGCGCAGCCGTGTTCGGGGAATTCCTCATCACAATTATGCGTACCGGAAGGTGGTCCATTATAACCAATGGATATAATCCGGGTCTCTTTGGTCAATACCGCGCCAACATGCTTCTTGATACAATGGGATCTTTTGGCCAAATTAACAGCCAATTCCATAAAAATATCATCAAAATTAGGTCTACTCATATTTTACAATTGGATTTGGTTCTAGAAATTGCCTCTTGCATAAAAAACCAAAACCATTAGGACCCAAAAGTAATCAAAGTCAAAAATTAATTATGTCAGATTGATAAAAATTAGTCAATTTGTATTTAAAATCACACATCGGATCTTGTTTATTGCTATAATTTTGCACCAAAATAAAAAAAAATGGCAGAGGAAAATTTCACTGAAAATGAACTTATTGTTAGGGACTATTTGGCAAGGCAGAGAACATACCTAGCCAATGACAGAACCCTTTTGTCCTACATTAGAACCTCACTGTACTTTTTGGTCAGTGGGACAGCCTTGATGGAAGTAAATGCTTTATCCCATGTAAGTAAACTGGGATATTTAGGATTCGCTTTGAGTTTGGGAATGCTGATTTTAGGTTTCTATAATTTTTATAGGGTGAAAAGAAAGCTTAAAAAGCATTATTATGCAAAAATGTAGTTGCCTGTTTTGAGCTTTAATCTCCTAAAAACTTCATCATTTATTCTGACTCATTAGCAGAAAAATCGAAAACACCCCACTTTAAAGCATAGAGATAAAAAAAGAAATCAGACATTAAGAGACTTTACTTAACATAAACAGTAATATTTACAAAAGAAAGCTCAATTAAAACTCGACTTTGGTAAAATTATTGCACATTGCTTACCAAAATCCGTATTATGAAAACTTTAGGAATTATATTAATTGTCGTTGGAATTGGAATGTTCATTGTTCCAAGCATCAGTTTTAACACTGAAGAAACTCTAATCGACGCAGGTCCAATTCAGGTAAACAAAACCAACGAAAATAAACTCAGTTGGCCAAATTATGCAGGAGGAATTGCCATTTTAGCCGGAGTTCTTGTATTGATTGGAACAAAGAAGAAATAATTAGATCGGTATAGAAATTTGGTTAAATGATGATTCTTAATTTGATCATACACCAAAAGAAATATTTATATACTATTTGAATTTTTGATTTCCGGTATTCATTGAACCAATTTAACGGATAACACATCTTCCGGCCTTACAGAGAAAAATTCTTTATGGACATTGAATTCTGCTTCATCAACCTGGGGTATTTTTGGGACATAAGTACCATCCTCCATCATAATGTATGAATTGGTATTGTCACGAAGATTGTAGTAAAGAATATTCATAAGTTGTTTTTCCAGAAAAGAATCTTCTATTCTAAACAGCGATTCCAATCTTTTATCAAAACTTCTTACCATCATATCTGCGCTGCCAGCATAGGTTCTTGTTTTTCCGTTATTGTGGAAATGATAAATTCTTGAATGTTCAAGGAAATCACCTACCAATGACAGCACTTCAATATTTTCACTGAGACCTGCCCTACCTGGTCTCAAGCAACAAATTCCCCTTACTATCAATTTGATCATGACTCCTGACTGTGAAGCCCTGTATAAGGCATAAATAATTTCGGAATCCTCCAATGAATTTACCTTGATAAATACCCCTGCAGGCAGCCCATTTCTTGAATTTTCGGCTTCTTGCTCTATAAATTCAATTAATTGATTACGCATGTCCCTCGGGGCCGTGATTAGATTTTGGTAAGTCATTGGCATAGAATGTCCTGTTATTACATTGAAGAATTCAGAGACATCATTGGCAAGGACTTCATTGGTAGTGAGCAACCCTATATCCGTATATAGTCTAGCGGTATCTTCATTATAATTTCCAGATCCCAAATGGACATATCTTGTCACGTAATTATTTTCATCTTTTTTTACAATCAGCAATAATTTGGTGTGTGTTTTCAAGTTACTTATACCATATATCACAAAACAGCCTGCCTTTTGAAGTTTTTTAGCCTCTCTAATGTTATTTTCTTCATCAAACCTAGCCTTTACTTCAAACAAAACCGAAACGTGCTTGCCATTTTCAGCGGCTCTTAACAAGGCCTTTGTAATCCTGGAATCCTTCGCCAATCTGTAAATAGTCATTTTGATGGCCATTACATTGGGGTCCTCTACAGCCTTCTCTATCAGTTCAAGAATGGGGTCGATATTGTTGTAAGGATGGTGTAAAAGAATGTCTCTACCTCTCAATACCTGAAAAATATCATCAGTCCCATCTTCCGGATAAGAAATTGGTGGTACAGGAGTGGGAATTTGAGGGATTTTATCCTTGAATCTCCTGTTTCCGATTACTTGCCAGAACCCTGAGAAATCCATCATGCTGGTTCTATCAACTTTGAATATACTGTCATCCTGAATATTCCATCTTTCTTTAAGCAGATTGATCATCCACCTACTGTAACCTTC
>CAZLJT010000030.1:0-21883 GCA_964559905.1 uncultured Aquiflexum sp.
CAATAAAATGGGTGCCGATTGATTGAAAATTTTTTGCAAGTCCTCATCGGCTGATAAAACCCAAACTCTTAGAGGGCAATGCAAAGGATTTTTTAATTCAATCCTTAAAGTTCCCTGTTTAAAAGTATATGATTTATGGTATTCATATTGATTGAATTTTTCATTAGGAAGTCTTTTGGTTTTGCATCCAAACAAAACAGAAAAGCTTATTAACAGAACAATCTTCAATTGTATCCAAAATCTATTCATTCTTGGTGCTGGTTACCCCATGTTTGCTTTTTAATTTGGCTTATTCATTTGCTTTTTTGATTTCATTAAGTTCATTTTCATCAAAACCACAGGAAGCTAAAACTGCGAGAATGAAACCTGTTTTTTCCATAAAACATACAGAACGAATCAGTTGTAGTTATTTTTAAATTACCTAAAACTATCACTATCCTTTAAATAATTAAAAAAATCCAGCCTGAATCAACTTTTACCAGAGGCAAATCCAGCAATCTTCATTTTTCCGCCTCAATATTTTTGAAGAAATCATTCAAGGCTTCCAAGGTTAAACGCTGTTGTTCTTCTACATCAATTTCAGCTTTATCATCAGTCAGCAATTTTCCCAAATATCCAAACTGAGAATGATTTCCACCTTTGATTGCTATCAAAGAGGCATTTTTCGGCAGTTTGTCCTTATTTTCCATTACTTCTGAAACACTTGCCAATCCATCAAATTCCCCGTAGAGTTTGATTGTCGGCAAGATTCTGTTGGACAGGTCAAAATATCTCGGATGGGATGTTCCCATTAAAAAAAGTCCTTTCATCAAACCCGGATTTTCAAACACGAATTGGGCTGCCATTTTCGCTCCTTGTGAATGTCCGCCAATGATGTAATTTCCATTTTTGAGATCAAACATGGACTCGATTTTTTTGTAATCCCAAAGTGGCATTCTCCAATTCATTATGATAAGGTGACAAGTAAATCCATTTTCAGCAATTTTTCTACAGAGAGGGGCATATGCCTTTGGGTCTGTCAATCCACCCTGAAAGAATATTATATCATGTTGATAAATTGAGTTTTTTGGTGCAAAAGTGATCTTCTCATCCGATTTCACAACCATCACCTTGCCATCGTCAGCAAAGGTTGTTTCCGGCAGATTTCTCGATTGATAGGTTGTCCAATTCCAAATGAAAAATGCCGCAACTAGGCTAAACCAAACTATTCTAAAAATATTTCTTTTTTTATTTTTCATAAAATAAATGTAAAAAAAACCGCCCCAATTTCTCAGGACGGTCTGTTTTTATAATTTACAATTCACAAATCGCAATTCGTAAATCTAAATTCATGCCACAACACCCAACACCTTCGCCATCACCGCACCGATTTCGGCAGGGCTTTCAGCTACGTGGATGCCGTTTTCGGCCATGATGCGCATCTTGGCCGCAGCAGTATCATCCGCACCACCGATGATGGCACCGGCATGACCCATCCTGCGTCCGGGAGGGGCTGTCTGTCCTGCGATAAATCCTACCACAGGTTTTTTATTACCGTTTTCTCTGATCCATTTGGCAGCATCAGCTTCATAATTTCCGCCGATTTCACCGATCATCACGATGGCATCTGTTTCAGGGTCTTCCATCAACAGTTGAACAGCTTCTTTGGTAGAGGTTCCAATGATAGGGTCTCCGCCAATACCTATGGCAGTGGAAACGCCCATTCCTGCTTTAGCAACCTGATCTGCGGCTTCGTAAGTCAATGTTCCTGACTTTGAAACAATACCTATCCTGCCTTTCTTGAACACAAAACCAGGCATAATGCCCACTTTGGCTTCGCCAGGAGTAATAACGCCCGGGCAGTTTGGACCAATCAATACAGCACCTTTTTCTTTGATATATGGTTTGGCCTTCATCATGTCAGCTACAGGAATACCCTCAGTGATGGCAATGATTACTTTGATGCCCGCTTCTGCTGCTTCCATAATGGCATCAGCTGCAAATGCAGGGGGAACAAAAATTATGGAAGTATTTGCGCCTGTTTTGGTCACAGCCTCTTCTACAGAATTAAAAACCGGCTTTTCCAAATGGATAGTGCCGCCTTTTCCGGGAGTTACCCCTCCGACAACATTAGTACCGTATTCTATCATTTGCTGTGCGTGGAAGGAACCTTCTGATCCAGTAAAGCCCTGCACAATCACTTTGGAATCTTTATTAACTAAAACACTCATGTATCGATATTTAAAGTTTTCACAAAATTAAAAGAATAAGCCCCACGACAAAAAGAATTGGGAAACAATATCCATTTAATTTATTCTATCCATATCTTTTTATAATTTACGCGGTATTGTAGTCCCCCTATGCAAAAGAAAGCACTCCTTTATTTATTTCTTTTAGCCAGCCATTTTGGCCTTGCCCAAAATTTTCTTTTCAATAATCAGATAAAAGGCGTGGAATTGCCTACTGATATGATTTCGGATGTCATTCAGGATAAAAAAGGCTTGATTTGGTTCAATACTTCACTAGGGATATTTTATTCTGATGGATTTTTCACTTACGCGGTTGCTGATTCTATCCAAAGCCAACTTTCATATCCTATGGGCATGTTTCAGGATGAAATGAATGAAATATGGGTGTATAACCAAACTGCCAATCCCAAAGTATTTAACTTCTCAGGTACCAAATGGCATGAGGTGGAAATCCCTGAATCTATTCTGAATGGAATGGAACTGAATTATTTCAGGTTTTCAAAGAACAGCACTGTGAAAGGGGATGTCCTGTTTTTCATCAATGAAAAAAATATTGTCTTTGGAAGTTCAGAAATTGGAACATGGAGCACTTACCCCTACACTTATGTAGAATTGGGGGAATTCTCGGCTTCCTATAATAGGGAAGAAGCGGTACTGCTGTTTTTTAGAAATGGTTCTTTGCAATACAAAAATGGTGTCTTGAGTCCTTTTTATTTTGAGGGCGATGTGATTCCGTCTCCTGTTCAACATTTGGGTTTTGATGAAGCATCCAAAACATACTATTATTTAGGGGATGATTTTCTTGCGGTCGGGAAAAATATTATTGAGCCTGACACGATAGTGGCCAATGGATTTGTAAGGGATATTTTCAGTCTGGCAAATTATAGTAATCTCCAGATTTTTGAAGGAGAGGTTTATTTCAATTTCAATTCCCAACTGTATAAATACAACACCAATACGGGGGTGGTTTTGGAAATCGATGCGTATGAAAGTTTAAAAGCATATCATATCAATAGTTTTCTGGTAGATAGGGAGGGAATTATTTGGATTAGCAGTGAAAGAGGTTTGGTAAATATCAACTCATTGAGGTTTTTAAATTATGATTCTAAGTTTTTGTTGGATGATGAGGTTTCAGCAATTGTAAAGTTAGACGATCAATCCTATTTACTTGGATTCAATAACGGGCTTCAATATTGGCAAAAGGATAAACTGAAGACTCTTTCAGGGTACAATAAAATTATCGGTCATCCCAAATTCAGAATCACAAATTTTGATCAGGACAAAAATGGGATAGTTTGGTTTTCCTCAAATCTAAAAGGTTTGGGAAGGCTAAACCCTAAAACAATGGAATTGGAAACTCAGCCCAGTCCTGATCTGAAATTTGTTTCAGCTGTAAAATCCGTTGGAGACAGCCTTTTCGTAGTTACCAGGGATAGAATTTATCTTTCTTCTATATCTGGCAGAAAAGGACAGCATTTTCAGAATGATATTACTGATAGAATTTTGAAAGAACTAAACCAACCTGTGGCTTATGTAAGAAGGGTGGATAAGTTAAAGGATGGCAGAATGATCATAATGCAAGGAGGGAGTATTCCGGATCAACAAAGTTTTATCGCTACCGGAAAGCTCGTGAGTGCAGTTGGTTATGATTTTTTGGAGGAAGGAGAGTGCATAATTTTGGGTACCGAAAAAGGATTGAAAAAATACTGTGGAGGTGTTTTGGATTTTTATATGGTCAATAACGAAAAAATAGAAAGACCTGTTTACGCCATATTAAAAGATTCCCAAGGATATCTTTGGGCCGGAACTGACCAGGGTCTTTATAGAATTGGTGGAGGAGATATTTCACATTTCAATGAGAAAAATGGATTAATAGGTTCCGAGGTGAACCGAGGTGCATTACTGGAGGGGGATAATGGAGATATTTTGATCGGTACCAGTAAAGGACTTTCCATTTTTTTTCCAGGAGAAAATAAGGAATACCAAGAATACCCCATAATTGACATACTCAAGATGGAAGTTGTTGGCTTTAGTGAAGGTGAGGTTGATCTGGATCGTATACCCTTTGGAAACAATAATATTCAAATTACTTTTCAAGCGGTCAGTTTCCTTCAATCCAGCGATTTGGTTGTAAGGTATCTTTTGGAAGGATTTCACAATGACTGGGTTGAACTGGTCAATCCAAGGACCAACGTTTTGACTTTCAACAATCTTCCGGCAGGAAAATATCAGCTGAGGCTTCAGGCAGGGATTGATGGAGTATATGGAGCGAGAGAGGTTAATTCGGATAGTTTCAGGATCCTGAGGCCAATATACTCTCAGTCTTGGTTTGTTATAACTATATTATCGATATTTCTTCTTATAGGGTTTCTTATGAATTCACTGCTTAATTCATTTAGAAAACAAGGTGTTCTCAAAAAGGCTGTAGATGAGAAGAGTAAGCAAGTAATCAATATTGAAGATCAGTTTAAAAATGTCTGGAAAAGTTCCAAAGATGGTTTGATGCTGTCTGATGATAAAGGTAAAGTACTGGCCATTAATCCAAGTTTGGAAAAAATGGCAGAAATATCCTCAGAGGAAATAGAAAAAAAATGGGTACATGAATTATTTGCTGAACCTGAATTTTATTTTAAAACAAGTCCATCAATCATCAAATCCATCAATAATCCCGGTAGTAATGGGGAGGTTTTTGAATTGGTCATTCCATTTAGGAGTGGTGCAAAGCAAATTGAGCTTTACGTTGTTAAACTTAAGTCTGAATTTGAAGGGGTAAAGTTGAATTTATCAGTTTTCAGAGACATTACAGTAAAGAAGGCTTATGAAATCGGACTGGAGAAAGCTAAAGAAAAGGCAGAAGAAGCCAATCGCCTCAAATCGAATTTTCTTTCAAATATCAGCCACGAAATCAGGACACCTCTAAATGGGATTTTGGGCATAACTGAAAACATTCTTATCCAAAAGAATGATGATATGAAGCTAGTATCGCAACTTGAAATTATTCAGGAATCAGGAGAAAGACTGCTGGGCACAATAAACAGTATTTTAGATCTGTCCAGATTGGAGGCAAAAAAAATGGAGGTTATTTATCGCGAAACCAACATCAATGACTTTCTGGCAAAAATTCTCCTTCCTCTCAAAGAAATGGCGGTAAAAAAAGGTTTATTGCTTTCTACAAAATACGAGACACAACCTATGATAGGACTGATAGACCAACGTTATTTTGAAATGATATTGAACAACCTCGTCGGCAATGCCATCAAGTATTCCAATCAAGGAATGATTACCGTCAGACTCAGAGGCAACAAAGTCCGAATTGAACTTGAAGTTGAAGATAATGGAATCGGTATGAGTGAAGAATTTCAAAAAAATCTTTTTAATCCTTTTGAACAGGAAAGCAGTGGGTATGGAAGGAATTTTGAAGGCACGGGACTTGGATTGACAATTACAAAAAGTCTAGTTGACATCCTTGGCGGTGAAATTTTTATTGAAAGTGTTAAAAATCTAGGAACCAAGGTCAAAGTAATCCTGCCTTTAGGTAAAAAATGATTTTCGTAAATGATTTAAACTTGTAATTTGCGTCTTCAATAAATAGCAAACATGTTTCCACTCCGGATTTTAATTACAGAAGACGACCACGTCTCAGCCTTGTTGCTCAAAAAAGCATTAGAAAAAAACAATCACCAGATCATTGGTATTTCGGACTCCGGAGAAAAAGCATTGGAGATACTTGAGGAAAACCAGGCAGATATCGTGATGATGGATATCAACTTGGCAGGTGAATTGGACGGTATCAAAACCACTGAAATCATCAATGAAAAATATGATATTCCTGTAGTCTACCTGAGTGCAAGTTCAGATGCTGAGACCCTTACTAAAGTAGTGGGAACCAATCCAAGCGCCTATGTGATCAAGCCTTTCAATATCCGTGAACTCAATATGGTGATTGAATTGGCAATTTTTAAAGACAGGAAAGAAAAGGAGCTTCAAAAACTCAACAATGAGTTGGAAGAAAAGGTAAGGCAAAGGACTAAAGATCTTGCCGACGCCAATAAGGAGCTGACTAGGGCATTGGAAAAAGAAAGAGAAGTAGGTGAATTGAAATCGAGGATCGTCCTGAATGTGTCCCATGGATTCAAAACACCCCTTACCTCAATTCTAAGTTCTGCCCAACTGCTCGCCAATTATGCAGAAAGAGACCACCCCTTCAAGGCAAAGATCATGAAACACGCACAGAAAATCGAAAATTCTGTCCGTAATCTGAACAGTCTTTTGACATCTGTGTTGTTTTTTGGAAAAGCAGATGCAAATAAAATTGACTTCAAGCCCAAGAAGATGTTTGTCATGGCCATGCTCAATGAGGTGATCGATGTGGTAAAGGCCGGTTCGGAACATGATGTCAAAATCAATTCCAAATTCAATAATCTTCCCAAGACAATTGTTTCTGATTCAGATCTTTTGTATCAGATATTTGAAAACCTCCTTTCCAATGCCTGTAAATATTCCAAAGATGGACAAGAGGTCAACTTTACTGTATGGGAGGAGGCCGGAATGCTAAAAGCCACCATAGAAGACAAAGGAATAGGCATTCCTAAAAAAGAACAGGATCAGCTTTTCGACAGGTTTTTCAGGGCAAAAAATGTAGGCATCATAGAAGGTTCAGGATTGGGACTCTCTATAGTCAAAAAAAGTATAGAAGTACTCAATGGAGACATTACCTTTGAAAGTGACCAGGGAAAAGGTACTACATTTAATATTTCAATTCCAGTAAAAATCTAATGATACTCCAAGCTAATAATATTGATTTCTACTATAATTCAGATCAGAAATTCAAAATACCTGATATCAACTTAGATGCAGGGGATCAGTTATTGATAATTGGAAAATCGGGAAGTGGAAAAACTACCATTCTCAATATATTGGGAGGCTTGCTGAAGCCAAAATCAGGTGATGTGAAAATCAATGGGACATCAGTTTATTCCCTCAGCGGTGCTGCTCTTGATAAATTCAGAGGGAAAAATGTTGGCATAATTTTTCAAAAACCCCATATTCTTTCCGCACTCAATGTGGAAGAAAATCTAAAGATTGCAAATTTTTTTGCCGGGGAATCAAACAGTTTGATTGAACCGCTATTGAAAGAACTGGGAATATATGGTAAGAGAAAAGCCAATGTCAATACCTTAAGTGAAGGCGAAGCGCAGAGAGTTTCGATTGCTAGGGCACTTGTCAACAATCCTAAGGTAATCCTGGCAGATGAGCCTACAGCAAGCCTTGATGATGAAAATGCAGATAATGTCATAAAACTTCTCCAGCAAGAAGCTAAAAAATACAAAGCAGTTTTGATCATTGTCACCCATGACCAAAGGGTCAAAGACCATATTTCCAATCAAATTACCATAGGAGGCGAATTATGAATATGTTCAAACTGAGTTGGAAATACCTGATTGCCAAACCACTGAATACTGGACTCAATATCCTTTTACTGGCTTTGGGCCTTGCCATCATTACTGTTCTGATTTTGATTCAGGATCAATTTAAAAATAAAATGACCAAAGATGCCGAGGGCATTGACTTGGTCGTAGGTGCCAAAGGAAGTCCCCTGCAGCTTATCCTTTCAAGCATTTATCATATTGATTTTCCTACCGGCAATATAGATATGGCAGATGCCATAACCCTCTCCAAAAACAGGTTGGTTAAAAACATCATTCCTTTGGGTATGGGGGACAATTACCAAGGTTATAGGATTGTCGGTACCAACCACGATTATCTTGAACTTTATAATGCCCAAATGGCTGTAGGGGTGGTTTGGGACAAACCATTCGAAGTAGTTTTAGGTAGTGAAACAGCAGTGAAACTGGGTCTGGGCCTTGGAGATACTTTTATAGGTTCGCATGGTATTGGCAGCAGCAGTCATGAGCATGATGAACACCCGTATAGGGTTTCGGGAATTTTGAATCCAATGGGAAATGTCTTGGATAAATTGATCCTGACGAGTATTGAGTCTGTCTGGTATACCCATGATGAAGGTCATGAACATGAAAAATTTGAAAAACCAGTAGCAAAAACAGGATTTCCGGAAACGGATGAAGACCGGGAAGTAACCTCGCTACTCATCCAATATAGAAACCCAATAGCAGCAGTGCAGTTACCTAGGTTTATCAACAGCAAAAGTGCTTTGCAGGCAGCTTCTCCATCCTTTGAGATATCCAGACTTTTTGAATTGCTGGGAATAGGAGTGAAACTTATTCAGGGACTTGCCATCGTTATCATCATCATAGCAGGACTTGGGATATTCATTGCGCTGTTCAATTCTCTGAAAGAAAGAAAATATGATTTGGCTGTAATGAGAACATTGGGAGCCTCAAGTAGGCAGTTGTTTTTACACATTGTTTTGGAAGGTGTAATTTTGACAGTGTTGGGGGCAATAGTTGGGATTGTAATGGGGCACCTTTTTTTGGCAGTTCTCGTTATGCAGAATGAACAAGGAGCAATAAGCGGTTTGACAGCTAGGGTATTTCTAACTGAAGAACTTTGGATTTTGGTTTATGCAGTATTAGTGGGAATATCCGCCTCTCTCATACCTGCATGGAACGCTTATCAAACTGATATTGCCAAACAGCTTACTAAAGCGTAAATTTGAAAAATTGATTTGAAAAAATCTTACTGTTAATAAACTATTCAAATGATATTAAATAGAACAATTTCGACATTCATCTTACTGATATTAGTCTCTTTGTCTTATGCCCAGACGGTACCTAGCGTTTGGAGAGATTTATCTGATGTAACCTATAAAATCGGCCAAGATGAATTTGGGGAATTATATATACCGGTTTTTAGTGACAAGATAAAGAAGTTGGAAGGTAAAGAAGTAGAAGCGGACGGTTATATTATTCCTTTTGAAGGGATGTTTAAACCGGAACACATTATTTTATCTTCTTTGCCTTTGGCGGAATGTTTTTTTTGTGGATCAGGCGGACCAGAAACTGTAATGGAGGTAATGCTTAAGGACCCTATTAAGTATACTTCCAAGCGGGTCAAAGTGAAGGGTATTTTGACGCTCAATGATAAAGACCCAGAAAAACTAATGTATATTCTAAAAGACGCAAGGTTACTGAATTAATATGAGCTCCGGGTTACCGGAGCTTTTTTTGAATATTCTGAAGACTTTGTAAAGTTTTCTCCAGCAGATTGATTTAGTCAGATCCTTTTCCTTTACAATAATGCTGATTGATTTGTACTATGACAGGTTTTTCAAGTCCATAAGCGACATGGAAAGAAAAGAAATTATTCTTAATATTTTTGACCTTAAAAATAATTGCCTCTTTCTAAATGAATCTTTAAAGCAGGATTGTATGCATTAATGGCATCTTTAACCTCTTTCGAAATCACTGTTTCATTGATATAAATATCTTGTAGCGCAGGTAGCATCAAAATGTTCAAAAGGTTTCCATCGTTGATCTTAGTCTTTGAAAGATCCAATAATTGGAGATTTGTCAATCTTGATAGCTGAGACAATCCTTCACCATTGATTTGTGTTTGTTGTAAATATAATTCCTTTAAAGAGGTCATTTGACCAAGATGATAAAATCCATCGTCTGTAATGTCACTACCTATAAATGATGCTTTGGTTATATTTTGGAAAACAGGCTGAAGGTTTATCAGGTCTTTATCCCCAAAGGAAGAGGGCGGGAATTTCATAGAAATGAAAATTGATTTTTCATCATAAGGATCAATTTTTATCTCCATATTTCCCGTGTTTTCCAGAGAGTTTATCAGCTTCTCTGTGCTGAGTTTTTGAAGATACCGATTCCGCTGTTGGGTTTCGAGTTCTGTCAAATAAACTTGGACTATGGACTGTATCTCTGGATTTAGAGTTGCTTCCGTTATCCTGAGTTCAGGGTCTGCGCCGTTGTCAATCCACCATTTTAATAGGGATAATTCGTTTTCATCTAAAGGAGATTTGCCTTCGGGAGGCATAAATTCATCATCAGTGACTGGAAGTGTTACTCTTCGGTAAACCTCACTATCATGGGAAGAATTTTTAACCAAAGAAGGATGCTCTCCTTTTCCACCTTTTACCAGATCTTCAAAGGAAGTCAAAATCAATCCGCCCTTGGCCTTGTTTTCATTATGACAGCTCATACACTTCCTGTCCATAAATGCCACAATGACATCTTCATATACCAGCATTTCTTCGATTGGCCTTGGTTCCCATTCGGGTCCTTGTGGTTTTATCGGAAGATATTCAGTCAGGAATTCTTTTCCATGAGTCAATGAACCACCTTGATGACTTGTATAAATCAATGTTCCGTTTGCTAAAATCAGAGCCATAATATATCCCGAACTGAAATATTGAGCATTGGATTGACGATAAGACAAAAGAAAAAACACCGCTAAAGAAACAGCAGCACTCAATAGCACTCCGCCCCATAAATGCTGTTGCACTATCTCTCCTGAATATTCTCCGGTAGAATACAGTAAAAATCCCAAGCCTAAGGATACCAAACAACTGATAAGACCTGCTCCTAATACTAGGCCTATCACATTTTTGGGAACTTCGAGAATATTGAATTTTTTAAAAACCTCGAATATCATTACCAAAATGATCAGGACTATTGGAAAATGTATAATCAGGGGATGGAACCTTCCCAGGAAAAAGATAAGTTCTGAATTAGCGCCCTCTTGAGGGCCAATTAAGGGAAAGAATATAACTGCTATAGCAAGGAACAAAAAAACAAATCTGTACTTGAGGCAAATATTTTTCAGCCTGATCATTAGTGAATCTGAACGCATCATGAACTATGGTTAAACCTATACATGGATTTCACATAATTCCCCCGTGCTGTCTGCAAAGCATTCAAGTGGCATATCAAGTACCCTTGCCATGGAAAGATAAAGATTAGCCAGAGGAGTGTCTTTTTCAAAATCCAGATTTTGACCTGGTTTCAGTCCGCCCCCACCTTTTCCTCCTACCAAAACGGGCAAATTATAAGGGGAATGGGCATTTCCATCTCTCAATCCTGAACAGAACATGATCATCGAATTGTCCAGCACATTAGTGTCTCCCTCAGGGAAGGATTTCAACTTTTCCAAAAAGTAAGCATATTGGTTGACGTGCCATTCGTTTATGATCCGGTATTGTTCCAGTTGGTCCTCAAGGTTCTGATGATGAGATAATTGGTGGTGGCTGCCCTGCACACCGGGGAGAAAGGAAAAATTCCGGTTACTTACAGAATTCCCAAACATAAAAGTGCCTACCCGTGTGGCGTCAGTCCAAAAAGCCAAGGCCATGATATCAAGCATCTGTCGGGTTTTTTCGGTAATGTCCACACCAATAAAAGTTTCGTTGAACTCATCAATCCTCATATTCAGGCCAACAAGTTCTTTTTGTATTTCAGGTGTGATCTGTTTTTCAAAAGCCTTTATTTTCTCTTCATTGTCTATGCGATTTTCAATTGACCGGATGGATTCAAGATACTCCTCCAATTTGTCCTGGTCTGCTCTTCCCAATTTTCTTTGCAGAGCATCTGCATCCTCTTTTACGATGTCAAGTACGCTTTTCTTCCATTTATCATTCTTGGCCTTGGCATTGGGAAGACTACTTCGAAACAGGCGGTCAAATGCCATCCTAGGCTCTATTTCTCTCGAACATGGCTGCGTTGGAGTTTTCCAGGATATCGCTGAACCATATAACCTGGTAAATCCAACAGCACCGTCGATTCCTGAATTGATTCTCTCCATTCCATATTGGACAGAATCAAGCAAGGTGTCCTGTCCATTGTGTTTGGCTATCAATTGATCAAATGAAATCCCACCACTATGTAAATTATCTCCTACCGTCTGGTAGATAGGTAGTCCTGTCAAGAGGTTAGCAGTTTTGGCATAGTGCCCGTCAGCACCAGGGAAGATGGACCCTTTGTTCATTAAATTATTTAAAATAAGGATATCGTCTTTCACATTTGACAACGGTCTCAACGTTGAAGTCAGCTCAAAATTTCTTCCATATTGTTCTGGTGTCCAATGGAACTTATTGACTCCATTTGGCATAAATAAGCAGGCAAACCTGATAGGCTTTTTCGCCATATTATAAAAGCTCATGCCAGGAGGAACCATAGCCTGAAGAAAAGGCAATGCAATGCTTGCTCCCAATCCCTTTAGCATCCGTCGACGTGAAATATGCCAATTTCCCATAATTCTTTAGTTTTTAGCCAATATTTTAAATTTTTCCGCTCCGTCATTCACTTTGTACCGGAAAGGATAACTTGTTGCCAAAGCAATGATGAATTGTTCTGTATTGAAATCATTTTCCATCAGATTCTTAATGAGCCCCTGAATGTAAAGTTCATCTTTGAATTCTACATTTCTGCCAATGGCATAAGTGAATGTTTTTTCTGAAAGTGTCCTTGCAAACAAATCCTTTTTGGTTACAAGGATTTTTTTCAATTCACTTGGCCCGTTGAATATTTCTCCACTAGGCAAAGTATCCCAAGCCAATATAGGATCATGCCCATAGCTGTCCCTCCATCGACCTACCGCATCAAAATTTTCAAGACCAAAGCCTATCGGATCCATCTTTTGATGGCAGTTTATACAGGTAGGCTTGGACCGGTGAAAAGTCAGTAGATCCCTGATACTAGCATTCTTATCAGCTGCGGCTTCTTCCGGCAATTCTCCCGCATCTGGTGGAGGTGGGGGAGCTGGGGTTCCAAGGATTTCTTCCAAAACCCATTTCCCTCTTAGTACAGGGCTTGTTCTGATGGGCAGTGATGTAGCTGTCAAAACGCTTCCCATTCCCAAAATTCCTCCCCGGGGATTATTAAGGAGAGCTACTTTACGAAATTCAGCACCCTTGACATCTTCTATTCCATAATGATTTGCGAGCTCTTCGTTCAAAAAAGTATAATCACTATCAATCAGATCCAAAAAGTTTTTGCTTTCAGTGAGTACATAATGAAAGTATTCCACTAATTCATTGTACATCGCCTCTCTCAATGAAGCAGTCATTTCAGGATACCTTTCAGGATCAGCTGTAGCGTCTTCTCTAAACCTGTTTACTCCAAACCATTGCGTGGCAAAACTTTCGGAAAAGTGCTTTGATTTTTCGTCTTTCAACATTCTTATGACCTGATTTCTGATTACAACAGGATCTTGCAAGTTTCCCCTATAGGCCACATCAAAAAGTTCTTTGTCAGGAAAAGTTGACCATAAAAAGAAGGAAAGCCTGCTTGCCAATTCAAAGTTACTGAGGGGATAGGCATGATCCACAGGTTGTTCTTCTTCATAACGGTACAAGAAATTGGGGGAAATAAGCACTGCTTTTAAGGTTTCTTTGATTGCTACATTGAATCTGTCATTTCCGGGAGTTCCATCATATACTTCTTCGAAAAGTGACAGATAAGTTTGTTTTTCTTCTGGCTTCAAAAATCTTCTGAAGGCATTGCTGGCAAATGGGACAATCACTTCCTCAGCTGCGACCACATATTTGTCCACATATTTGGCACCCACAAACAATTTTGCAATCCAATTGGTGAGACGGTTCCAAAGATTTGCCTTATAGGGTTGGGGGACAATACTCTTCCAGATTTCAGGGTCTGTATAAGCCATGTCCATAATTTCTTCTGCTGCGTCGTAGTAACGTTCCATTTTGAGCGGGGTGACAAACAAAGTGTTTGGGAAGTTGTCAAATCCAGCACCTCCTGATCCATCGCTTGGAAATTTAGACTTGGCATCAAACCTAACCCCTACCAAATTCAAAATAGTATATTCATATTCTGTATGGCTCAATCTTCTGATGACAACCCTACCAGGATCATTGGCAGAAAGTGATTTGAGCAAGATGGAATTGACAGCATATATGAATGCATCCCGCTCCTCAGAGGTCATTTGCGGTTCGCCCGCTGGAGGCATTTCTCCGGACTGTACGGTTTGAATGATATGTGTCCATACTTTACCTCCTCTTACAATCCTTTTCTCAAAATCATTGATCCCCATGAAGAAGCTTTTGATGCTAAGACCACCTGATCTTTTGGTATCATGATGACAGGAAAAACAATGCTTTTCAGCCAGGGGCATCAGAATTTCAATGTGATCTATATCAGATTCCTCAACAGCTAGTGCAAACGAGTTTGCAAAAGCTGTAGAAACAAGAATGCCCGTAATGTAGATCCAAGTTTTCATTTGATTTCAAATTACGAAAAAATAGAATATTTTATTTATTTAAACTACCATTCTTATTTATTCGGCTTTCTATTCATATGGGTAGATATATATGCTGTTAAGATTAAAATTGTATTGATTATATTGTTTTGGACCATATTTTTTCAACCAGGTATGAAAGGTGGATGATTAAAAAACTTATTGTTCAGGTTATTTCAAGTCAAAAAATATTAACCCAAAACATAAAATGGAGATTTTAGCAATGAATGTAATTTGAAATGCATTATCCACCCTTCGGAAAGGAAATGGATAATGCATTCAAAATTGAAATCAGAAAATTATATTTTTCATAAAAGCAGCATTTTTTTCCGCCGCTTCCATGGGGTTGGTACCTTCAAACCTTTCTTGTTCTACGATGAAGTATTTCATACCATTGTCCATACCGGTACGTAGAATTGCAGGAAAGTCCATAATACCTTTTCCGACTAAGATAGAACCATTTGGTTCTGAAAAGTCCAAGTCCCCGTCTTTATCTTTGACATGTCCAAGTTTGAATCTGTTTGGATATTTCTTGATATAGGCTATTGGATCGAAGCCTGAAGTATATACCCAATAAGTATCCATTTCAAAATCCACAAGATCGGGATCTGTATTTTCCATCAGGTAATCCTGGGGGATTTGTCCTTCAAGTTCTTCGAATGTATAGCCGTGATTGTGATAGGCAAAACGAAGACCATGTTGCTTGCATATTTCACCTTGTTTATTGAAATCATCTGCCAATTTCTTGAATGCATCCATGGATTTTTGTGGACCAACCCAAGGATTGATAAGGTACTTCATCCCAATGGCACCGGCTTGTTCTGCCTGAGTTTCCAGGTCTTTAAAGGTGTCTGCATGGGAAGCAATGAAATTCAAACCAAGATCATCCGTTAGGGACTTAAATTCAGTGTTTTTCATTCCCCAGAAAATCCCTTTGCCCCCATCAAAACCTTCTATTTGTGTATAGCCGAATGAGGCAACGGCTTTGATCGTGGCAATTGGATCTTCAGCCATATTTTCTTTTACTGAATAAAGCTGAAGTCCAAAATCATCTAAAATACCTTTAGCAGCTCCCAATAAAGCCTCTGTACCCTCTACTTTTTCTTTTTTTGGAGATGTGCAATACTGTAGCGGGAGGAAAGCTCCTGCTCCCAATACAGCACTCATCTGAATAAATTTTCTTCTATTTTTCATGCTGGGTTTAAATTAAAAGAGACTGTGGATGTACAGTCTCTAAGGTTAATTGATTTAAATTAAATGGCATAAGCTTTATCTCCTGGCTTATATTCAATACAACCATCATATCTTCCTGGAATTTCGACATAATTCAATTGTTGGGTTGCACCGATTTCGGAGGTGAAATACCCCAATACTGTCAGATCCTGAAGCATTCCAATTACCGCAGGACCTTTTTCTTGAGTAGCTTTAGCCTTTGCTTTAAGCTCATTGAGGTATTCTGTCCTCTCCCCCACACTTGCATCCATGAAGTCCTTTCCCTTGGATGTTTTGAAATCTTTTTTGATGTAATTTAAGCCATCCAAAAAGGTTTGTTGTTGTTCTGCATTGTAAGTGTCTTTGACCATCATTTGCATGAACTCACCGATCTTGGTGGCTTTTGCGCCCGGGGTATCTGTAGTAGGAATGATTGCCTCACCGATTTCATCCAAAAAAGCGATGTCTTTGGGAGAAAATTCAAGACCTACGATCTGGTCATCAGGCGCACAACCTGTAAGGATTGCATTGGCTCCTACCATTGCTCCTCCCATCATTAATGCGACACTTTTTATTGCATCTCTTCTATTCATTGCCATGATTCAATTTTTTTAAATTATAGATTTCCTTTTTTCAATTCATTGACTGCAAAATCAGCCGCCCTAGCTGTCAAAGCCATATAAGTCAATGAAGGATTTTGAGCAGCAGCTGAAGTCATACAAGCACCATCAGTCACAAAAACATTTTTGGCATCCCATACCTGATTGTTTCCATTGAGTACGGAAGTTTTCGGGTCTCTTCCCATCCTTGCAGTTCCCATTTCATGTATACCCTGTCCGAATGTGTATCCTGAATCAAAGGTTTTGACATTTTTCAATCCGGCGGCTTCCAGCATTTCGGCAGCATCGTTCATCATGTCCACTCTCATTTTCTTTTCGTTTTCCTTGATTTCAGCATCCATTTCCAAGACCGGAATCCCCCATTTGTCTTTCACGTCCTTACTCAGTTTGATATGGTTTTCATGGTATGGTAGAATTTCCCCAAAACCTGTCATACCCATGCTCCATGGCCCTGGTTCACTGAGGGCCTCCTTAAGTGGTGCTCCAAAACCCATTTCGGCCACATTTCTGCTCCAACCCGAACGGCTGGCTCCTCCTTGATAT
Source organism: uncultured Aquiflexum sp. (assembly GCA_964559905.1). Taxonomy (GTDB): domain Bacteria; phylum Bacteroidota; class Bacteroidia; order Cytophagales; family Cyclobacteriaceae; genus Aquiflexum. The sequence continues at coordinate 16,796 of CAZLJT010000030.1, forward strand.
CCAAAACCTCTAATATAATCCCGTTTGTCACCATTTACATTTCGGAATCTTGGAATGTAAATCCCATTGGGCCTTCTACCGAAGTAGTATTTATCCTCATATCCTTCTGCGATACCGTTAGCTCCCAATCTAAAATGATGGTCCATTACATTATGCCCCAATTCACCGGAACTACTGCCCAATCCTTCTGGCCAGATATCTGTGGCAGAGCGCATCAAAATAGCAGCAGAATTCAGCGCTGATGCACAGAGAAATATGATTTTCGCATTGAATTCATAGGTTTTGTTGTCCTCTCCATCGATGATCTCAACACCTGTTGCTTTCTTACTGTCTTTATCATAGATGAGTTTAGTAACTATCGACCATGGCCTTAGGGTAAGATTACCGGTTTTCATTGCGGCAGGTAAGGTGGAGGCTTGGGTACTGAAATAGCCTCCAAATGGACAACCCAAGGAGCATTTGTTTCTAAATTGACATTGAGTTCTACCTTCCAAGGGTTGAGTCAAATTGGCAACTCTTCCTATGGTTACTAATCGTGTGCCATCAAATGCTTTCTTCACCCTTTCTGCGACATCCTTTTCCACACAATTGAGAGGCATGGGTGGTTGAAAATCACCGTCAGGAAGTTGTGGTAAGCCATCCTTGTTGCCGGATATACCTGCAAATTTTTCTACATGGCTGTACCAAGGTGCCAAATCTTTATATCTGATCGGCCAATCGACAGCAATACCTTCCTTTAAGTTAGCTTCAAAATCAATGTCGCCGATTCTATAACTTTGCCTTCCCCAAAGTAGAGACCTTCCGCCGACCTGATACCCTCTAAACCATGTAAATGGCTTTTTTTCCACATAAGGTGAATCTGATTCATGTGCCCACCAATCGAGGTTCAATTCATTCAATACATAATCTCTTCTCAAGTTTGGATGGTTTTCCAACATTTGAATTGTTCGTCTGCCACGATGAGGAACTTCCCACGGCGCCAATGTGGCTGTTTTGTAATCTGTCCTGTGTTCTACATTGGGTCCTCTTTCGAGCAATAATACTTTCAGTCCTTTTTCTGTTAATTCTTTAGCTGCCCAACCACCGCTTATTCCGGAACCGACAACAATTGCATCATAATTTTGATCTGCCATAATTTTTACTTTTCAATTCAATAATTCTTATAAATCACAAATTCTAACTGCCTGCTCCAAAGAGGCCATTTTGTCTTTTGATTTGGGAATGAATTCCTGACAAAAATAGCCTTTGTATCCTGTATCCAAAACTGCCCTTACCACAGCAGGATAATTGATTTCTTGAGTCTCATCTATTTCATTTCTTCCCGGATTGCCCGCAGTATGGTAATGTCCAATATATTGGTGCTCTCTTTGAATGGTTCTAATCAGGTCTCCTTCCATGATCTGCATGTGATATATGTCATAAAGCAATTTGAGATTGGGTGATCCCACCATTTTACATAGCTCGACTCCCCAAGCACTTTTGTCACACATATAATCAGGATGGTCTACCCTGCTGTTTAGTAACTCCATGATAATGGCCACATTGTTTTTTTCGGCAAGATTCATTATTTTTTTCAGGCCTTCAGCTGAATTTTTCATGCCGGTTTCATCGTCCATTCCATTGCGGTTTCCACTAAAAGCAATGAGGTTTTTATAACCGGCTTTTGCAACCAGCGGGATTACTTCTGTATAACTTTTAATTAACTTTTCATGATTTTGTCTGTCGTTCCAGCCTTTGACGATACCCATATCAGCACCATTGCAGAGGGAGCATTCTACGTTATTTGCTTTCAATATATGCCAATTGTTTGGTCCAACCAGATCAATGGCATTGAAACCGATTTTTTTGATGCCAATACAAAGTTCTTCTAGTGACATAGGGTTAAAAGGCCAATGGCAAACAGCATGATTGACATTTCCTTTTAAGGTGGAAATATATGCTTGGGCTTGCACATCCATAAGCGGTAGACTTCCGGCTGCGGCCGTGCCTAAAATGATTTTTTTCAGGCTGCTCCTTCGGCTGAGTAGGGTCATGTTATTATTGTTTTGGTTATAGGTTTAATGTTTTTGAGTTCATCCTTGAAGAGAATCAAAAAGAACAGAACTACCAATATAGCAATCCCCGATGGAATCATCCAGATGGACTGCCAATCATGTGTACCATCTGACTGTATATATAAATCAGTGACAAATCCGGCAATGCCAAAACCAATCAGCATTCCTATGCCATACGTAGCAAGAGTGATAAGTCCCTGAGCAGCAGACTGGAATTTCGGTCCTGCCTTTGAATCCGTGTATATCTGTCCTGAAACAAAAAAGAAATCATAACAGATACCATGAAGGGCTATCCCAATAATCAACAGCCAAAGTCCTCCACCAGCATCTCCGATTGCAAAAAGTGCATAGCGTACCACCCATGCCATCATTCCGACGAGTAAGGTTGTTTTGAACCCAAACCTTTTAAAGAAAAAGGGGAGAAGCAAGAGGAAAAAAGCTTCTGAAATTTGACCAATTGTCATTTTGCCTGTAGGGTCAGTAACTCCGATTTCTGCCAGGAAGGGATTGGCATTTTGGTAATAAAACGCCAATGGTATACAAATCAATATAGAAGCAATAAAGAAAACCGCAAAATTACGGTCTTTCAATAATCTGATGGCGTCCAGTCCCAAGAGATCGGAAACTTTCACTTTTTCACTTTTATCGGCTCTTGGAGGTGTCTTGGGCAAAGTAAAACTGAAAAGCCCCAAGACCAAAGAGGCTATAGAAGCCATCAGAAATGTATTTTTCAGTAGCCCCTCTTTCATACTGTCGACCGAGTCCCAATAAAAAAAATAGCTGATTGCCAAGCCCGCGGCTATCCAACCTATAGTTCCCCAAACCCTGATCGGAGCAAACTCTTTGGTATTGTCCTTCATTTGTCTGAAGGAAATGGAATTGACCAAAGCCAATGTGGGCATGTATAATACCATGTACATGAAAATGAATGGATAAAAGCTAACGAATGAACTTGAACTGTAGCAAAAATATAATAAGGCAGCTCCTGTTAAATGAAGAATACCAAGAATCTTCTCGGCATTGAAATACCTGTCTGCAATCAATCCTATGATAAATGGAGCAATGATGGCTCCAAAAGATTGGGTGGAAAAAGCTGCGCCGATTTGTGTTCCGGTTGCTCCAAGATTGGCACCAAGAAAGGTACCCATAGTCACATACCAAGAGCCCCAAACAAAAAATTCAAGAAACATCATGAAAGAAAGCTGGGCTTTGATTCCAGTTACCATAGTGAATAATTTTAAGGTTTATTATGGGCTTTTTTCAAATACCGAAGTGACAAACTATTATTTTTATGTTTAAAATTCAGGCTTTTTCCCTTAATTTTAATTTTTGTGAATCTTAGACACAAATAAGGTATTATGAAATTGAGTTCTCTACCATTCATAACATCTTACTGCAATTGATCATTTATTTGATTTCGTCTTTACAGGAATAAAGAGGATAAATTATCTTTCAGGAAAATTAAAGGAAAATAATAAACTTTAAAACCAATATAACTAAAAACCAATGGCGAATCAGAAAAAACTGAAAATGGGAATGGTCGGAGGAGGGCCTGGAGCCTTTATCGGCGCTATCCACCGCAATGCTGCATTGATGGATGGTCTGATAGAACTGACAGCAGGGGCTTTTAGCGGTAACCCTGAAAAATCCAAACAGGCTGGCGAGGATTTAATGCTTGATCCATCCAGGGTTTACACCTCTTATGATGAAATGATCGCTAAAGAACTTGCATTGCCCGAATCAGAAAGAATTGACATTGTCAGTATAGTTACTCCAAACAATGTCCATTTTGACCCGGCCAAGAAAGCTCTCGAAAATGGATTTCATGTAGTTTTGGACAAACCTATGACCTTGAATTATGATGAAGCCAAGAAACTCTATAAGATCATCAAAAAAAGTGATAAGCTATTTTGTTTGACCCATACCTATACAGGTTACCCAATGATCAAGCAAATGAAGCAGATGATCGCGGATGGAGTAATAGGTGAAGTCAGAAAAGTATATGTAGAATATCCCCAAGGCTGGCTTCATAAGCTGCTAGAGTATGAAAACAAACAGGCAGAGTGGAGAACTGATCCAACAAGAAATGGTAAAGCCGGCTGTTTTGGTGATATTGGAACGCACGCTTTTAATCTGGCTGAATATGTCGCAGGAATCAAAGTTGTGAAAATATGTGCAGATTTGGATATCAAGGTAGCAGGCAGGCCTATTGATGATGATGGAGCGGTTTTAATGAGGTTTGAAAACAATGCATCGGGAATTCTAACTGCCTCCCAGATCGATGCGGGTTGTGAAAATAACCTAAAAATAAGGGTTTTTGGAGAAAAAGCAGGTCTGGAATGGCAGCAAGAGGATAATAATACTTTAAGGTTGCGATGGCCTGACAAACCTGATGAAATCTATAGGGCTGGAACGGGATATCTTGGTTCTTTGGCCAATGAAAACATCAGGACGCCGGCTGGCCATCCGGAAGGATATATTGAAGCTTTCGCCAATATCTATAGGAATTTTGCCAGGTGTATTTATGCGCTTAGAAAAGGAGAGGAACCGAAACCTGAATGGTGGGATTTTCCCGGAGCAGAAGACGGAATAAGGGGTATGGCATTTATTGAAAATGTTTTAAAAAGCTCAGCTTCTGATAAAAAATGGACACCTTTTGAGGTGGAATATTGAGAAGCGTGGGCCAAGAAGCGCATAACAAAGGGGGTGGGATCTTTCCAATCTTATAATCTGTAATCTTTCAATCCGCCCCGGCGGACAAGTTTTAAAACTTTAAAATCTTTCAATCAAAAAATATAATAAACCTATGAAAACCATTAAAGGACCGGCGATATTTTTGGCGCAATTTGCTGATGATGTGGCGCCATTCAATAATTTAAAAAGTATTTGTGAATGGATGTCTAATGTAGGCTATAAAGGTGTGCAGATTCCATCTTGGGACGGAAGAATGATAGACCTTCAAAAAGCTGCTGAAAGTAAGACCTATGCCGATGAAATCAAAGGCGTAGTCAATGATGCTGGGATGGAAATCACC